>NZ_JBEGFC010000011.1:0-202433 GCF_040202405.1 Xanthomonas sp. WHRI 6106 | reverse complement strand
TGTCCTCGCCGATTGCGGGACCGTGTGGCGGCATGGATGCCGCCACCGAGCCTACAGGGACGTACTTGCGGCGTGTCTCGCGAGCGGTGAGGGCGCCGCGCCCTCGACCAGACGTGAAGCTCGCCAAGCACTCGCGACACGCACGATGCGAGCGTCGCTACGCGATTGCTCAATCCCACGAGCGGTGAGGGCCGCGCCCTCGACCAGACTTGAGGATCGCCAAGCGATCGCAATACGCGCGATGCACGCGATGTAGGCGTCGCTACCTAGTACCTCGGTGCCCGACGGCCACCGCACGGTCTTGGTGCATTACTGCACGAAAGCCGGGAATGGGACGATGCCAGCGGTACTGCAGTGCCCCTAGAAAAGCCACGGGCCTCCCACGCAACCGTATATTTTTCAATCACTTGTAATGCCGTGAGGCCACGGTGAATAAGTTGGCACGGTGATTGCGTAGCACTCACGTGCAGGCGCAACGGCGTGCCTGCAACAACATGTACACGGTGCAGCGGTTCAACGGCGACCCGCACGCATCCAGGACAACGGCGTCCTTCCGGTTTACCGGAGGGGCGCCGTTTTTTTTGGCCATCGCACTCGAAGAGGTCTCCATGCAGCGCTCGTTCTGGCGATCCGGGCACACGCCCACCTTGTTCGCATCCTTCCTGTATTTCGACCTGAGCTTCATGGTGTGGTATCTGCTGGGACCACTGCAGGTGCCGATTGCGCAATCGCTGGGGCTGGACACGCAGCAGCGCGCCCTGATGGTGGCGGTGCCCATCCTGTGCGGCGCGGTCTTGCGCCTGGTGCTGGGCATGTTTGCCGACCGCATCGGGGCAAAGCGTGCCGGCGTGATGGCGCAGCTTGCCGTGATCGCGGCCTTGTTCGGTGCCTGGCAGTTGGGCGTGCACAGCATGGGCCAGGTGCTGCTGCTGGGCGTGTTGCTCGGTATCGCCGGCGCTTCGTTTGCGGTGGCATTGCCGTTGGCATCGCGCTGGTATCCGCCCGAGCATCAGGGTACTGCGATGGGCATTGCCGGTGCCGGCAATTCCGGCACGGTGCTGGCGGCATTGTTCGCACCGATGCTGGCGGCAGCGTTCGGCTATCAGAACGTGTTCGGGCTGGCGTGCATCCCGTTGGTGCTGACGCTAATCGTGTTTGCCTCCATCGCCAAGGAGGCGCCCACGCCAGTGGCACGCAAGCAGTGGTCCGACTATGGGCGCGTGCTGGTGGGCAACCGCGACGCGTGGCGCTTCATGTTTTTCTACGCGATCACCTTTGGCGGATTCTCCGGCTTTGCCAGCGCGCTGCCGGGCTACTTCCACGACCAGTTCGACTTCGATGCGCGTACCGCCGGCTGGGCGACCGCGGCCTGCGTGCTGGCCGGGTCGGTGATGCGGCCGCTGGGCGGGGTGATTGCCGACCGCGTCGGCGGTACCCGCGCCTTGCTGGCGGTGTATCTGCTGGTGGCCACGCTGGTGGGCATTGCCGGGTTTGGCGCAGGCGGCGCCACCATCACGCTGGCGTTGTTCGTGCTGACGTTGCTGTGCCTGGGCGCCGGTAATGGCGCAGTGTTCCAGCTGGTGCCGCAGCGGTTCGGCCAGGAGATCGGAGTGATGACCGGGTTGATCGGCATGGCCGGCGGCATCGGCGGCTTTGCACTTGCCGCCGGGTTGGGCGTGCTCAAGCAGCACACCGGCAGCTACGCCCTGGGCATGTGGCTGTTTGCCGCGTTCGCACTCGGCGGCTGGGGCTTGCTGGCTGGCGTGAAGACCCAGTGGCGCAGCGAATGGTCCACCGCCGGCGCGGCACGCGTCTGACATGTCGACAGGAATCCAGGCAATGAAGCAACCCAGATTGGTCGTCATCGGCAACGGCATGGCCGGCATCCGCACGGTGGAAGAACTGCTCAAGCTGATGCCGGGCATGTACCACATCACCGTGTTCGGCGCCGAGCCGCATCCCAACTACAACCGCATCCTGCTTTCACCGGTGCTGGCCGGCGAGCAGGAGTTCGACGATATCGTGTTGAACCCGCTGCAGTGGTACCGCGACAACGGCATCCAGCTGCATCTGAACACCGAAGTCACGCGCATCGACCGGGTGCGCCGCCGCGTGATTGCCGCCGATGGCACCGAGGCCGAATACGACCGGTTATTGATCGCCACCGGCTCGGTCCCGTTCGTGCTGCCGGTTCCGGGTAATGACTTGAAAGGCGTCATCGGGTATCGCGATATCCAGGACACCCGCACCATGATCGACACCGCGCGCACGAAGCAGCACGCGGTGGTGATCGGCGGCGGGCTGCTGGGCCTTGAGGCGGCCAATGGCCTGAAGCTGCGCGGCATGGACGTCACTGTGGTGCATCTGGCCGGCTGGTTGCTGGAGCGCCAGCTCGACCCGGTGGCCGGTAATCTGTTGCAGCAGGCGCTGCGTGCACGCGGGCTGGAGTTCCGCCTCAACACCGCCACCAGCGCGTTGCTGGGCAATGCGCAGGGCGAAGTGATCGGGGTCAGGTTTGCCGATGGCAGCGAGATCCCGGCCGATCTGGTGGTGATGGCCGCCGGCATCCGCCCCAATACGCGGCTGGCCGAAGAGGCCGGCATCCACTGCTCGCGCGGCATCGTGGTCAACGACAGCCTGCAGAGCTTCGACCCGCGGGTGTATGCGGTGGGCGAGTGCGCCAACCATCGCGGCATTGCCTACGGCCTGGTGGCGCCGTTGTTCGAGCAGGCCAAGGTGTGTGCGAACCATCTGGCGCAGTTCGGCATCGGCATCTATCGCGGGTCGGTCGCTTCGACCAAGCTCAAGGTCACCGGGATCGACCTGTTTTCTGCCGGTGATTTCATGGGCGGCGATGGCTGCGAAGAGATCGTGCTGTCCGACCCGGCCGGTGGCGTCTACAAGAAACTGGTGATCCGTGACGACGTATTGGTGGGTGCGTGCCTGTACGGCGACACCAGCGATGGCGGCTGGTACTTCAAGTTGCTCAAGGACGGCACGCCGATCCAGGCGCAGCGCGACCAGTTGATCTTCGGCGAGAGCGCGTTGGGCGACGCCGGCACCGGCGGACAGGACCGCGCCAGCGTGATGGCCGACAGCGACGAGGTCTGCGGCTGCAACGGCGTGTGCAAGGGCACGATCGTCAAAGCCATCAGCGAGCAGGGGTTGTTCACCGTCGATGAAGTGAAGAAGCACACCAAGGCGGCCAGCTCCTGCGGTTCGTGCACCGGCTTGGTCGAGCAGATCCTGATGAATTGCCTGGGCTCCAACTTCCAGGAAACCCCGAAGACCAAGGCCGTGTGCGCGTGTACCGACCTGAGTCATGGCGAGGTGCGTCGCGCCATCCGCGAGCACAAGCTGCTCACCCATGCGCAGGCCTACGCCTTCATGGAATGGCGCACGCCCAACGGCTGCGCCACCTGCCGGCCGGCGATCAACTACTACATGCTCTCGACCTGGCCGCATGAAGCCATCGACGACCCGCAATCGCGTTTCATCAACGAGCGTGCGCACGCCAACATCCAGAAGGACGGCACGTTCTCGGTCATTCCGCAGATGAAGGGCGGGGTGACCAATGCGGGCGAGCTGCGCCGCATTGCCGATGTGGCCGACAAATACGCCGTGCCGATGGTCAAGGTCACCGGTGGCCAGCGCATCGATCTGCTTGGCGTCAAGAAGGAAGATCTGGTGGATGTGTGGCGCGATCTGGGCATGCCTTCCGGTCACGCCTACGGCAAGTCGATCCGCACGGTGAAGACCTGCGTGGGTAGCGAATTTTGCCGCTTCGGCACGCAGAACAGCACGCAGATGGGCATCGACCTGGAAACCATGCTGGCCAACATGTGGAGCCCGCACAAGGTGAAGCTGGCGGTGTCCGGTTGCCCGCGCAACTGCGCCGAATCCGGTATCAAGGACGTGGGCATCATCGCGGTGGATTCGGGCTGGGAACTGCATGTTGGCGGTAACGGCGGCATCAAGACCGAAGTGGCGCGCTTCCTGGTCAAGGTGAGCACTGCCGAGGAAGTGCGCGAATACACCGGCGCCTTTCTGCAGCTGTATCGCGAGCAGGCCTATTACCTGGACCGCACCGTGCACTACATCGCGCGCGTCGGCCTGGATTACATCCGCGCGCAGGTGGTGGATGACGCCGCTAACCGGCGTGCGTTGTACGAGCGGCTGCTGTATTCGCTCGAAGGCCTGGTCGACCCGTGGAAGGCACGCATCGCCGGCGAGCGCCGGCAGGAATATCAACCGCTGCGCATTGCCGCGCCGGCCGCCACGGTGGAGGAATGAACATGCCGCACGACGCATGGGTGCGCGTGTGCGCCTTGCAGGATTTGCCGACGCTGGGCGCGCGCGTGCTGGAGGTCGAGGGCCTGGCGCCGATCGCCATCTTCCGCACCGCCAGCGACCAGGTGTTCGCGTTGCGCGACCGCTGCCCGCACAAGGGTGGGCCGCTGTCGCAAGGCATCGTGACCGGCGACACCGTGACCTGCCCGCTGCACGGCTGGGCGATCGCGCTGCAGAGCGGGCAGGCCTGCGCACCGGACGTGGGCTGCGCGCCGCGCTACCCGATCAAGGTGGAGGCCGACGCGGTGTGGATCGTGCTGCAGGCGGTGGCGCAGCCGGACGCCGTTGCCGAGCCGGCCGCATGAGCGAAGGCCTGCAGCCGCCGTCGCTTGCCACCGCAGCCCTGCCGCAAGGGTCTGCGCCGATGCATCGCATCACGCGCTCGACCTGTTGCTACTGCGGGGTGGGCTGCGGTGTGCTGATCCACAGCGAGCACGACGCCGATGGCGAACGCATCGTCGGGATCGAAGGCGACCCGCTGCACCCAGCCAACCGCGGGCGCCTGTGCAGCAAGGGCCTGGCGCTACCGCAGACGGTGGCGAGCACGCAGGGGCGGGTTGTTGCGCCGGAGCTGCGCCGTCATCGGCAGGCTCCGCGTGCAGCGGTGAGCTGGGATCAGGCGCTGCAGCATGTCAGCAGCAAGCTGGCGGCGATCGTGCAGGAGCATGGCCCCGATGCCGTGGCGTTCTATCTGTCCGGGCAGTTGCTCACCGAGGACTACTACGTCTTCAACAAGCTGGCCAAGGGCCTGCTCGGCACCAACAATATCGACACCAATTCGCGCCTGTGCATGTCCAGCGCGGTCACCGGTTACAAGCTTGCGCTCGGCGCCGATGGCCCGCCGACCTGCTACGACGATCTGGAGCTGGCACAGACGGTGCTGTTTGCCGGCAGTAACATGGCGTACGCCCATCCGGTGCTGTTTCGTCGGCTCGAAGACGCGCGCGCACGCAACCCGGACATCCGCTGGATCGTGATCGACCCGCGGCGCACCGATACCGCGGCCATGGCCGACCTGCACCTGGCCATCGAACCCGGCACCGACGTCGCCTTGTTCAACGGCATGCTGCACCACCTGATCTGGGAGGGTCTGGTGGATGCGCATTTCGTTGCGGCGCATACCGATCAGTTCGATGCCCTCAAGCGAATGCTGCGCGAATACACCCCGCGCATGAGCGCCGAGATTTGCGGGATCTCGCACGAGGACCTGGTGCAGGCGGCCGAGTGGTTCGGGCGCAGCCCGGCGGCGTTGTCGCTGTATTGCATGGGCTTGAATCAGTCGGCGCACGGCACCGACAAGAATCTGGCGTTGATCAACCTGCATCTGGCCACGGCACAGATCGGCAAGCCCGGCGCCGGGCCGTTCTCGTTGACCGGCCAGCCCAATGCGATGGGCGGGCGCGAAGTGGGCGGCATGGCCACGATGCTGGCCGCCCATCGCGAGATCGGCAACGCCGAGCATCGCGCGGAGGTGGAACACCTGTGGGGCGTGCCGGCCGGGCGCATCTCGCCGACCCCCGGCGCACCAGCGGTGCAGTTGTTCGAGCGCCTGCGTGCCGGCACGCTGAAGGCGGTGTGGATCGTCTGCACCAACCCCGTGCATTCGATGCCGGAGGTGGCTGGCATCCGCGCTGCGCTAGAACAGGCCGAGCTGGTGATCGTACAGGACGCGTTTTCCGGCACCGACACCGTGCCGTATGCCGACGTCCTGCTGCCGGCGGCCAGCTGGGGCGAAAAGGACGGCACGGTGACCAACTCCGAACGCCGCATCACCCGCGTGCGCAAGGCCGTGGAGCCGCCGGGCCAGGCGCGTGCGGACTGGTGGATCGCCAACGAAGTTGCGCGACGGCTGGAAGCCCGGCTGGCGCCGGCAACCGGCGCGGGGCTGTTCGCATTCGACAGCACTGCGCAGATCTTCGATGAGCACCGTGCGTTGACGGTGGGACGCGATCTGGACATCGGCGGGCTGGATTACCCGCAACTGGACAACGGCCCGCAGCAATGGCCCTTTCCTGCCGGCGCTGCGCATGGGCAGGCACGACGCTATGCCGATGGCGTGTTCGCCACTGCCAATGGCCGCGCGCAGTTCCATGCAACGCCGTATCGCAAGGTGGCCGAAGCCACCTCGGCGCGCTTTCCGATGCGCCTGCTCACCGGCCGCCTGCGCGACCAATGGCATGGCATGTCGCGCACCGGTCGCGTGGCCGCTGCCTATGCACACAGCCCCGAGCCAACGCTACGCATGCACCCGGACGATGCCGCACGGCGCGGGCTGGTGGCGGGCGAGCTGGTGCAGGTGGCCAGCAAGCGCGGGGCGCTGGTGCTGCCGCTGGAACTGTCCGACGAATTGCGCTCCGGCACGGTGTTTGCGGCAATGCACTGGAGCGGGCAGGCGCTGTCCAGCGGCGGCATCAACGAGGTCAGCACGCCGGCGGTGGATGCGCGCTCGCAGCAGCCCGAGCTCAAGCATGCGGCGGTGCGGGTGGAAAAGGCGGTGTTCGGCTGGCATCTGCTGGCCGCACGCCGTGGCGATGCGTTGGCGCTGCACCAGGCGCTGCAACCGCTGCTGCGCGAGTGCGGCTATGCCAGCCTGCGCCTGCATGCCGAAGCGCCGAGCGAGGGTGGCGGCGAATGGGCGGTCCTGCATGCTGCCTGCGAGCGCGCACCCGAGACGGCGTGGATCGAGCGCCTGGTGGCGGCGCTGCAACTGCCGGCCGGCGCCGACCTGCTGGAATACCGCGATCTGCGCCGTGGGCTGATGCGCCGGGTTGGCTGGCGAACCCAGGACGGGCACAGCCATATCGATGGCCTGTTGCTCACCGCAGCCCAGCCCAGTGACGCCAACCAGGCACTGCTGGCCACCGCATTGGCCGGCAAGCCGTGGCGCGCGGCGCGGCTGGCGGTATTCGCGCAGACACCGGTCGCGCCCAGCGACCCGATCGTCTGCACCTGCATGAATGTAGCGGCGTCGGCAATCCACGCCGCCATCGACGACGGCGCCGATGTGGCGCAGCTCAAGCAACGGCTCGGCTGCGGCACCGTCTGCGGCTCGTGTGTTCCGCAACTGGCCCGGCTGTGCCGGCAACCGCGGCTGGCCTGATGCACCTCTACCCTCCACACACTGCGAGATCTCCTATGTCCGTCATTCCTTCCTGCGCGCGTGATGTGGTGTTGTTGTCCGCCGGACCCGGCGATCTGGACCTGCTGACCATCAAGGCGGTCAAGGCACTGGCCTCGGCACAGGTGCTGCTGCTCGACGACCTGGCCAACCCCGACATCGTGGAGCTGGCACCGCAGGCGCGGGTGATCCGCGTGGGCAAGCGCGGCGGTTGCCGCTCCACGCCGCAGGAGTTCATCTGCCGGCTGATGCGACGGTATGCGTTGCAGGGATTGCGCGTGGTGCGGGTCAAGGGCGGCGACGCGTTATTGTTTGGCCGCGCCGGCGAAGAGATCGGTTTCTTGCGCCGCGCCGGCGTGGGCGTGCAGGTGATCAACGGGGTGAGCGCGGCGTTTGCGGCAGCGGCGGCGCTGGACGTCTCGCTGACCCATCGCAGTCACTGCCACGGCATCAGCTTCGTCACGGCGCACACCCACGACCATGGCGAGCCGAACTGGGGCGCGCTCGCTGCCAGCGGCACCACGCTGGGCATCTACATGGGCTTGCGCCGGGCCGATGCCGTGGCCACGGCATTACTGGCGCATCTGCCGGCCAGCACGCCGGCCGCCATCGTGCAGGCGGCAACGCGGCCGGAACAACAACGCCGGCTCACCACGCTGGGAGAGCTCGGCGTCACCGCCGCCGCCATGCTGCCGGGCCTGCCGACCTTGCTGCTGGTGGGAGAGGCGCTGTCCGAGGCGTCTGCCGCGTGCGACGACCGCCTTGCTTCGATGCCGGAGCAGGCCGTTGGCTGAGCGGTGCGGGCATCGTACCCGCGACACTGCAAGGTTGTCGCAGGGCCCGTGCTCGCCCACCATCGCGCAACGCGCTGCATGTGCGTCCCTGTAAGCTCCATGGCGCTATCCATGCCGCCAAGGGTCCCGCGACGGTGGTCAGCCTAGGGCCAGTCACATGATCGGTGCGCAGAGCCTTCGAAGAGCGGCCAGCGACGCGGCGTCTTCGCTCGTCCCCAAAGCGGGTGCGGTGAGGGCCGGTCGATCACCGCGCCCGTGCGTGGCTACGACCCGGCACGCCATCGCCGCATTGGTGGTTGCGAGCCTCGGCTCACGCTAGCGGCGCGCCAGCACGCGCTTTGCCCAGCGCAGCGCGACCCGCTCGTAAAGCAGGTGATAGGCCACGCCCAGCAACAGCGCAGCGGCCACGCTGAGCAGCAGATTCACCGGCCAGCTCGCCAGCGCACCGAGGCGCCGGGTGGCACGCGCCACCAGCGACATCAGCGGCATGTGCACCAGGTAGATGGCGTAGGACGCATTGCCGAGCAACAGCAGCGCTGGCCCCACGCGCAGCCAGCCGCGCCATTCCGCACGCACCAGCACCACCAGGGCACCGGCCACTGCCAGGCCGAACAGCGGCGAATGGGCGCGCTGTAGCCCGCTGCCGACGAAGCACCACAGCGCCACCACCGCGATCGCACCGCCAGCCCACGCCGGCCAGCGTGCAGTGCCGAGCGTTGCCCGTGCAGCCAACAGACCGAACACGAACTCCAGCGTGATCGGGTGCAGCAGCAACGCGCGCCAGGATAGATCGACGGGCTGCTCGAACGGCGCACCGGCAACATGATGGACCGCGACGAGCGCGGCCCATGCCAGCGCGCAGCGCAGCGGGTAGCCGCTGCGAAAGAACAGCCACGCCAGCGCATAGAACATCAGCTCGTAACTCAGCGTCCACGCAACGCCCAACGCGGATTGGCCGTGTACCGGCAGCAGGCTGAGCGTGGCCAGCCACGACCAGCCCATCTCGCCGCTGTCCCAGGCCGGACGCAGCGCGTAGGCCAACGCCAGCGCAAGGCCGACCGGCCAGTACGGCAGATAGATCCGGGTGAGGCGGCTGCTGGCGTAGTCGCGGCTCCAGCCCGGCGTCTGGGGACTGGCGTGGTTGACGTAATAGAGGATGAAGCCGGACAGCACGAAGAAGAAATCCACGCCCAGATAGCCGTGCGCCAGCACGGCGGCCACGGCAGCCGGCAACGGCTCCACCAGATGCGTGGTCGGCAGCACGCTATGACTGAGCACCACCAGCAGCGCGGCCAGTGCGCGCCCGGCCTGCAGGACGCGGATGGTGGGGCGGGCGGGAATGGACACCATCGCGGGCGGCAGCGCAGGGGCGGGAGGCCCGCCTGCGGTCAGGCAACCGGCACGGCAGCGTTGCCGAACATGTCGGCCTGTTCGGCGCGCAGACGATCGATCAGACGGTGCCCGGGAAGCTGCACATCGTCGTAGCTGAGCACCTGGTCCTTGCGCACCGCATGGCGCAGCACGCAGCCTTCGGCCACGCCCATCGGCAGCAGCCGCGCCCCCGCGGTGAGGTCGGCACGCTCGCATTGGCCGTAGCTCATGTAACCGCCCAGCCCGTCGATGATCTCGCCCGCGGCAAGGTCGCGCTTGGCGGTGGCGACCACCTCGACCAGCGGCGCCCCCAGCGGCTGCAACACCGCATCGCCCATCAGCACCACGCGCGCAACCGACAACGGCACCTCGAAATGGCACAGGTGATACGGCGTGTAGAAGCTGTACAGCGGGCCCTCGCCGAGCTTGTAGAGATTGAGATAGTGCCGCTGCCTGGCATCGTCGTGGCTGGCCAGCACGAACACGCCCGGCGAGGGCAGGGCGCCGACCACGTAATCCACTGCGCCTCCCGCCGCGCGCAACGCGTCGATGTCGTAGCGCTTGGTCAGCTCGTCGACATGCCCGCGGTGCGTGTAGCCGGTCATGCCACGCTGCAGGATCGACATGCCGGTGCCATTGGCCACGATGGCCTGTTCGAAGCTGATCTTGGTGCCGTCGGCGAAACTGGTCACCATGTGCGGGTCCTGCCCCCACTGCGCCGCAAATGCAGCCTGCGTGGCCGGGGTGCGATACGGGTCCTGCAGTCCCTTGATGTTGCCGCACAGCAGCGGGGTCAGGCCGATCGAGCGCACGAAGCGGTAAAGGTTCATCTGTACGCCCGGCTGATCGCCATCGCAGGCACTGAAGATCACCCCGGCCGCGTCGGCCTTGCGTTTGAGCAGCGGGCCGACGGTGCCATCGAGCTCGGCATTCATCGTGACCATATGGCGGCCGTTGGCGATCGCCCCCAGGCTGATGCGGGCGCCGTAGTCGATGGCGCCGGTGGCATCGATCAGGCAATCCAGGTCGGCGCATTCGTAGACCAGCGCCGGGTCGTCGGTGACGGCCGGGATGCCGGCAGCGATCTGGCGCTGCAAGGCGCTGGCGCCATCGACCCGCTGCGCCTGTTGGCCGGCTTGCCGATAGGCCTCCAGCGCCTTGTCCACGCTGCGGTTGCAGATCACCGCCACGCGCATGCCCGGCACTGCCTGGGCGACCTGGTTGACCAGCCCGCGCGCCATGAAACCGGCGCCGTACAACCCCACTTGCAACGGGCGCCCGGCGGCGGCACGCGCCTGCAACAAGCGATCGACGTTCATGCGCGCTCCTGCGCGGTGAGCCCGGCCAGCAGGGGAATGCCGTGGGCCTGCGCATCGAAGTCCGGCCAGCCGGTGTCCTTGTCGGAGACGCACTGCGGTACGCGCGGCCAGCGCACGCCGATGCGCGCATCGTCCCAGCGCAGCCCGCGCTCGGCCTGTGGGGCATACATGGCACTGGCGAAGTACAGCGCTTCGGTCTGCGGCTGCAGGGTGATGAAGCCGTGCGCGAAGCCGCGCGGCACATACAGCGCCAGACGGTTGTCGGCACTGAGCTCGGTGCCGTACCACTGCAGATAGGTGGGCGAATCCGGGCGCAGGTCGACGATGGCATCCCACAGCGCTCCGCTGATGCAGCGCACGATCTTGACCTCGGCCGCAGGCGGCAACTGGTAGTGCATGCCGCGCAAGGTGCCGGCTTCGGCATTGAACGAGTTGTTGACCTGGACGAACGCAGAGGCCAGACCGGCCTGCGCCATTTCGTCGCTGCAGAACACCCGTGCAAACCAGCCGCGCGCATCGCCGCGCGGTTCCGGCGCAATCACGAACGCACCTGCCAGCGGCGTGGGGTGGAAGATCATGCCGCCGCCCTCAGGTCCGGGGCCAGCGTGCCCGCGTCGACCAACTGCTGCAGGATCCGCAGGCGAATGAAATCCGAGTTGCGGCGGAAGTCGCGATCATCAAAGCCGGCACGCTGCAGGTCGTCGCGCAGTTCGGTGATGGTGGAGCGCAGTGTCTCCTGCGGCTGATGCGCAGGCGCCAACCGTTCGAACAGGGAGAAATCCACCCGGTACGACCGGTTGTCTGCCGGTGCATCGGCGCAGATCGACACGCTTGCGCTGGGGAATGCCACACCCACGGCCTGGGCGAGATCGCGGATCTGCACGTTCCACCGCTGCGCGCCCGCATTGACGAACAGGAACTGCCCGCCGTTGTCCGGTGCGCGACGCGATGCCCAGTCGATGGCACGTGCCATGTCGCGTACGTGGATCAATGGCCGCCACGGCGAGCCGTCCGACAGTACCTCGACGCTGCCGTTGGCCACCGCACCGGCGACGAAATCGTTGAGCACCAGGTCCAGCCGCAGCCGTGGCGACGCGCCGCATGCGGTGGCAAAGCGCAGGCAGGTGATCACCATGCGGGTGTCCAGGCGCGCGAGCGCACGTTCGGTGTCGATCTTGGAGTGCGCGTAGGCGGTCAGCGGCGCGACATCGCTGCGCTCCGACCGCGGCGTGCCATCGGCTGCTGCGCCATACACGCTACAGCTGGACGCGAACACGAAGTGACCCACGCCCGCCTGCGCGGCGGCCTCGGCCACGGCGACGCTGGCACGGCAGTTGATCGCATCGGTGACCTGCTCGAAGCGCTTGCCCATCGCATCGTTGGAGATCGCCGCCAGATGCACTACCGCGTCGAACCCGCGCAGCTGCTGCACATCGAGATCGCGTACGTCGCCGAACCACTGCTGGTCCAGCACCACTTCCGGCAGGCGCCGCGGGTCGGACAGGCAGTGCGCAAACCAGCCGCGGTCGATGCCGACCAGCCAGGCCTGCGGATAGCGCTGACGTAGGTGCGCGGCCACGACCGGGCCGATATAGCCCATGTTGCCGGTGATCAGAATGCGCATGCTTACTCCCACACGCGCCAGGGCGCGCGATTGGTGGACCAGAGGGTTTCCAGATGGTTGCGGTCGCGCAAGGTGTCCATGGGCTGCCAGAACCCGTCGTGGCGATAGACGCTCAACTGGTTGCGGTCGACCAGCGCTTCCAGCGGGCTGTTTTCCCAGACCGTGCTGTCGTCCTCGATCACGTCGATCACTTGCGGGTCGAGCACGAAGAAGCCCCCGTTGATCAGTCCATCGCCGTCGACCGGCTTCTCGCGGAAACCGGTCACCTGCCCACCGTCCACGCGCAGGGCGCCGAAGCGCCCCGGTGGCTGCACGGCGGTGACCGTGGCCAGCCGTCCTTCGCGGTGATGCAGCGCGATGGCCGCACCGATGTCGATGTCGGCCACGCCGTCGCCATAGGTCATGCAGAACGCCGATTCGCCGCGCAGATGCTCACGCACCCGACGCAGGCGCCCGCCGGTCATGGTCTGCGCGCCGGTGTCCACCAGCGTCACCCGCCACGGCTCGGCGCGGGTGTTGTGCAAGGTGGTGGTATTGCTGCCGAGGTCGCAGGTCACGTCCGATTCGCGCATGTGGTAGTTCATGAAGAAATCCTTGACCACCTCGCCGCGATAACCCAGACAGACGATGAAATCCTGGATGCCGTGATGGGCGTAGATCTTCATGATGTGCCAGAGGATCGGCTTGCCGCCGATCTCCACCATGGGCTTGGGGCGGATGGCGGTTTCCTCGGAAAGGCGCGTGCCCAGCCCGCCCGCCAGAATGACTGCTTTCATTGCTGATCCCTCGATCTGAACACATGCGGCGCTGTGGTCACGCGGTCATGCTCATCGCCAGCGTCGGCGGGGAGGCGGCGTGCTCGGCCATGGCGGCCAGACTGTCGAGCAGGGCGATGCGCTCGGCCAGCAACGGTGGGCGCGGCAACTGCAGGGTGTCGAGCACCTGCGCCCAGCGGTGTGCCCAATCGTGCCGGCGCAGTGACTGCACCGTGTTGTGGACGCGCGCCCGTGCAAGGCGGTCGGTCTGCTGTTCCAGCTCCTGCAGGAAGGCGCCAATGTCGTCCAGTGCCGGCGGCAGCTCGATCACCGCGTCCTCCCAATCGAAGAACTGGCCGAACTCCGGGCAGCGTTGCGCCGAGCCGACGATCACGGCGCCGCCGGCCGCGCCTTCGAAATACCGCGTGGCCAACGCCTGCTTTTGCACGCCCTTGAAGGCTCCTGCCGTATCCACGGTGAAGTCGTGTGCCATGAAGAACTTGGCGCGCTTGATCATCGCCGCGGACTGCAAGCGATGCGCAGACCAGTCCGGCACCGCGCCGCCGCGCAGTGCATCATGCAGGTAGAAGAACTCCGGGTGTGCCCGCGCATGGTCGAGCAGTTGCGCATGCACCTGGGGCATGCGCCGCCCGATGCTCAGCACATCGATGCAGCGCTGCGGCGGCCGTGGCACGGGGGTGGCCAGCACGGTGTCGCAGGCGCTGGCAAGAAACGACACCGGCGTGCGGGTGTACTGCTGCAGTGCATCCACGCAACTGGCATTGAGCACGAACACGTGATCGAACTGATCCAGCACCTGCAGCTCGGCTTTCTGCGCGTGCAGCAGTTCCGGCCAGGTCTCCAGCAGGTACACCGCACGCAGCTGGCAGCGTTGATGCCAGCCATCGATGCGCGCGAGCGTGCTCAACTCCTTGGGAAACTGACACACATAGAAGAACAGGTCGTAGTCACGGTCGAGCTGCTGCGGTTGCGCATTGGACAGGGCAGGGCGGCCGCTCAAACGCCGCAGCGCGGACACACTGCGATACGCAAGCTCGTTGACCAGGTACGACACGCTCGGAGTGACGCCGCGTCCGCTTGTATAGTCCGCTGCCGGCGGACACAGCAGCTGTGCATGCTCCAGGCTGCGGACGACGTTGAGCAATGCATACGCCTGTCCATTGAATGCTTCTGGCCAGGCCTGATAGTTGGAGGCCAGCAAGACCGAACGCAGTGCGTCCATTGAAACTCCTTTGACCCATGCACATCCGAACCGTGCGACCGACGGTCGCGCTCGGGTGGGGTGGACGTGCATGTGTCGGATGCGGCGGGGGAGGCCACTCAAAAACCGCGGTAAATTGTGGCGAAACGCACATCGATAGTAGGGGCTGATCGTGAGAGGCCGGTGAGAACGGTCACAACAACCCGCGTAGTGCGCCGGGTCGCTACACTGGCCCGCCGTCGAACGAGCGTAGTCATGCATGACGTCGAATGCATCGTGGTGGGCGCAGGCGTCGTCGGGCTCGCTATCGCACGCTGCCTTGCAGTGCAGGGCCACACGGTGCTGGTGCTGGAGTCGGAAGCGGCCATCGGTACGGGCACCAGTGCGCGCAGCAGCGAGGTGATACATGCTGGTCTGTACTATCGGCCCGGTTCGTTGAAGGCACGGTTGTGCGTCCGCGGCAATGCGTTGCTCTATGCGTACTGCGCGCACCGCAACGTGCCGCACGGACGCTGCGGAAAGCTCGTCGTCGCCTGCGATCACGCACAGCAGCAACAACTCGATCGCCTGCAGCACAATGCGGCGCTCAGTCATGCCCCTGCATTGATTCCGCTCAGCGCTGCCCAGGTCCGCGCCCGCGAGCCCGCACTGCAGTGCGTCGCTGCGCTGGAATCGCAGAGCACCGGCATCGTCGACAGCCATGCGCTGATGCTGGCATTGCAGGGTGATGCACAGGCGCACGGCACCACCTTCGCGTTACGCACGGCGGTGGAGCGCGTTGAACCGGTGGCGCAGGGAGTGCGCGTGGTGATTGCCGACGATGCTGCCACCTCGCTCACCTGCCGCTGGTTGATCAATGCGGCCGGTCATGGCGCGCCATCGCTGGCCGCTACGATCGCGGGCCTACCCGCGCACGCGCAGGTGCAGGCGTTCTTTGCCAAGGGCAGCTATTTCACCCTGGCCGGTCGGGCTCCATTCCGGCAGCTGATCTATCCGCTGCCCGAGCCGGGCGGGCTGGGCGTGCATCTCACCCTCGACCTGCACGGCCGGGCGCGTTTCGGCCCGGACGTGGAATGGGTGGTGCAACCGGACTATCGTTGCGCACCGGCGCCGACGGCCGCGTTTGTCGCTGCCATCCGCCGGTACTGGCCAGGCCTGCCGGACGATGCCCTGCAGCCCGGCTACTGCGGCGTGCGCCCGAAGATCCACGGGCCGGCGCTTGCGGACGCAGACTTCCGCATCGATGGACCGGCACGGCACGGCATTCCTGGCCTGGTCAACTTGTTCGGCATCGAATCGCCGGGGCTGACCGCGTGCCTGAGCATCGCCGAACATGTGCTGGCGCTGCTGCAGGAACACCCGGCTCCCGTCGACACACCTCCGACCGACCTAAAGGTGGGCACCGCATGTATCTGATCCAGCTGCTGCTGCCGCTCACCGATAACCAGCGCCAGCCGTTTGCATCGAGCCTGTTCGACCGTGTCCACAGCGAGCTGGCCGAGCGCTTCGGCGGCATCACCGCCTACACCCGGGCGCCGGTGAGCGGGGCCTGGCGGGAAGATGGCGCGCAGTTGGTGCGCGACGACCTGGTGATCTACGAGGTCATGGCCGACGCGCTCGATACAGCGTGGTGGCACAGCTATCGTGCCGAGCTGGAACGGCGCTTTCGGCAGGACCAGCTGATCGTCCGCGCGCATGACGTGACCTTGCTCTAGCGGCGCCAGAGACCTCGGAGTGATGCCGTCCGGGTTGGGCTGGTAGCGCTACCTGCCTTTGCGCCGCAATGGGTCCGGCGCAGATCGGTCAGGTGTGCAAGATTTGCACAGCGAGCGCAGCGGTTTTTTCCTGCCTGTGTCCGTCTGCCCCGGCCGGGCCTGGTGTTTCGGGTTGGCACGATTGTTGCGGTAGGCCCATTACCCAATGACGTACCCGAAGCATCGAGAGGAGGCACAGTGGAAGACGGTCAGAACAGTACTCGTAGCCGGCGCGGCTTTGCCGCATTGGACCCGGAAAAGCGCCGCCTGCTGGCCAGCAGCGGTGGCAAGGCCGCGCATGCCAGCGGCAATGCGCACGAATTCACCAGCGACGAGGCACGCGAAGCAGGTCGGAAGGGCGGCCAGGCGGTGAGCCGCGATCGCGATCATATGTCGCGTATCGGCAGCAAGGGCGGGCGCTCCAAGCAGGCCAAGCCACAGGAAGAATCCGCGTAACCCCCGCAGCGGCATGCGAGGGCATGCCAACGCGGCACGTGGAATGCGGGCCCTTCGCCATGCGGCGCGGGGCCTGCTGCGTTTTGCGAGCGTCGCTTGATGCGGGCTTGCTAGACAATCGATTGCACGCCGCTTGCCTCGACAGCACCAATCGGGATGCCGCAGCAAACGCGGCGGCGATAACCGCCTGATCCGAAAAGTGCCGATCAGCCGAGCGGAAATTTTTGTAGCCCTCCAACCGCACGCCATCGATTGCAGGGAAAAATTTCGCTGTTGGGCGTACGCGGGGCGCCCGGTCGGCAGAATTTGCAGGGGACGTGGACGAGCGCCTTGCCTACGCGGCGAGAGTATTGACGATGCAGGTGGTGTGATCGGTTGCGACCACGCACGATGCCAAGCGCAACGCATCTTGCCCCGGGTCTGAAGCTCACGTTCCCGACGCCCACGCTGGCCAAAACCGGCGGTTACCACGTGAGCTGCACTGCCACGCACGCAGCAGCTCTTCCATGTCAACAGCGTGTGCAAGCACTACGCACCATTCACCTGAAGCAGCCGCATCTTTCATGCGCTGCAGGCCAGGCTGGAGCCATCGCACATCAACAGGAGATTGCACATGGCCGAACCCAAAGAGAATTTGATGGACTGGCTGCGCGACGCGCATGCCATGGAGCAGCAGGCCGAGCAGATGCTCAAGGCCCAGGCCGCGCGTATCGAGCATTACCCCAAGCTCAAGGCGCGTATCGAGCAGCATCTGGAAGAGACCCTGGGCCAGCAGCGCCTGGTCGAGTCCTGTATCGAACGCCTCGGCGGCTCGCCGTCGGTGATCAAGGACACCATGGGCAAGATGGCTGCCTTTGGCCAGGCCATGGGCGGCATGACCACCTCCGACGAGATCGTGAAGGGAGCAATGGCGAGCTACGTGTTCGAGAATCTGGAAATCGCGACCTACACCGCGCTGCTGGGTGCGGCAAAGACGGTGGGCGACATCGAGACCCAGCGCGTGTGCGAGCAGATCCTGCCGCAGGAGCAGGCCATGTCCGACTGGCTGCTGGCACATCTGCCCGAGCTGACCGAAGAGTTCCTGGTCCGCGATGCCACACCGGGCGTCACTGCCAAGAAGTGAACCTGGTCTGGTGATGTCAACGGCAGCCCGATGGGCCCCGCACGGCGGGGCCTTTTTTGTTTCTGCAATGCAAGCGCCTACCCTAGCGCCCTCTCTGGCAATGGTTTTACGTATGACTGCGCATTCCGGCTATCCGATCGGCACCCCCGGCCACGCCTGGGGCGAGGGCGAACGCAACGCATGGCGCGCCCGTCAGCGCGTACAGCGCAGTTACAGGGACGAGGTTGTGCGTCCGATCGAGGGCTTGGCCGACCGCTACGAACTGATTCCCTACGGCACTGTCGTTGCCGAACAAACCCGGTACCCGTTGCTGGCGCTGCGCAGCGCCCGCTGGGACCCGCGCCTGCCGTGCGCGCTGGTGACCGGCGGCGTGCATGGCTATGAGACGAGCGGGGTCCACGGCGCACTGCAGTTCCTGCAGCAGCGCGCAGCCGATTACGCGGGCACATGCAATCTGCTGGTCGCGCCCTGCGTCAATCCCTGGGGCTACGAGCGGATCCAGCGCTGGAACGCAGAGGCAGTCGACCCCAATCGCGCGTTCCGCGCCAACAGCCCGGCCGCAGAATCTGCGGCACTGATGCAACTGGTGGCGGCCACCGCCGACACGATGCTGGTGCATATCGATCTACATGAGACCACCAACAGCGACGAGAGCGAGTTCCGTCCTGCGCTGGCGGCACGCGACGGCGTTGCATTCGTTCCCGGCAGCATCCCGGATGGTTTCTATCTGGTCGGCGACAGCGAAGACCCGCAGCCCGCCTTTCAGCAGGCGGTGATCGCTGCGGTGGGGCAGGTGACGCATATTGCGCCGGCCGATGCGCAAGGCCAGCTCATCGGCGCGCCGGTGGCCGGCCATGGCGTCATCCATTACCCGGTACGGCGTCTGGGCCTGTGTGCCGGGGTCACGGACGCACGCTATCGCACCACCACCGAAGTCTATCCGGACAGCCCGCGCGCCACGCCTGCACAATGCAATACGGCGCAGGTGACGGCCGTCTGTGCCGCGCTGGAGTACGCGCTGCAACATCGCTGAGCGGCCTGCGCCGGCACGTCGCGTTCAACCCGCCGCCTTGGCGCGGAACTGAGGTGGCCGGGCCATGGCAGGGGCGCCGCATGCGCACCAGGCACGCAGGTCAGGGCAGCCGGCGACGTGCGCTGGCCTCCTGCACATAGGCGGCGACCAGGTGGGCTTCCATTGGCTTGGACAGCAGGTAGCCCTGCGCTTCATCGCAGCCCCAACTGCGCAGCAGCGCGATCTCGTCGGCATGCTCGATTCCTTCGGCGACGGTGCGGTATCCCAGGGCGCTGGCCAGCCGTACCACTGCTTCGGCGCGCATCTGCATGCCGGCCTTGGTGGCGATGCCGGTGACCAGCGACCGATCCAGCTTGAGCACATTGACCGGCAGTTCGGTGAGGTAACCAAAATTGCTGTAGCCCGTGCCGAAGTCGTCGATCGCCACGCTGACCCCGGCGTCGCGCAAGGCGCGCAGGCGTGGCACCGCCTCCACATTGCTGCGCAACCAACGCCCCTCGGTGATTTCCAGTTCGATCCGCCTGGTCGGAATGCCCAGGTCGTTGCAGCGGTTGATCACGTCCGCGGCCAGATTGATGTTGCCGAAATCGCGCGAAGACAGGTTGATCGAGATGCAGAAATCCAGCCCCTGGGTGCGCCATTGCGCCAACTGCGTCAGGGCGCTCTCGATCACCCAGTTGGTGACCGTGCACATCAGCGCGGTCTTTTCGAACAGCGGGATGAATTCATCCGGGCCAATTGGTCCCAGACTGACGTGATGCCAGCGCAGCAGCGCCTCGAAACCGATGACCGACAGGTCTTCCAAGTCGATACGCGGCTGGAACACCAACCGGAAGTCGCCGGCGTCCAGCGCCTTTTCCGCATCCAGCGCCAGGCGGTACGAACGTTGGATGGCGTCGTCCTGCGAGGCGCTGTACCAGCACACCACGGCATGGTTGTTGATCGCATCGCCCAGCGACACCAGGCCCTTGCGCATGACATCGTTGGTGTCCGGCTGCTGCGGTGCGAAGCGCACCACGCCGGCATGGAAGGTCAGCGACATCGGTACGCCGGCCGCGTCCACCGGCTTGTGCAGCATGTCGCGCAGGTCCAGCAGGAGGTCCTCCATTTCGTCGGGCGCAGAGTTCAGAAGGAAGAACGCAAAGCGCATCGGCGCGACGTGGTAGACCGTGGCCTTGCCACGCAGCGCACGCGTCAGCACGAAACTGGCATGCCGGATCAATTCTTCCAGGGGCTGCATCCCGAGTGCCTGACGCGCCTCGTTGGCAGCCTGCGTGTCGTAGACCTCGATGAAGGCGGCGATGGTCGGCACCGCATGGCTACCGAAGGCGAGCGCATCCAGGTCCGATTGCAGCTGACGCGCATTGAGCAGGCCGCTATGCGGCTCGCGGCGGCCGGCACCGAATTGCAGTTCCAGTTGCGCGGCTGCCACGTTGGCAAACATCAGCAGCTGTTGATGCTCCTGACTGGCCAGCCTGCGTTCGCGTGTATCGATCACGCACAAGGCGCCAGTGATCCCGGCTTGCGGCGCGCCGACCGGCACGCAGGCGATGAACCGTGCAGGAAGACCCGGGAATGCCGCGTCGCCGAGCTGGATCGGCGCGAGCGCCGCGTGTTCGATGAGTTCCAAGACGCCATTGGCCGACGCCGGCACGTGCTCACACAGGGCCATGGCTTGCTCGACGTGGCTGGTGCTGATGCCGCGCGCCGCAAGAACCCGCATGCGGCCGCCTTCGGTAATGGTCAACGCAGCGGCCGGCGCTACCAGTGCGTGGCACACCAGCCGTGCAATCTGCTCCAACGGTTCCATTCCGCCGAGATCGATTGGCACACCTGACCAGTCGAACTGGCGGTCGCGCCTTTTGTCATCCAGAGCAAGCGTCATGTCGTCAGGTTCCGTGTTGAAGATCACACACTGCATGGCCACTAAAAACAAATCGAAGTCATCGATGAGTGACGACCTGCGCCGTCCGATTCCATCACGCACCAGTCACTTGCCGCTAGAGGGGCCGGGATAACAAACCCGACAAGAGTGTGCAATTCGTAATTCAAAGGGCGGCGGACGAACGCGATATACCCATGGCGCATCGGAAAATCGGGGTCGACCATTGCAGTGGTCCTATCGATCCAGACGGGCTCAGCCAGATAATCCGACATCGATTCTTTTTGCACTGCGAGATGGTTTCCAGGCCATGGCGCCATACCGATCGGCTCGCTTTCATTGACCTCATTATAATGAGCCTGCTTGATGCATCCAGCCAGAGTCGCGTTCTAGCGGCATGGTGTGGGCCGCCAAGCTACTGATATATCCAACAAAGTGGCTCTCCAAAATGGATTTTGTCGCTTGCGCCTGCCGACGATTCGCCTTCAAGCGGGCAGATGCAATCTGGTTCCCAGATTATATCCGTGCAACAGATGGGTTTGAGGTTATTGATATTCGTCACGGTTACTTCGAGGCGGATCGCCTATTAATCTGCGCAGTCGATTGACCAGGATTGGTATTAATCATTATCGGCCTCAAGCGAATGAGCTGAAGCGGCTCACGCTCTCACCATCTCGATCGTTAGTTCATTCGTCTTCGGGGGCGCGTGCGCGCATGCACGCAACTTCTTAGCGCGGCTATCAGGGGGAATCAGGATGAATCGTGCATTTGCGCTTGTCTGGAACGCGGCCATCGGCAATTGGGTGGTCACGCACGAATTGGTACGGCGGCGACGTAAACCTGGATCCACACGCCGTGCATTGCCGAGCCTGGTCATTCTTGCGGTGGGGGCCGCCGCGCCGGCGCTGGCCTGGGGGGCGTGTACACCGGCCCTGCCTGCGGCGGGCGCAACCATCACCTGCACGGGGCTGGCGCTCACCGGCAATGCGTTTGCGAGCAGCGCGAACAACCTCACCGTCAATGTGGCCTCCGGTACGCAGATGACAGCCGGTTTGCTCGGTGGCACCGCCATCGCACTGAACGGCACCAACGCAACGCTCAACAACAGCGGTTCGATCGATCCGTCCGTGCTCGGCCTTCTGTCGGTGTTGAGCAGCGGCGTCACCATGGGCAATGCGACGTCCACGTCGGTGGTGGCCAACAATCTTCTCGGCGGCAGCATCTATGGCACGGGAAGCCTGCTGGGAGCGAACCTGCTCAATCTCGACGGCATGGCGCTGGGCCTCACCTCGGCCAACAGCGGTGTCGTGCAGATCAATAATGCTGGCCTGATCAGCAACCGCCCGCTGCTCAACCTGTCGGTGTTGGGGGCTGACACGCCGGTGATCGCAGTCACGGGCGGCGGAACCGTCAACGCGGTCAACACCGGCACCATCGAGGGGCGCGTCGGCTTTCAGAGTTCGGCCATAGGCAACAGTTTCGTCAATGCCGGCACCATCACCGGTAGCGTGTCGATGGGTGCCAACAGCACCAACACCTTCACCGCAGTCACCGGCGGCAGCATCGGTAATGGCGGTGGCCTGGCGCTGGAATTGCTGGGCCCCAGCGGCCTGCTGAGTTTTGCGCGCACCGGTGTTGTGGACGGTGGTGCCGGCGGCACCAATACATTGATCCTGCAGAACGCCGTCACCGGGACCGGCAGTGGCACCACTGGCGCCGGCACCGTCAGCACGGATCAGTACATCAATTTCGGCAGCCTGCGCGTCAACAGCGGTACCTGGACCTTGGGCGGTGCAAGCAACTTCGGTAGCAGCGCGCTCAATGGTGGCGTCCTGCAATTTTCGACACCGGCGCAGCTCGGTACCGCGATCACTGCCAATGGCGGCACCTTGGAATCCACTGCCGCCGGCCTGACCCTGGCGCCCGCCGGTGGCATCACCCTCGCTGCCGGCGGCCTGACGGTGCGGGGCAGCAATGCCCTCACCATCGGCAGCACGCTGGCCGGTGTCGGTGCACTGACCAAGACCGGGACCGGCGGATTGACTCTGACTGGGACCAACACCTTTAGCGGCGGCGTCAACCTGGGTGCCGGTGCAGTGACCGTTGCCAACAACAGCGCGCTGGGAACCGGCACCGTGACCGCCGCCGGTGGCAGCCTGGTGGCCGGCACCGCCCTCAACCTGCCGAACGCGGTCGTGCTCAACGCCGCGCTGGGCATCGGCGGTACGAACAACGTTCGCCTGGGAGGCACCATCAGTGGAACCGGAGCACTGAACAAGACCGGCACGGGCACGCTGACCCTTGGCGGGACCAACACCTATGCCGGCGGCACGACCCTGAGTGCCGGTACGACCGTGCTGGAAACCGCTGGCGCACTCGGCACCGGCACCGTCACTGCGGCAGGCGGGCTGCTGGATACGACGGCGCCATTGACCTTGGGCAATACATTCGCGCTGAACAGCTCCCTGGGGCTGGGCGCCAGCGGCAATGCGCTCACCTTGAACGGCACGCTCGCAGGGACGGGCGGCCTCACCAAGACCGGCACCGGCGCACTCACGCTCAATGCTGCAAACACCTATACGGGCGGTACCACGCTCGCCGCCGGCAGCCTGCAGGTGGGCAATGCCGCTGCACTGGGTACCGGCGCGTTGAATGTCACCGGTGCCTCCAACCTGAGCACCAGTGCGCCGCTGACCCTGAGCAACGCCGTCAACCTGTCCGGGCCCCTGAGCTGGACCGGCGCCCAGGCCCTGACGTTGGGCGGTGTCATCAACGGAAGCGGCAGCCTGATCAAGAGCGGCGCGGGTGATCTCACGCTGTCCAACACCAATGGCTACACCGGTGGCACCACGCTGAGCAGTGGACGCTTGGTAGTCGGTAACAGTGCCGCCCTCGGCACCGGCACCCTCACTGCCAGCGGCGGCGTGCTCGATGCAGCGGCTGCGGCCACGCTCAGCAATGCCATCGCCCTGACCGGCAGCGTAGGGATGGGCAGCAATGGCACCGCCCTGAATCTGGCGGGCACCATCAGCGGCACCGGTGCATTGAACAAGCTCGGCACCGGCAGCTTTACCGTGGGAGGGCTGAACACTTATAGCGGCGGCACCACCCTCAGCGCCGGCACCTTGCAGTTCACCAATGGCAACGCGTTGGGCAGCGGCGCACTGAACGTCACCGGCAATGCCAACTTGCAGGGCACCACGCCGACGGTGCTGAGCAATGCGATCACGCTCGCCACGGGCGCGCTGACGCTCGACGGCGCGCAGGCGCTGACATTGAACGGCGACATTACCGGTGCCGGCAGCCTGGTCAAATCCGGAAGCGGCGATCTCACCCTGAGCGGCACCAATGCGTATACCGGCGGCACCACGCTGAGCGCGGGCAAGCTCACCATCGGCAGCAACAGCGCCCTGGGTGTCGGCGCGCTCACCGCCGCGGCGGGAACCACGCTGGATACCCTTGCAGTCAGCACGCTCGCCAACGCCATTGCACTGACCGGCTTGGTCAACATCGCGGGCAGTAATGCACTCTCACTCACTGGCGACATCACTGGCGTCGGTAGCCTGGACAAGCTCGGCCCCGCCAGCCTCACCCTGGCCGGCAACAACAGTTATGCCGGTGGCACGCGTCTGGCCGCCGGCAGCCTGCTGCTGGGCAGCGATGCAGCGCTGGGCACCGGAACCTTGACCGTTGCCGGCGGCCTGCTGGATGGCACGGCCGCGCGCTCGCTTGCCAACAGCGTGGTGCTGGATGCCGATCTGCTGCTCGGCGGCAGCCAGGATCTTTCGCTCACCGGGCTTGTCAGTGGTGCCGGCGGTCTGGTCAAGAACGGCAACGCGACGCTCACGCTGACCGGTGCCAACACGTTTGCCGGCGGTGTGGATCTCAACGCGGGCGCACTGCTGATCGGCACGGGCGCCGCCTTGGGCAGCGGCGCGTTGACCGCAGCCGATGGCACGCAGCTGCAGGCCACGACGGCCACCACGGTAGGCAACGACGTCACCTTGAATGGCGCGCTGTCGCTCACCGGTAACAACGCCCTCGACCTGAGCGGCACCGTGAGCGGTGCAGGCAGCCTGATCAAACAAGGCACCGGCGCACTGACGCTGACCGGCAATAACCTCTACACCGGCGGCACCGCGTTGAACGCCGGCGCCCTGGTGGTCGGCAGCAACACCGCGCTCGGCACCGGGGTACTCACCGCAGCCGATGGCACGCAACTCACTGCGGGCACGGCGCTCAGTCTGCAGAATGCGCTCACGGTGAACGGCGCACTCGGCATCGACGGTGGGAGCCTGACACTCAACGGCGTCATCGATGGTGCAGGAAGCCTGGTCAAAAGCGGCACCCAGACCCTCACCCTCAACGGCGCCAATACCTGGGGCGGCGGCCTGCAGCTGCAATCCGGCGGGCTGGTGGCAGGCAGCGATGCGGCGTTGGGCATCGGCACGCTGACGGCGGCCGGTGGCACCACGCTGGATGCAAGCACCTCGGTGAACCTGGCAAACGCGCTCGCATTGAACGGCGCGTTGCGCTTGCCCGGCACCCAGGACATCGCATTGAACGGTGTGATCAGCGGTGCCGGGAGTCTCGACAAGCAGGGCGCCGCGACATTGACCTTGGGCAATGCCAATACGTTCAGCGGTGGCGTCACGCTGGATGCAGGCCGGCTGGTGCTCGGCAACGCGGCGGCCCTGGGTGCAGGCGGCCTGCTGGTCGGCGGGCCAGCGCAACTGGACACCACGGCGGCGCTGAATGTGGGCAACGCGGTGCAGTTGGACGACCAGCTCAGCCTGGACGGCAGCAACGACCTGACCTTGAGCGGTGTGGTCAGCGGGACCGGCGCCCTGATCAAGAACGGCGCCACCACCTTGTCGCTCACGGCCGGCAATAGCTACAGCGGGGGCACCACACTCACCGCCGGCACCATTGCGGTTGGCGCAGACACCGCGCTGGGCACCGGTAGCCTGTCGGTTACCGGCAACGCGGTGTTGAGCAATGCCATTGCCGTGGCGCTGGGCAATGGCATCGATCTGGGTGCGGCACTCACCGTCGACAACGCAGCGGACATGCTGGCCAGCGGCACGATCAGCGGTGCGGGCGGCCTGACCAAGACCGGTCTGGGCATCTTGACCCTAGGTGGCAGCAATACCTACACCGGCCCGCTCGCGATTCAGACCGGCACGCTGGTGGCCAGCACGGCCGCCTCGCTCGGAAACGCCAGCACGGTCGATGTGGCCGCTGGCGCGTCCTTGAACCTGACCAGTGGCGGCTTGATCAACACCCTCAGCGGCGCCGGCAGCGTCGATACCGATGCCGGCGCCACCTTGCAGCTGGGCAGTGGCGACTTCGCCGGCAGTCTTGGGGGGGGCGGTAACCTGGACAAGGTCGGCGCCGGCACCGTGCGGCTGCTGGGCAACAGCCTGATCGGAGGCGCCACGCAGGTCAGCGCCGGCACCCTGGACGTGATTGGCAGCCTGGGCACCAGCGCGTTGAATGTGGCGCTGGGCGGCACCCTGACCGGTAGCGGCAGCAACGGCAGCATTGCCAGTGGGGTGACCATCGGCGACGGCGGGCGGCTGGCATTGACCAGCGGCTCCTCGCTCAGCGTCGGCGGGCTGACGCTGGCACCGGGTGCCTTGCTGGATGTCTCGCTTGCGGCGCCGAGCACCACGCGTCTGCTCGCGGTCAACGGCAATCTCACCCTGGACGGCACGCTCAACATCACCGACATCGGCGGCTTCGGTTCCGGCGTCTATCGATTGATCGACTACACCGGCGCGTTGACCAATAACGGCGTGCTGTTCGGAACCATTCCGGGCAGTGTCGACATCAGCCAACTCGCACTGCAGACCGCCATCGGCCAACAGATCAACCTCGTGGTCACCGCGCCGGGCAGCATCGTGCAGTTCTGGGACGGCGTGCAGACCGTGGCCAACGGCACGGTCGATGGCGGCGCGGGTGTATGGGGCGCCGCCACCAACTGGACCGGACAGGATGGCACGGCCAACAGCACCTGGCAGGGCGACTTTGCGGTGTTCTCCGGCACCGCCGGCACGGTAGGCGTGCAGGGCACGCAAGGCGTGGGTGGGCTGCAGTTCGTGACCGACGGTTACCGCCTGAGCGATGCCGGTGGCGGTGCGCTGGACCTGACCACGCCGCTCACCGCCATCCGTGTCGACCCCGGCGCCACGGCCACGATCGACGTCGCTGTCTCCGGCGTCGGCGGCATTGAAAAACTCGACACCGGCACCCTGGTCCTGGATGCAGCCAACAGTTACACCGGCGGCACCGCGCTCGGTGGCGGCACGCTGGTGCTGGGCGATGCGCAGGCGCTGGGCACTGGTGCCTTGACGGCTGCGGCCGGCACCAACCTCGATAGCAATCAGGCATTAGCGGTGGGCAACGCAGTGGTGCTGGACGGGGCGGTCAATGTGCTCGGCAGCAACGACCTGACATTGTCCGGGCCGATCGCCGGCGCAGGCAGCCTGATCAAGAATGGCACCAGCACGCTCACGCTCGATGGCGCCAACAGCTACGCCGGTGGCACGTTGTTGAACGCCGGCACGCTGGCCGTTGGCAGCAACACGGCATTGGGCAGCGGCAGCCTGTCGGTGCTGGGCAATGCCAGCTTGAGCAACGCGATCGCCCTGGCGCTGGGCAACAGCATCAACCTGGGCGCGGACCTGAGCATTGCCAATGCAGCCGATCTGGCGTTGATCGGCGCGCTCAGTGGCACCGGTGCGTTGACCAAGACCGGCCTGGGCACCTTGACCCTGTCCGGCGCCAACAGCTTCAGCGGTCCGGTGGCCGTGCAGGCCGGCGTGCTCGCCACGTCCGCTGCCGGCGGTCTGGGCACCACCAGCGCGGTGGATGTGGCGGCAGGCGCCGGATTGTCGCTGGGCGGCAACGCCGCGCTGGGCGCGGTGACCGGGCAGGGCAACGTCGCCATCCTCGGCGGCACCACCTTGCAGCTCGGCGTCAACGACGTCGGCAGCAGCTTTGCCGGCAGCCTGAGCGGTACCGGCAACCTGGACAAGGTGGGCAACGGCACCGTGCAGCTCACCGGTGCCAGCGCACTGGGCGGCACCACGCAGATCTCCGGCGGCACGCTGGATGTGGACGGCACGCTCGCCAGCATCGGCGGGGTCAACGTGGGCACCGGCGGCACGCTGAGCGGCAGCGGCGTGGTCGATGCGGCTGTCACCGTCAACGACGGGGGCCGGCTGGTGGTGACCAGTGGTGCAGTGTTGACCACCGGCAGCTTGAACATGGCACCCAACGCCACCCTCGATGCATTGCTGGGCACACCCAGCCAGACCGGCGTGCTGGCGGTCAACGGCGACCTGACCCTGGATGGCACGCTCAACATCACCGACATCGGCGGCTTCGGCACGGGTGTGTATCGCCTGATCGATTACGTCGGCGCGCTGACCAACAATGGGCTGGATATCGGCACGCTGCCCGGCACCATCGACCCGACCCAGCTGACGCTGCAGACCGCACTTGCCCAGCAGGTCAACGTAGTGGTGCTGTCGCCCGGCAGCAATGTGCAGTTCTGGGATGGCGCGCAGACCGTGGCCAACGGCAGCGTCGATGGCGGAACCGCCGCATGGACTGCGGGCGGCACCAACTGGACCTCGATCGACGGACTCACCAACAGCCCCTGGCAGAACAGCTTTGCAGTGTTTGCCGGCAGCGCCGGCACGGTGGGCGTGCAGGGCACCCAGGGCATCACCGGCATGCAGTTCATCACCGACGGCTATGTGCTCGGCGACGGCGGAGCAGGCGCGCTGAGCGCCAATGCCGCCACCACCATCATCCGGGTGGATCCCGGTGTCACCGGCACGATCGATGTCGCCATCGGCGGCACCGGCGCGCTCCAGAAACTCGACACCGGCACCCTGGTCCTGGATGCAGCCAACAGCTACACCGGTGGCACCGCGCTCGGCGGCGGCACGCTGGTGCTGGGCGATGCGCAGGCGCTGGGCACGGGGACCCTGACGGCTGCCGCCGGCACCAACCTCGATAGCAATCAGGCATTGGTGGTGGGCAATGCAGTGGTGCTGGACGGCGCGGTGAATCTGCTCGGCAGCAACGACCTGGCATTGTCCGGGTCGATCAGCGGCGCGGGCAGCCTGATCAAGAATGGCACCAGCACGCTCACGCTCGATGGCGCCAACAGCTACGCCGGTGGCACAGTGTTGAACGCCGGCACGCTGGCGGTTGGCAGCAACACGGCGTTGGGCAGCGGCGCATTGTCGGTCATCGGCGACTCGGTGCTCAGCAACGCGATTGCCGCAGCGTTGGGCAATACGATCAACCTGGGTGCCGTGCTCACCGTGGACAACCCGGCCGACCTGACCCTGTCCGGCAGCCTCGGCGGTAGCGGGGCGCTGATCAAGACCAACACCGGCACGCTGACGCTGGCTGGCAGCAGTGCCTACACCGGCGGTACCACGGTGGATGCCGGCACGCTGGTGGGTAACAGTGCGAGCCTGCAGGGCGCCATCGTCGACAATGCCACGCTGGTGTTCGATCAGGCGGCCGCTGGGGTCTTCAACGGCTCGATCACCGGCACCGGCGGCGTGGTCAAGGACGGTGCGGGCGCATTGCTGCTCAATGGGGCGAACGGCTACACCGGTGGCACTACCATTGCGGCCGGCAGCCTGGTCGGCGACACCACCAGCCTGCAGGGCGACATCACCAACAACGCAGCGCTGGTGTTCAACCAGACCACCGGCGGCGTGTACGGCGGTGTGGTCAGCGGCACCGGGTCGCTGGAAAAGACCGGCGCCGGTGTCCTGCAGCTCACCGGCAGCAACAGCTACACCGGCGGCACGTTGGTCAGTGCGGGCAGCTTGATCGGCAACACCGCCAGCCTGCAGGGCGACGTGGTGGACAACGCCACGCTGGTCTTCGACCAGGCCACCGATGGCACGTTTGCCGGTGTCGTCAGCGGTACCGGCAACGTGGTGAAGCAGGGGGCCGGCGTCCTGACGCTTGCCGGGACCAACACCTATGGCGGCGGCACCACCATTGCCAGCGGCACGTTGCAGGGCACCACCGCCAGCCTGCAGGGCAATATCCTCGACAACGCAGTGCTGGTGTTCGATCAGGCCGGCGACGGCAGCTTTGCCGGCAACATCAGCGGCAGCGGCACACTGATCAAGAACGGCGCCGGTGCCGTCACCCTGGATGGGATCAACAGCTATCTCGGGGGCACCGCCGTCAATGCCGGAACGCTGATCGGCGACACCGACAGCCTGCAGGGCAACATCGCCAACAACAGCGCGCTGGTGTTCCTGCAGAACGCCAATGGAACCTACGCCGGCACGCTGTCGGGCACCGGCACCCTGCTCAAGGATGGCCTGGGCACGTTGTTGGTCACCGCGGACAGTAGTGGGTTCACCGGCCCGACCACCATCAGCGCGGGCACCCTGAGCGTGGGCAATCCGGCCAACCCGGGCGCCGCCATCGGCGGGCCGGTGACGGTCGGACCGGGCGGTACGCTGACCGGCAGCGGGACCATCGGCAGTCTCACCACGTCCGGTGGCACCCTGGCGATCGGCGGGACCACCGGCACGGTCACCATTGGCGGCAACGCCACCATCGGCCCCGGTTCCACCGTGCAGGTCACGCCAGGCAACGGCGGTGTGGTGACGCCGGTGACGGTGGGCGGCGCCGCGACGCTGGCACCGGGCAGCACCTTGCAGGTGGTGCGTGCGGCCGACCTGCCATTGTTCACCGAGATTCCGGTGGTCAACGCCGCTGGCGGGCTGAGCGGGCAATTCACCAATGTCATCTCCGACTATGCCTTCATCGATCCGAATGTCAGCACCAGCGCAACCGGGCTGTCGGTCTTCTTCGGCCGCAACACCACCGGCATGGTCGATGCGGTGACCACGCCCAACCAGCAGTCCACCGCCGCTGCAGTGGACGGCCTGCCCACCACCAGCCCGGTGTACCAGGCCGTGGTCCGTCTCCCGGACGATGCGCAGGCGGTGGCCACCGCGTTTGCGTCGCTGTCGGGCGAAAGCCATGCGAGCACCGCCACTGCGATGCTCGACAGTCGCTTCCTCTACAGCGGCATCGGCAATCATCTGCGTGGCGACAGCCAGGACACCCGTATCGGCGAGACCACGGTGTGGATCACCGGCCGCAGCCTGCCCAACCGGGTCGATGGCGATGCCAATGCCATTTCGGTGCGGCGCGAAGACAACGGCATCATGGCCGGTGCCGAGCGGCGCGTCGGGGAGCGCAGCGTGGTCGGCATTGCGGTGGGCAGCCAGGACATCGAAAGCTGGTCGCGCGAGTGGGGCGACCGGGCCGACATCGACGGTACGCATGTCGGCGTGTATGGCCAGGCCGACTGGTCTGCGTTCTCGCTGCAAGGCGCGGTGGACTATGCCGACTACCGCGTGGACGGCTCGCGTCGGGTGATGCTGCCCGGCGTGCTCGAAGAGCGGCTCACCAGCGATTACGATGCCACCGCCGTCACCGCCTCGCTGGAAGCGTCCTGGAACCTGCGCACCGGCAACGCGGTCTACAGCCCGTTCATCGCGGCCGATTACACCCATCTGAAGACGGATGGGTTCAACGAGCGCGGCGGGATCGCCGCACTGTCTGTCCGCAGCGCCAAGGACGAATTCACCACCAGCACGGTAGGCCTGCGCGGGCGTTGGGAACTGGGTGAGCAGGCTTCGCTCTACGCCTCGGTGGGCTGGCGGCATGCCTTCGGCGATCGTGCCGTGCAGCGCTCGGCGGGCTTTGTCGGCACCGGTGCGCAGTTCTCGGTGCAAAGCGTCACCCTGGCCAAGAATGCAGCCATCGGTGAGGTGGGCGTCAGCGTGATCACCTCGCCCAATAGCCGCATGGCATTGTCGTTGCAGGGACTCAACGGCGACGGCCAGACCGCCTACGGCGGGCAGGTGACCTGGGGGTGGAGTTTCTGATCGCAGCAACAGCGTGAACCAACGAGCCCCGGCCTGCCGGGGCTTTTTGGTTTCCGCTCAGTATCGGCAATTTGCCTGGCCAGCGAGCCGGCCCTGCCTCCGGCGCATCGCCTGACCACTGCGGACCTCGGCCACGATGTCGCTCAGCTGCAATTGCATGACCCTCCGCACGGCACCACACAGCAGAAGGCCCCGGCATGCCGGGGCCTTGCAGTGCTGACGCGACACACCCGTCTGACCATGGCATGCCGGGCACGCCATCGTTGCAATCAGAACTGCCAGCGCAGACCGACGTTGGCGTTGATGCTGTTCGAATCCGAACGCCCGCGCTCGGCACCGACGTTGCCATACAGCGAGAACGCATCGTTGAGTTCGTAGCGCACGCCCACCGAGGCGCGTACGGCCTGCCGCGAGACCGGCGTGCCCGCCACGTTGAAGCGTGCTTCCGGCAGACCGGTGAACCAGGCGGTGAAGTCGGCATTCGGATTGCCCAGCAGCGAGCGATACGCAACCAGGCCATCGAAGCCCCACTTGCCATGCACCAGGTGACCACGCACGCCGACTTCGCCATACCCTGCGCGCAGGGTGTCGCTGCCGGCGCTCAGGCCCAACCCGGTCACCGAGGCCTCACTGAACGCGTCCTGGGTCTGGCTGACCACACCTGCCGCCACGAACGGCGACAACCCTGCGTGCGGCATCAGGCCGACTTCGGCGCGCAGCGACCAGTTGGTGTCGTGGCGGCTGTCCTGCAGACGCTCGCCGATGCTGCCGGCCTGCACGTTGCGCTCGGTCTCGACATTGCTCATGCCGTACGACCCGATGCCCGACACATACGCTTGGCCGAGCGGCTGATACAGATACGCCGTCATCGCATAGCGATCCGAGCGCAGACGGCTGGCCGATGCATCGATATGGGCGCGATCCTGGCCCGAGGTCAGCGCCGCGCCCACCACCGTGCCGGCGCCGCCCACCGGCAGATCCACACCGACGGTGGTGGCCTGCTGGGTATAGTCGGCCGAGGCAAAGCCACTGCGGCGCATGTCGCCATCCAGATAGCTGCCCTGCATCCAGGTGGTCAGCGTGGTGGTGTCGGCCAGGTACGGCAGACGATCGGCGGCAACCCGGGCATCGTTGAGTGCGGACTGGAAGCCCAGCGTGCGCTCCACGCCATGCACCTGACCGACCAGCGTCGGCAGCGATGCAGCCACCTGCGCATCGGAAGCCGCCAGCAGCGCGCCGGTGGCGCTGATCAGGCCGCCCAGGTTTGCAGTGTCGCCGGCGGCCACGCGCGTATCCAGCACCTTTACCAGCGTATCGGCCTGGCTTGCACCGCTGACCACTGCCTGCGGTGCACCGGCCGCCTGCGCACTCGCGGCCGACGCATTCCGCGTCAAGGTTGCGGTGACGGTGGTCGGGTCGTACGCAAGCGAGGCGGTCCAGAAGAAATTGTTGGCGTACTGCACGCGGTCGAAGGTGCCTTGCAGGACGCCGGCCTTGACGATCCGTTCGGTGCTGCCGACGGTGTAGCCGGCCGCTTCCGGCAACAGCAGCAGATTGCCCTTCAGGCTGGCCAGGCCAGTGACGGTGAGGCCCTTGCCCAATTCGATGGCGGTGGTGCCGGTCGCGTTGACCAGGCTGTAGCCGCCGTTGATGACACCGCCGCGTGACTCGAAGGTGGCGGAGTTGGCGACCAGAAGGTCCGAGCGCAGGCTGCCGGAAAGCGACAGCACGCCATCGACAATGGTGGTGCCGCCGGTGTAGGTATTGGTCCCGCTCAGGGTGAGCTTGCCGGTGCCGTTCTTGGTCAGGCTGCCGGCACCGGAGATATCGTTGCCGAAGGTGCTGTCGTAGCCGGCACCGACATTGGCCGACCAGTTGCTGGCGAACTGGCCCGGCCCCTTGATGGCCTTGGCCGCATTGACCAGGCCCCAGCCGTACAGCGCGTCCACACCCGGGTCGCCCAGGTCGGTGGCGGTGGTCAGCAAGGTCTGCTGCAGGTTGGACGCGCTCATCCACGGGTACACGCCCAGCACCTGCGCAGCGACGCCGCTGACGGCTGCGGTGGAGAACGAGGTGCCGGCGACCTGGCCCTGCAACTCGGTGCCGGCCAGCGCTGGCGCGGTGAAGCTGCCCGGCGCGACCAGGCACCACTGCGCCGCTGCACCGCAGTGGTTGGAATAGCTGGTCAGGCCCGCGGCTTTCCCGGAGCTATCGACATTGATCGCGCCCACGGCCAGCCAGTTGTTGCGCACACTGGCTTCCTGCACCGGCGTCGCCGCCGGGTACGAGGCTTCCGTCGCGCCTTCGTTGCCGGTGGAAGCAACGATCAGCGCATCTGCCTGCACCAGCGGGGTCAGTGCGAACCGCCACGCCGCGGCCGCATTGGCGCTGCCGGCGGCATCGGCGTACGACGCGCCCAGCGACAGGTTGGCGATGCGCACGCCGGAGGCGGCCAGATCCACCGCTGCGCGACGCGCTTGCTGGGTACCGCAGGAATTTTCTGCACAGATACGTGCATAGAACAGGTCTGCATCCGGCGCAACACCGCCGGCAAAACCGTCCTGCGCCGAGCCTAGCACCAGCGCCGACACGATCGTGCCGTGGCCGCGCAGCGCATTGGACGACGACTCGGGCGTGCCCGGGCTGGCGGTGTAATCGTTGACGCTATCGACCTTGCCGTTGATCGGCGTGTAGCTCGGCACCAGATTGTCGTCCAGCACCGCCAGCTTCACCCCCTGACCCCGAGCGCCGGCCTGCTGCGCCAGATCGGCATTGATCGGCACCAGCAGGTTGCTGCCCACGCCCTGGTAGCGGGCAGGCGCAGGGGTCGGAACCGGCGCGGTCTTGGGTAGCGGGTCGGCAGTGGTGTCCGGCGTGGTCGGCGCGGTCGGTGTCGTCGGTGTCGTCGGAACAGCTGGTGCGGGCGTGGTCGGTGCCGGCGTCGTCGGAACAGTCGGCGCTGGTGCGATCACGGTGCTCTGTGGCGGGTCGTTACGGACGTTGCCACCGCCACCGCCGCCGCCACAGGCGGTCAGGACAAGGCAGGAGGCGATGGTTGTTGCAAGCAGCGAGCGATTCATGGGTTGGTCGATTCCGTAAGAGGCGCGCCGCTACTGCTGGATCTGAATCTGGCGCAAAGGGTCCCTGCGCCAGCGAGCGCCAGCGAAGGCATATATTTCACGGGTTATTCACTTCGAGGGTTTGCTAGTCCGTCCCCTCGGAGCAGCGCTTGCGACAAACCCGGCTGATGCACGATTGCAATCGCCGCAGCTTGCGGATTGTTTAACGGCGCTACCTGCCGCCTCTAAAATCTGAATGGACAGTTGCTATTCAGAGATGGAACCGCTCGATAGCCATTTACGATTTAATCCATAGCTAAATCGGATTAAAGGGTGCGCGAATGGCCCTATTGGAACCAAAGGTGACACCGAGCTGGACAATAAGTGGTCACGTTTCTCGAGGGGCGGCAATCCTAGATGAGACCCAAATCGCATGTAATAGGGGAAACAGCTAGCAGATGTAGGGGGATTGCCCACCCGGCGTAGCGGATTCAAGCGCACGTTAGGGCATCTAACGGGCTCTTCTGCTAGCTGCTATGTTTGAATATCAGGGGCGTCGCATCGGTAAGCTATCCATGGCTTGGACGCCGCGCGATCTATTTATCAAGCCGCGGCCGTGAGGATCGACTGCAATCTTGTCGCGGAGATTGTGCAAAATTCGACGTTCTTTGCGCAAAATTGCGCAATCGGTTGCATGAAAATGAATGGCTTGAATAATTTTGTTTATTTAACGCCAGTATTTAAAATATCCCTGGCAAGCCGGCGCGTCGGAAATATTCGCCAGATGAGGGGTCAAAGTATATTTTAGTGGCCGGCGAATAAATCACTATAAATACTGGCCGTGCCACTTCCACCCCGGGTCGACGGCCAAGGCTTCCTAAGCTTAGGCAGGCGCCGCCAACTTGCTGCTCCTTGAGCTATCCACCGCTGCCATTACATGCAGGGGAGGGCGAGTCACCGGGCGGGTAGCCGTCGACGAACGTTGATGGTGAGACGCAGAAGGCGCCCTGACCCCGGCGCGTAGCAGCCCGTCGCCAGGCGAGGCGCGGCACGACCACCACGACGTCGTCATCGCCTCGCATGGCGCTGCCCTGGAGTCTGCCCAATAAGGGCTGCCGACAGCGAAGGGCCTGGCATCGCAGCGTCACCGGTAGCGTCTGCATAAACCATTCAAAGTGAGACGCTGGCGTGGTGTGGAATCGCCGCTATCCTCGGGTCGATGGGCACCAAGCAAAGCGACACCTTGATGGCGATGGATGGGACCGATCAGGGCCTGCCGTATCGTGTCGTCGCCCGTCAGCTGGAGCCTCAACGCGTGGTGCTGGACACCTTGCAGGTATGCGGGCACACGGTACCGCTGGCCAGCGCGCCCACTTTCGGCTCGCTGCAGAGCGCGCTGGAGATCGGCACCCGACTGGCAGAGCAGTACATCGACCAGTTGATCAGGAAGCAGGCGCTTGCGCGGATGGCACCGCAGCGACGGCCGCCGCACCGCCGCGCTTCCGAATAGGCGGCTTCACCGGCTTGCGGCGCGCCGCCGACCGCATGCGGCATGATCCTGGCAATGACGGGCTTACCGGGTCTTGGCCAGCGCCGCCTTGGCGCGCGTTCCGGCGGCGGCGCCGACGCGCTGATCCAGAACCTGGGCCAGTGCGTTCAGCTGCGCCGTGCTCACGCCGATGTTCATGCTGATCTTCAGATGGGCCAGCAATTGCGCTTCCACGCCCTCCAGTGCCGCCAGCATGCTCACCGTGGCCAATTCGCGGCTGACCCAGTCCAGGTTGTCGCGCCCAAAGATGTCGCCGAACAGATGTGTCTTCAAATACGTATCGATGGTCGGCGCGAACTCGAACAGGGGGCCTGCCACCGGCGCGCCGGCCAACTGCGTCTGATTGGCAGTTCCCAACGCAAGCAACGCCGGCCCGGTCGGCACCGGGCCCGGCAGGGTGCCGGGCGCATCGTCGAGGCCACGCTGGCGGCGCGCCTGGGTGACCTGCATCAATTCGGCAAGCGCATTGAGACTGCGTGGAAAGCCGGCGTAGGCGTAGACCTGCACCAGCAGTTCCTTACAGTCGCTGACGCTCAGGCCGGCATCCAGGCCCGCGTTCAAGGCGCCGTCCAGGCGATCGATATCGCCGGTGGCGGCGAATGCAGCAATGGGGGCGATGGCCTGCTGCCGGGCCGTAAGGCTGTCCGAGATGGGCATGGTGGTTGACTCCGGAAACTGCTGTCGCGGGGGAGGGGCAGGACACAGACCGCGGCCGCGTTGAAGGGCGAGTCGCTACACGCGCGACCACTGCGTCGTGCCAGGCTGCCGTGGTTCTCCGCTAGATTTAGGGATAGACGCAGGCGATTCCAAGCGCCTGCCCGACCATGCATGGGTTAGACATGCGGCGGCACGTCGATGCCGCATCAGGCGTGCGTGGTTGCAGCGGCATGCTGTTTGACGCTGGCCTGTTGCATCCGGATGACCACCCCATCGGTGTGGAATGCATGCACTGAGGCGAGGACGTGTGGTCGTGGCGGCCTGTGAGCAGTCGTGCATCGGCACGTTGCCATCGCAGCGTCAGGCACGCATCAAGATCGACAGACCACCGAAATCAGCGAATCAAATTCGCTGCCGAGGGGCCTAATGGGTGCTATATGCGGAGAACCCTGCACGCACTGCGCTGCATGCCATTGTCGCGGCAAGCACAGCGTCGGTCGCGGTGTCACCGCAAATGACATTGCTGCAGACAATCGTTCGTGTGCGCTGCAGCGTCGCGCCCGACTGCATGCGGGCCCCACGCATGGGGCTGCTGTGGTTACGCGCATCGTGTCAGTGCAGATTCGCCAATATCATCCTGATCGTCACATGCGAGCTGGCAGCATCGTGGGCACGTTTCGCCATCGTTCCCAATGAGTCCGCCATGAATGCAACCGCTGTCCCGACCCGTGATCGGGCCATCCATCCGTTCCATGCAGCCGTTCTCGGCGGTGTGTGGCCCTTGTTCCTGGGCACGCTGCTCAGCGACTACGCCTACTGGAGCAGCTATCAGATCCAATGGAGCAACTTCGCTTCGTGGCTGTTGGTCGGCGCAATGGTGCTCACCACGCTTGCATTGATCGCGGCCATCGTTGGGCTGGTGCAGGGCAGCCGCAACGTGATTTATCTCATTGCACTGGTAGCAACGTGGATCGTGGGGTTCTTCGACGCCCTGCATCATGCACGCGACGCCTGGGCCATCATGCCGGCCGCATTGGTGCTGTCGGGCATTGCCACCTTGTTCGCCCTGGTCGCTACCTGGGCCGGGCTGTCGGGTCTGCGCATGGGAGGTGCACGATGAGCCGCGCGACACGTGTTCTGGCGGTCACTGCCCTGGCTGTCGCCCTGGCTGCCTGCGGCAAGGCACCTGAGCTAGACCAACACGGCGCCACGCCGCAATTGCCCGCACCCGACCGTGGCGTGTTGCCCGACATGACGATCGCCGAGCCCACCGCCTGGGGCGAGCGCACACCCACAGTTCCGGCGGGCTATCGCATCGCCGCCATCGCCACCGATCTGGGCATCCCGCGGCAGACGCTGGTGCTGCCGAACGGCGACATCCTGGTGGCCGAAGGCCGTGGCGGCGCTGCACCCAACCTCAAGCCCAAGGACATCATTGCCGGCCCGATCAAGGCCAAGGGCACCTCCAAGGCTAAGAGCGGTAACCGCCTGACGTTGTTGCGCGATGCCGACGGCGATGGCACCTATGAACTGAAGACCGTATTTGCCGACAAACTCAACGCGCCCTACGGGCTCGCGTTGATCGGCGACGCGTTGTACGTGGCCAACCAGGATGCGCTGGTGCGTTTCGAGTATCGCGAGGGCCAGACCAAGGCCAGCGGCGCGCCGAGCAAGGTGACCGACCTGCCATCGGCCATCAACCACCACTGGACCAAGGCGCTGACCGCCAGCGCCGACGGACGCTACCTGTACGTGGCCATCGGCTCCAACAGCAACATCACCGAGCGCGGCATGGTCGCCGAAGTCGACCGCGCACAGGTGTGGCAGGTGGACGCGGCAACCGGCGCACACAAGCCGTATGCCACCGGTCTGCGCAACCCGACCGCACTGGCGATCCAGCCCGGCACCGGTGCGTTGTGGGCCGTGGTCAACGAACGCGACGAAATCGGTCCTAACCTGGTGCCGGACTACCTGACATCGGTACGCGAAGGCGGCTTCTATGGGTGGCCGTACAGTTACTGGGGCAAGAACGTCGACACCCGCGTCATGCCGCAGGACCCTGAAAAAGTAGCCTCCGCCATCGAGCCGGACTACGCCCTGGGCTCGCATGTCGCGGCGCTGGGCGTTGCGTTTTCGTCGAGCGCCCTGGGCGCGAAATTCGCAGACGGCGTGTTCGTCGGCGAACACGGCAGCTGGAACCGCGACCCGCCGGTTGGCTACAAGGTGGTGTTCGTACCGTTCCGCAACGGCCGCCCGGCGGGCGAGCCCATCGACTTCGTCGCCGGCTTCCATGGCGACGACGGCAAGACCCGCGGCCGCCCGGTCGGTGTCACGGTGGACCCGCGCGGCGCACTGATCGTGGCTGACGATCTGGCCAATATCATCTGGCGTATCACGCCGGAGACCGCCGCTGCTGCGCCTGCCACGCAGTGAGTCACCGCCTGCAAGCCTGCCCGGCTCCGCAAGTAGCCGGGCAGGATGCAAGCGCTCCACTGGGCGCGCGCCTGGCAGGACGTGATGTGTTTCGCTGCCGAAGTAGACATTGCTCTTTGGCAGATGGTGCCGCAACGACAAGCCCACGGTTTCGGCTGCGTGTGGCGAGATGCGTAACTCGCAGTTGCATCGGCCCATTCAAGGCGGCTGGCCGAGAACAACCGTGCTGACGGGGATATGCATCCGCATCGCATTGACATACAGTGCCGGCCCCGCGCCGGCAGTGCCGCGTGGGCGTCGGGCACAGGACATGGCCGGGCATTGCCATTCGGCTGAAACGTGCAACAAGGCGGCAACGACGGGACGACGTGCTGCCGATCGCCAAGGGTAGTGTTGTAGATGGTGTTGAGATGTTTGATGGCGATCGGCGCCGGGCTGCTGTTGATGTCGCCGGTTGCTGCAGCAGAGATTGTTGGTCGGGCCACCGTCACGGATGGAGACACGATCACCGTGGCGCAACAACGCATCCGCCTGTGGGGGATCGACGCGCCGGAGAGTGCGCAACAGTGCAGCGATCAGCTTGGGCGCCCGTGGCCGTGCGGTCGTCGCTCCGCCGCCGCACTGGACAGCCATCTGACGGACAAGACCGTACGCTGTCAGCCGAAGGAGACCGATCGCTACGGTCGCACCGTTGCCGAATGCACGGTGCAGGGCCAATCGGTCAACCGCTGGATGGTACGTTCGGGCTGGGCCGTGGCCTATCGCCAGTACGCCACTGCGTTCGTCGCCGACGAGCGCCTCGCCCAGCAGCAACAGCGCAATCTCTGGCAAGGCAGCTTCCAGATGCCTGCCGACTATCGGCGCAACAAACGCAACCAGGTCGCGTCCCGCGTGCGGCCATCGCCGCCCGCACCGGGCCATTGCGCCATCAAGGGCAACATCTCCGGCAAGGGCAACAAGATCTTCCACGTGCCGGGCCAGCGCGACTATGCACGCACCAGCATCTCGGCGGCAAAGGGCGAGCGGTATTTCTGCTCGCCGCAGGAAGCGATCAATGCAGGCTGGCGCCGCGCAGCGCGCTGAGGGACGGGCAGTGGGGTCTCGCGCAGCCTGTTGCAGGGTTCGCGTCCTGCAAGCCAATGCCTATCGCTGATGGCGGTTGCTGGCACTGCGTCGCAGCTGCGGCATGCTGTCTGCGCGGGCTCGGGAGCAGCACCTAAACTCCCTGCGGTTGCTGCGCAGTGCCGTCATGCAATGGGTAACGCGTGCATGCCAGCGCCAGCGCGCCGCCTTGGTCTACAGCCGCGCTCGCCTCGCGGTAAACGCAGTCGCGCATGGCGTTACCTGCAACATGGATCACCTCATCCGGTTTGTTAGCATCGCGCCATCCCCGTAGAGATGCCCATCCCCATGACGTCACTGCATGTACCTGAGCCCGCGCTTTTTCTGCCTGGCCAGGGCGAGCCCTCGCTGCGCTGGGGCGTGCTGGGGCCCGGCGTCATCGCCTCGGCATTCGTGGCGCCATGCGTCGTAACACTGCGCAACGTCCGGTTGCGGTGGCCTCGCGCAGTGCCGAGCGTGCGCATGCGTTTGCGAACGCCTGGGCAATGGACCGTGCGTACGACCGCTACGACGCCTTGGTCGAAGACCCGCATATCGATATCGTCTACGTCGCCACGCCGCATAGCGAACACCTCGAACACGGCCTGCTGGCGTTACGTGCCGGCAAGCATGTGCTGATCGAAAAGCCCATGACCACCTGCGCCGCCGATGCGCGCGTGCTGGTGGAAGAAGCGCATGCGCGTGGCCTGTTCCTGATGGAGGCCATGTGGAGCAGATATCTTCCACACACCTCGGTGATCCGCAGGCTGCTGGCCGACGGCGCGCTTGGTGACGTGCGGCATGTGTTTGCCGACCTGAGTCAGCACGGCCCCGGCGACCCCGCACACCGGCAACGCCGGCCCGAACTCGGTGGCGGCGCCTTGCTCGACCTGAGGGTCTACGCCGTGCAGTTCTCTTCCATGATCCTCGCGGCGCCCACCGCAATCACTGCAGTGGGAGCGCTTACCGAGACCGGTGTCGATGCCTTCTCGACCGTGGTGCTGTCGCATGGCGCGCATGCGCAATCCACCCTGATCAGTTCCATCGTCGGACGCAGTAGTTCGCGTGCCTATGTCGCCGGCACCGAAGGCCGCATCGACCTGGCCGGCGATTTCCATAATCCGACCACGCTGCACATTGCCGGCAACCAGGATGCCGGCGCCGCCGTGGAATGGACCGACCCGACCGGCATCAGGGGTTATCAGGGACTGTCGTGGCAAGCCACCGCGGCTGCCCGTTACATCGGCCAGGGTTACACGCAATCGCCGCTGCATCCCTTGGATGAAGTGGTGCAGATCATGCACACACTGGACGTGGCACGCGCACAGGTGCAAGCCGCCAGTGCGGCTGGCACAGGAGCCCTTTGATCAGCGGCGCCATGCAGCTTGCAGCGATGGCGGCGGGCGCCGAGGTCCACTGCGCGCCCGCCGCTTTTATTACGGCAGATCGCACTTGATCTTGGCATCCACGTAATACGGCTTGGGGACGTCGGGGTTGGTGCTGGTCTTTTCGAACACCACTTCGAACGATGCCGGATCAACCTTGCCCTGACGCGACGTACAGGCGTCCTGCAGCTTCTTCTTGACCGCCGCAATGCCCGCATCGCGGTTGGCGCCATCGGCACTGTTGGTCAGGTTGGCGACCTCCGCCCAGGCCTGGGCGCTCAGGCCGAGCAGGCATCCAGCAAGCACCACACTGTGCAGTTGTTTCATACGATCTCCTTTGCGATGTCCGTGATGCACTGTCCTTGGAGACGCAACGGGTGCCCCGCTGCGCGTCGTCAGCATAGGCAACGTGCGTTAACGGTCCGTCGGCGCCGCCTCCGAGGACGAACTCCCCCAAATGACGCGCGTGCTGCGGTCAGCGCATGAGCGACACCGTCGCCCATGCCAGCACGATGTAACGCGTGGTCTTGGCGACAGCCACCAGCGGCAGGAAAACGCGCAGCGGCTCACGCATGACGCCTGCGGCCAGTGTCAGCGGGTCGCCGATCACCGGCATCCAGCTCAGTAGCAGCGACCACCTGCCGTACCGGCCATACCACGCCTGCGCACGCGCCAGGGCAGCCGGTTTGACCGGAAACCAGGGTCGCGCCTGAAAGCGCACCACCTCGCGCCCGATCCACCAGTTGATGAGCGAGCCCAGGACGTTGCCCAGGCTCGCCGCCGCAACCAGCCCCACCACCGAGCCGCCATCCAGCACCAAGGCTGCCAATGCCGCTTCCGATTGCGCAGGCAGCAGGGTAGCGGCGATCAATGACAGGGCAAACAACGAGAAGTACGTCAACGATGACCTGTAGCGGATGGAGGCGGCTTGAGTGTATCGACGTCCGCCACCAGCGGCCTGGCAACGACTGCTTCCGCAATTGCCCTGGCAGCTGCGGGTACTAACTGGAGGCTGGCGTCGCGCCGCTTTGGCGGCGATGCAGCGCATGCCGGGCCAACCGGGCGACCGGTAGGGCAGGGCACTGCGAGAATCGCCGGTTGCGCAGCGGCCAGCTGCACACGGATGACACGCCGCGTGTAGGGCCCGGTTCGCAAGCAACGCGGCCCTCCCGAGCAGATGGTCCATGGCTGGCAGTGCGCGTCAGCCGGTGCACACCGCACTGCCCGGTGCTGCCTCGCTTGCATGCAGCGGCGAGCCTGCCTCGCTGTCACAGCAAGGCAAGCTGCCCCACCGCATTGCGCACGCTTTTCTTGGTCATGCGCACCACCGAGCGGTGGATGGTCATGCCTTCGATCAAGGCATCGATCGCGCTCGCAGCGGCCTTGGAAAAATGCAGCTCCAGCGCCGCCCGGCTACGTGCCATCCACTGCTCCATGATCGCGGTCATCTCCGGATGACGGCGCGCAAACGCATACAGCTCATAGCTGAGCAGCAGCACCCGCGGGGACGCCGTGCCGTCGGCAAAGATGATGTTCGCCACCGCATCGCAGGCTTGGTCGCGGTTCCTGGCAGCGCGGATTTCGGCGGCAAAGTTGCTGGAGACCTCCTGCGAAAAGCGCGTAAAGGCAGCAATCAACAGTTCGTGCATCGAGCCGAAGTAGTAGGTGGTCGCACCCAAGGGCACCTGCGCCTGCTCGGCGACCTTGCGGAAGGTGGTGCCGGCCACGCCATGCTCCACGATCACCTGCAGCGCGGCCAGCTCGATGTGTTCTTTCCGGTTTGGATCCTGGCGCCAGGTTCTGCCGCTCATCTGCATCCACGCACGTATCGACCGCCGTGATGGTAATCGAGAGTTGACTCACCAATTGGTACGGATGTACAAATTGGCGCAATCGGCTTCCGCGCCTGACGCGGAGGCTCCCCGGATGGCATGGCGTAGCGTTACCTTGAGAGGAACAGGCATGAGCGATTGCGAACAACACCCCGTCGATATCGGGCGCAGGCTGACCCTGGGTGGTCTGGCTGCCGGCAGCGTGGTCATGGCGACCGGTGCAGGTGCAGCGCCGCCCAGCCGCTGGCAGCAGGGCAGCTGGCTCAATGCGCCCAGGCAGCATCGCGTGCTGGGCGACGACGTGCTCGAGGTCGTGACCGACAAGGGCACGGACTTCTGGCGTGAGACGCACTACGGCTTCACGCGCGACAGCGGGCATTTTCTCGGCTTCGCGGCGCCGGCTGCATTTACCTGCCAGCTACGCATTCGCGGCAGGTTCGATCAACTCTACGACCAGGCCGGCATCATGATCCGCGCCAACGAGCGCCAGTGGGTCAAGGCTGGCATCGAGCTCAGCGACGGCCGCGCCATGCTCAGCAGCGTGCTCACCGACGGCAGGTCGGACTGGGCCACCGGTCCTTACGAGGGAGACCCGTCCGACTTCTGGATGCGCGCCACCGTCGAAAAAGGCGTGCTGCGTCTGCAGGCGTCCAGGGACGGCGTCTACTGGCCGCTGGTTCGGCTGTGCCCGTTCCCGGTCGCCGCACGTTATCTGGCCGGCCCGATGACCTGCACACCGGAGCGCGAAGGCTTGAAGGTGCAGTTCTCGGACTGGCAACTCGGCCCGGTGCTGGGCAAGGAACTGCACGATCTGTCGTGAGAGATGCCTGCCAGCGCGATAGGCACGCTCCACGATGGGAAGAGTAGGGCGGCGATGCCTGCAGCCACCGTCGAGGCGCATCATCAGTGCGATGTGGGTAGCGCCCTCTCGAGATACATGCGAGCGGCGGGATGAGTCGTACGCGCCACCGTGGACGCGCTCGCCGCAGACCTCGCGGCCTAGCCCAGCCAAGCCGAGCAATCGGTCTTGCTGCCGCACAGGGTCCTGGCCTTCTCGTGCACCCGGGCCATCACCGCAGCGCCTTGCGCACGATGCTGCTTGCTCCAGGCTCGCAAGGATGCGCCGACAGGATCGAAATGCCTGCGGTTCTTGCGCAGATAGCCGTCGGGCTGCTTGGCCAGATCGCCGAGCACCTGGGTGGCAACCGCCTCGATGCCCCGCGCATCGTCAGGGCTGAGCCGGATCATGGCACCCAGGTAGGGCATGCCACGCTGTATCAGAGTGCCCTCGCTACCTGGAGCTTCGTACGCCTTCTTGAACCAGGACAACGCGGTCTTGCGGTCGCCGCGTTCCTCGGCCAGATGGCCCAGGTAAGGCATGTAGTACGAAGGGGTCTTGCTGCGCCCCAGCTCGGCCAGCAGTACCTGTTCGGCGCCGCTGTTGTCGCCCACGTCGACCAGCAGGTCGACGGCGGCCTCGATGGTGGACTGACGCTCCTCGGCCGTCTTTGCCGTTGCCAGCGCCCACTGAACGCGCTGATGCACGGTGTCGACCACGTCGGCGGGCAGGGGAGGCTGCGGCCCGGCCGCCTCCGATGCTGCGGGTTGTCCCTGGGCCAACCGTGCGAGGTCGACCGCTGCAGATGCGGTGCGCAAGCGGTCCACGATCGGCAGCGTGGGGTCGGCGTAGGCCTGCGCCAATGCCGCATTCCATGCCTTGGACAAGGCGGCGCGCTCGCCTGCATCGTCGGTGGCGGCGGCCACCAGCGTGGCGGCATACGCGTTCAGTACGTGCAGGTTGGCGCGTACATCGGCCGGGTCCGCGATCACGGCCTGCAGCAGTGCGTGCGTTGCCGCAGAGGCCACCGGCTTCTGCCCGCCGACCAGTACCGCCAACAACCCGAAGCGCCGTTGCAGATGCGGCTCCGGCGCTGTCTTTGCCAGCGTGGCGAGCACGCCGGGGGCGTCCTTGGCCTCGACCAGCTGGTTGTCCAGCAGCCAGCCATAGTTGCTCAGCAACGCCCATTGATCCGTCTTCAGCGATGCCGGAGTCTTCAACGCTGCGTCTAGCAATTGCTTGGTGCCGGTCGGCAACTGGGTCGCTGCGCGCAGGCTCTGGATGAGCTGTGCCGTGGTGGTGTCGCCGATCACCCGGGTGATTTCGCTGCCATCCGCACGCAGCATGATCATGGTCGGATAGCCCTTGACCCCAAAGCGCTCACCAGCGGCCTGCGCCTCCTCCAGGTCTCCATCCAGGTGCACCAGTACGAACTGCTGCGCTTGCGCAATGAACGCCGGATCCTTGAACGTGGTGGCCTTGAGACGATTGCAAGGCGGGCACCACACCGCACCCCAGTACATCAGGAGCGGCTTGCCGGTCTTCCTGGCTTCTTCAAAGGCTTTGTCGACATTGCCTTCCTGCCACAGGATGCTGGCCGGCGCCTGCGCTCGCGCAGTTGTAGCCGGGGAGGGCGCCGCTGACGCCGCGGGTTTTTCGCATGCAGTCAGCATCGCAAGCACAGCCGAGAGCGCCATCAGTGCCAGGGACCGCGAACGAAGAGACAGTGCCATGCAACGCCTTTGCCTGAAGGAGACGGTTGCACGCGTCATCAGGCAGCCTTGAATGCTGCGCCGCGTGCACCGGCACTGTCACTTACTTCGATTTCTTGAAGGCCCGGCAATGCGAACTGCTGTCACGCCAGGCGCAATCCTGGCCGAAAGCGCGTTTGTCGTGGCGGATTGATTCAGGGTGTCTGGCATTCAACACGGCATGGGCGATTCCTAGAGCGTCAAAGACAGCCGACGGTTTCTCAGACGTTTCCGCCGAACGCGTTCCAACCAGAACAGCACGTGCTGACGAGGCGGGGCGCCTTCGAAGTGTTCAATTATCTCAATCGGCACCGCACGCGCGTGTCCATGTCGCACACCGACTACGCCGTGGTGCTCAAGGATTGCAAGTGAGCCAGTTCGGCCCGGGGCAGGTGAGACGGGATGGGCTGCATTCGGTGGTGATCGATGGGGTGACGCGCTAACGCGGCGACCTGATGGCTGGATGGCGTAGCGGGCTGGCACTTCCTCGCAAGAACACCGCCCTATCGGGACTGGCTTGATAGGGCCCCTCAAGCCTAGCTTGCTCATGCGGCAGGCGCATCCAGTCGCTGCCTCGCTCCTCATGGTCAACGTGACCCCGGGCGCGTCGGGCCCCTGCGGTCCATTCTTCCACTTGAATGCGAGGTTGATCGTCCAGCGGCCAGCTCGATGCACTTCCATAGCTTTCATAAGATTCGACGTAGATGCGCCGTCCAGTCGATCACTGGCTGGCTGGACGTCCGCAGATTGATGACGATGTAGGCATCACCCGATGGGAAATGAACCTGACTCGCTTGGTTCCTCGGTGCATAGCACCACCAGATCTGCCTGTGCGACCGGCAGAGCGAAAGGCTACCGTGGCTCGGGCCGCAGATCAGCACAGCCTTGAAGTCGTCACCGTTGATATCCCAGTCGTCGAAAATGTCGGTGCCGGTAGACAGCCAATCAACAGACCGTCACTCCATTTCGCATAATGTATATTATGTAAAAATAAGTGCTTGCTCCACATGCCCCAATGTGGGTGGCAACCAAACAATGAAGCCAAGCGGCTTACTGCCGCAGCAGGAACACGCATTGCGCTGCCTCATCCTGATATGCGCGCGCCGTTTTTGACAGAAGTGCTTGTTGCCACCCTCAATGCTGCCAGTGTCCGCAGCACGCAACTCCTGCTGCGCAACGTCTCCGGTATCGGGGTCGACGATGCCGATGTCCTAGTGACCCAGGCGCTCGCTGTAGCGCCGAAGCTCTGGTGCTGCTACCTCGATTTGCTGAATTTCTCGCAGGCTGGAGCCTATTCCGGCGGCTGCATTTGCCGGCTGTGGCATTTGCTACGGCAGGATTGCTCAATGACATGCGTACCGTCAGGATCGACAACAAATGCGCAGCCAATGAGCCGATGACCCACCTGATCGCACTGGGGCACCGAGAGATTGCTTTCATCACCAGCCCGACAGGCCACGACGATAGCAGCGAACGCCTGGCCGGCTACCGGCACGGTCATGCACCAGCCAATCCAGGAGATGGGCATCACTGCAGTCGATTTAATGCTGCATGCAGTCACCGAACCGTTGCTACCGGCCTGGCGCGAGCTCGTACATCCGCATTCGCTGGTTCCGTGCGACTCCACGGTCGCGCCCTGACACAGGTCAGTGCCCTCCCCCTTTTACTATGCCGTCTACCACCATGCCCGCATCGCCCAACGCGCAACAACACGCCACACGTGCTGCATTCTTCTTGCCAGGCTTCGTCACTGCCGTGTGGGCCATCATCGTACCTTTCGCGAAAACGCACGCGGGCCTCGACGATGCCGCGCTTGGGGTGGTGCTGCTCTGCCTAGGCACCGGCTCGCTCATCGCCATGCCGCTCGCCGGCGCGCTGGCCGCAAGGCACGGCTGTCGAACCATCATGGTCTTTACCACGGTGGTGATGCTGGCGTTGCTGCCAATGCTTGGACTTGCGAACGGCGCGTTCTGGCTTGGAATAACCCTGTTCTTCTTCGGCGCCGCAATCGGTGCGATGGACTGCACCATGAACATCCAGGCCGTCGTTGTCGAGCGCGACAGCGGGCGCACGATGATGTCCGGGTTCCACGCGTTTTACAGCATAGGCGGCTTCGTCGGCGCAGGTGCCATGACGCTCATGCTGGCCGCAGGTGTTGCACTGCTGGCCACGACACTGCTGGCGGTTGCGACGATGGCCGTGCTGACGGCAGTGGCTGCTCGTCACTGGCGTTCGAACAAGCTCGAACACGCCGGGCCACCCTTTGCGGTGCCCAGCGGGATCGTGCTGCTGATCGGTCTGCTGGCTTTCGTGGCATTTCTGGCAGAGGGCTCGGTGCTGGACTGGAGCGCGGTATTCCTGGCCGAGACACGGCATGTTGCCCCAAGCCTCGCAGGCCTGGGATATGTGGTGTTCTCGTTGTCGATGACCGTTACCCGGCTTTTCGGGGACTCGCTGGTCGAACGCCTGGGACGCACCTCATCGATCATGGTGGGTGGCCTGATAGGCGCTGCTGGCTTCCTGATCGCGACGTTGGTCTCTGTCTGGCAGGTATCGCTGGTCGGATACGGGCTTATCGGTGTGGGATGCGCCAACATCGTGCCGGCATTATTTTCGATGGCCGGATCGCAACGATCAATGCCTGAAAGCATTGCGATTCCTGCGGTGACGACGCTTGGCTACGCAGGGGTGCTGGCCGGGCCGGCGTTGATCGGATTTGTTTCGCACAGCGCCGGTTTGATCACGGCGCTGATCGGAGTTGCAATCGCGCTGCTGGCAGTGGCTGCCGCTGCACCTTTGCTCAGCAGGTTGGCAAAGTAAACGTCCCAGGCCTTGCTCCCTACCCGCCTCGACAACGACGGCCGGGCTCGGCACGCCTGCCCCGCTTGTTGCGGGAACCCGATACGGCAGCAGCTCCGTCTGCCTGGGCAGCGCATTGCATGCAGCCCACCGGGCATCGCATCACCCATCAACGCAGGGGCTGGCTGCGGGCACTGCAATGATCAGGCACGTGCAGCAATCGCCGTGACAGCGTCGGCCAGCGCCAGCAGGTGACTGGCCGGCGTAAAGACCTGCGGCGTCACGCGAATGCAGGAGCCGCTGGCAAGGTCGCTACGCACGACAGTGAAGATGCCGAATTCGTTCTGCAAGGATGCCTGCAGCGCGCTGACCGCTGCTTTCGAACTGCGACCTCGCAAGCGAAATCCGCCCATGCCCGATGCATTGCTGGCGTCTGCGGCGCCAAGGATTTCCACCGCATCTGACGCATCCAGTCGCGACACCCAGACATTGCGCAGATACGTCAAGCGCGCGTGCTTGTTGGCACCTCCCACTGCCTGATGAAAGGCCAGCGCATCCGGAACGGTCATGAAGGCCGCAAAGTCCGATGTCGCCAAATGCACGCGGTTTGCAACATCCGCATCGCCCTCCTCTTCTCCAGGAAATGGCTTCACTGCACCAAGGGTGCCTTGCCGCATGTAGAGCGCGCCAACGCCGACCGGCGACCCGATCCATTTATGCAGGTTGAAGACCGCCCAATCGACATCGAGCGCGTCGAGCGTGAAGTCCAGTAGCCCCCAGGATTGGGCGCAATCGCAGATGACGTCGATCCCGCGTTGCCTGGCCAGGGCGGCGATCTGCCGGACCGGCAGGACGAGCCCGTGCTGATTGCTGACGTGGGTCAGAAGGACCAGCTTGAGCCGTGGGTGCGCATCGAACGCCTGCGCATACGTCTGGAGATAATCTTCGTCGCTACCGCTGCTTGGCAGGTCGAGCCTGTGACCGCCGACGTGACGTGATTTGCTCAACCAAGCCATCATGCGTTTGAACTCCGGGTAGTCTGCGTCCGCCCAAAGAATGCTGTCGCCTGGTGTCAGCCTGTCGTACTGCGTGATCAGGTTGATAAAGGATTCGGTCGCATTGCGCGTGAGCATCACCTCGTGGACATTGACGCCGAGCGCGTCCGCAACCAGCCTGCGTGAGTTCAGAAAGTCTGCATCGTACGCACGACGGGCGTACCAGGAGAGCTCCTTGTTGACCTTGTGCGTATGCCGAGCAAAAGCGGCCTCCACCTGCATCGACATCTTGCCCCAATAGCCGTGCTCGAGGTTGATGATGTCGTCCTGTTCTGTATACAGCGCTCGAATCTTGCTCCAGTGCGCTTCATCCGCGGCGAGCTCATCCGGCGGTTTGGGCGACTGGGGGACGTTGGAGGGAATGTCGGTCGCTCCCGTTTCGGGGAGCATCGATGAAACGGCGAGCGAAGCGGAAAACTTCAAGAAATCTCGGCGCTCTTGCATGTGCCCCTCTCAGCCAAAGGTTGATCCAACCACTGCAGCGTCGCGTCAGCTGCTGCTGACGCCCCGCAGCTGCCATGCATGGGCCACGTCCTGTGAACCCGTGCTCCATCTACGCAGACGTCCCGTGTGCTGCAGTGATCGTCTCGACTTGCCATCCGCTGGCAGCCCAATTAAAACGTCAGGGCGGCGCGCATGAACACGGTTCGTCCGCTGAAGCCGAAGGGCGATGTTGCGTTGTAAGGATGCATCCCTGCGTTATCCGAACCGTTGCTGCCCGCCGCGACGCTTGCCACCGTGGAGGCAATATTCTCGTCGGGATAGATATCGAAAAGATTCTGTGCGCCCAGGCTGACACGCAGTGCGGGCGTTACCTGTGCGGACAGTTCCAGGTCGGTGATGATCTTCGGAGAAAACGTTTGAATCACATCGTAGGTGCTGGCAGAGGCGGCGACCAGGCGGGTGTCGTAGCCAGGCGTCAGTGCGGCCACCTGTGCTGCGTTCCTGGCCGTCATCGCAACCGTGGAAACCTTGCCGTAGCGCGTATTCGTCATGCTGGCCGCAAAGCGCCCATGCGTGTAGTTCAGGTTGAACATCAGCTTGTCGCGCGGCAGGCTGTCGGAGTAGCGCAGCTGCTGGGTCAAGTCGAATAGCGGCGTCGTAATGCCTAACGCGGCGATCGGCGCGGGGGTGCCGGCAATCTGATCGAACTCGGTCTTGTTGTAGTTGCCGGCAAACGTGCCGGTCAGAACGGAGCCCTCATCGAAGACGCGTCGGTAGTTGACCACCAGGTCCAGGCCACGGGTGGTCGTATCGACCGCATTGGTCAGGAATGAGATCGCGGCAAAGCCGGATTGGCCATTGGCGGCTAGATAGCTGGTCAGGCGAGCATCCTGAAACGTCGAGGAAATCGCGATGCGATCACGCAGCTCGATGCGGTAGGCGTCCAACGATGCGGACCAGTTGCCGTTCTGAAAGACCGTGCCCAGCGACACGTTGCGGGACGTCTCCGGCTTCAGGTCCGAGGCTCCAGCCAGGCGCGCGGCTGGCGTATCCACTGCAGCCACCCGCACGATCGCCTGCGATCCATTGAGTATCAGCGTGTTGGAGGCGTTGTAGCCGGATTGCGCCAATGCCGGTGCCCGAAAGCCGGTGTTATATGACCCGCGCAGTGCCACGAGCGCATTGAGTTCCACACGGGCGGCCAGCTTGAAATTGGTGGTGTCGCCGAAGTCGGAGTAGTGCTCGTGGCGCGCGGCAGCGTTCAACAGCAGCCGACCGATCGGCGAATGTTCCGCCTCTGCGTAGACAGCCTGGCTGCGTCGGTCAAGGTCCGCAGTGTCATCCGGCCCGTTGCTGGGACCGGGCTGCGCACCCGGGATCGATGGGCGACCGATATTCGGGCCGTCCAGGATAGGGATGCCGCCGTTGATGTAGCCTTCCTCGGCGCCGGTGAACAGACGGTACCTCTCGTAGCGGTATTCCGCACCCAACGCCAGCCGCAATGGATTTGCATGCCCCACGGCAATCTCACGATTCAGATCCAGATTCGTGGTCCATTGATCGAACTCGGCGCCGTTACGGGAGAAGCGCGTCGGCGACTGGGCGCCGAGCGATACATTGACGCTGTTGTCATAGGTCAGGTCCTGCGTGTTGTTGCCGTAAACCGTCGAAAGGTCCCAGCCGAACCCGGCCAGGTCGTGCCCGCGTAGCCCTGCAGCGATCGAGGTATTGTCGATGGCGGTATCCAGGGTCGGGCTGTAGCCGTCGGGATAGATCGCACGAACGGTCTCGTCCTGCCCTGCGCGCCTGAAGAAGTAGGTAATGTCGCCATCCAGTCGGTTGTGGCCGCCGAACGAATACATCTCCACCGCATCGGACAGCGGCATCACCAGGTTGTAGAACAGCTGACGATTGGTGCTGGGCTGTGTGCCCAGGAACGCGGCTCCATTGCGGTCGAAGCGTGACTCGCGCGGGTCGCGTGTTCCATTGGAGCGCGTCAGGCCGATGCCGGACCCGAAGTTGCCGGATGGCGTCACCAACGCGCCGGTGGCAGTTGTACCGAAGTACTGTTGACGAGTGTCCGGGCGCGATCGATCGGTGGCACCGATATCCTGGATTGCCGCTGTCACGCGCAGCACGCCCTCGGCGCCGACCCGAAACCCGGTACCGGCAGCGACCTCATAGGTGTCGCCATCGCCTCGCGCAGTGGTCTGGTAGGTCGTGTGCGCGGTGCTCTGCAGCGAACGGTCCAGGCTCAGGTTGATGACCCCGGAAATCGCATCCGAGCCGTATTGGGCCGCCGCGCCGTCGCGCAGCACTTCGACGCGAGACAGCGCCAGCGATGGAATGGCATTGAAGTCGATCGAGATGTCGCCGCGGCCGATGCCGTTGCTCGCGTTGAGATCGGCCGAGGTATGGCGACGCTTGCCATTGATCAGCACCAGCACTTCGCCCGGCCCCAGGCCACGTAACGAAGGCGGCATCAGGTAATCGCCCGCACCAGACGCAATGGGACGCGGAATGTTGAAACTGGGCACTTCACTCTTGAGCATCTGCAGCAGGTCGACGCGCCCGTTACGCTCCAACTCCTCACGCGACACCAGATCTACGGGCGTCAGCGACTCGGTCAGTGACCGCCCCCCGAAGCGGCTGCCGACGCTCACCATGACCGCATCCAGCTCCTTGTCGACCGAGCCAGACCGGGCCGCACCCAGTTCCTGCGCAGCGCCCGGCGTTGCCGCGATCAATCCCACCGACAGAACACCTACCACGCATAAAGCCTGAGATTGCACGACCTTCCCCACTGAAATATTAGGTTATATCGTAACAATAAGTCTCGCGTCACAGTATGGCTCAGCCCGCTGCCGGCGCACGCGCTGCGTACGTAGCTGCGACTTGCTCGTGGGAGCCCGCAGTGCTCCGACGATGTCCCGGGGCGAGATTCCGCAGTTGGGTACGCATTCCTTCCGGCACGGTGCCACGCCGTATTTTTTGCTGTCATTCTGTAGAGCGCGCCCTGCTCTTCCGCGCTGTGGAGCGCTTCGTGCAGCTCGTCCCGCCCATGGGCGACACACGCGCCAGCCTGATTGCCGGCCGTCCCGCAATACTGATTTCCGGGCCGCTCGCGGGGTTTTCTCAAACCCTTGCGTACGACAACCCCGTGAGAACCATCAGATGACCCACGTAGTAAAAATAAAAGGCTCTGCCTGTGCGTGGCACGGGAATGCGCAGGCGCGCAAGCGTCAGCAACGGTATCGCCAGCAGTGCCCAGAAATTACCGTTGATGAAGAAAAGCGAGCACACCGGCAGCACCAGCAACAAGAGCGCTGACACGGCTTTCGGCAATCGCCAATGCCATGGATTGCGCCAGTACACCCAGCCGCCCAGCACCACTGCCAGGCCGCTCCATTGGTAATCGACCGCCGCCGGCGCCAGCACGGCGCACACCGTCAGAAAGACCCATCGACGGCGCTCGATGCTGAGAATGCAGACGGCAGCCAATGCAAATGACAGCAGCACATTGAGCGTAAACACCGTCTGCGTCGCGATCGCGGCCACTGGCGCGGCGACCAGGCCCCACACGAACAAGCGCTTGACCGACTTTTCGACGTCGGCATCGGGCTGCGCGAGGTTGTAGGCCAGAACCAACGCAAACAGCGGGAACGCGACGCGCCCCAACTCGGTCACGACCGGCACGTAACCGAAGCCAAGGATCTTGAGCGCGTGGTCGCCGGTCATGAAGACGGCGGCCAGCCATTTCAAGAATTCACGGCCGCCGCTGGTCATTGCGGCGGTTGGCCGCGCCCGCTCGGCTGCGTGCGCGAGCGTGCCAGCGAGGAACGTCGCCGCCCTGCCCCATCGGCAGCTGTTCGACGGAACGGGAGACGGCCCACGATCATTCGCCACTCCGCCGCAGCGTACCCTTGTCCTCCTGCAGCTCCCGCTTGAACGGCACATCCGGTGGCGGCCTTGCAGTGGCTGGTTGGTCGTTGAGGTTCGGGTCGCTCAGGCCGCAGCCGCCGCCGAATTGCAGCAGCGACACCACGCAGCTGATTTTGGTGGTGGTGCCCGGGATCGGAATCTCGATCTTTTTCAGCCCGCGGCGCACCCACTCCTGCAGCAGCGTCTGGTTGGGCATCCAGTACTTGTCCAGCGAGGTCGGCGTATAGCCGTACGGCGGCCGTTTGAGCCAGGTGCCGCCCTGGGCGATCTGGTCGCGGGTCCAGGTGTCGGTGTCGCTGCCGGGCGGCCCGCGATCGCCAGCGCCGCTGCCGGCATCGCCGGTCCCGGCCACGCGGACGCTGCCGTCGCTATTGAACATGCCATCGCGCCGACCATTGCCGCCGGTGGTTTCGCCGCGGCGGGTGCGGTCGGATTTGCTCCAGTCGTCGGCATTGGCGGCCACATCCCATCCGCCGCTGCGGTCGGCAGGCTTCGGGCCGGCGTTGCTGTCGGCTGCCGGCTTAGCTGCTGACGATGCTGCCGCGCTGCTGGAACGCTCGGGCTGAGAGGGATTGGCCTGCGTCTGCGTTGTCGCTTGCACCGATTCCGCGGCGGCTGGCTGCCTCGGTGAAGCATCCGCAGGCGCCGCTTGCGCCGCAGGTGCCGCAGCCACAGGCGTCGGCGCCGGATCCGGCACGCTCGGCAACTCTGCGATGCGCACCGCGACGTCGGGCATGCGCACCGCCGGTGCGATCTCGCGCACGCGTGCGGCCGGCGCCGGCACGTGTGGGCGCTCGGGTATGACGACGTCGCGCTCGCGCACCGTTGGCGCATCGGCAGTGCGCACCGCCACTTCGGTAGCAGGACGTTCCAGTTCGCGAACCTGCGGGCGCTCGGTCACTGTCTGGATGTCGCGTTGACGGACCTCGACCTGCGGCGCCGCGCGTTCGATGGCACGCGGCGTCAGCGTAATCGTTGGTGGCGGTGGCACGACAAAATCGTTGGTGGCCACCGGCGTTTCGGTCACTTGCAGCGGGGATTGAATCGTCACCGGCGGCACCTGCACGGTCACTTGCGGAACATCTGCGGTCACCGGTTCGCTGACCGCATCCGCCGGCTCCGGCGCCTCGTTTTGCATCTGTGCCGTACTGGAGCTTTCGACCGGATCGGCAGCCGGCTGCGTCTGCGTCGGCGATGGAGTTGGTTCGCCCGCTGCCACCGATGCATCTGCTTGCGCTGAAGCAGACGCCGTAGCCGGTGCCGCAGATCCAGGTTGCCCCGCACCACCGCCCTGCTCCACCGCGCCATCGCCAATGAAGGTCATGCGTACCCGCGATTCATCGCCAGGCTTGGTGTCATCCGGCGCCCAACGCACGGTGACCACCCAGACGAGCAGCGCAATGAAACCGAGGTGGATCAGAAAGCTGCCGAGCAACGCCAACCAGTGCTGCCGACGCTGATCCTTCGGACGCGGGTCCCAGTGCTGCCACCACAGACTGCGAAATGCCTGGAATGGCGACAGGATGGCTGCACCGCCCACCTCGCGCTGCGACGGCTGTGCCCTTGCCAACAGCACATCCGTCAGCTGGTCATCGTTAAACGGCGCAGCGGCGTGTGCGCGGTTGCCCATCCAGATACCCCAGCCATACGGCAGGCCGGTACGCCGATCCAGAATGAGCTTGCCCGGCATGCGCGCGCGCAGTGCCTGCAGCAGATCGGCAGCCGTTGTCACCGGTGGCGCGGAATCAGGCCGCGCTGTCGCGCGGAATGTACGGGGCGTCGCCGGTGGCGTGATCGGTGGCATCGCGCACCGCGATCACGCCGGGTACCCGTCCCATCAGCGTCTTCTCGATGCCCTGCTTGAGGGTGACATCGGCCATGCCGCAACCGTGACAGCCGCCGCCGAAACGCAGCAGCACCACGCCATCGGCCGAGACTTCCTGCACCGCCACGCGTCCACCATGCGATGCCAGCTGCGGGTTGATCTCGTTCTCCACCACCCAGCGCACGCGCTCCACCATCGAGGCCGACTCTGCCGGTGCCTCGCCCTTGATCTTGGGCGCCTTGATGGTGAGCTGCTGATTGCCGGTGGACTGGGTGACGTAGTCGATCTCGGCGCCATCCACCCACGGCACGCTGGCTGCCACCACATACAAGGTGAAGCCATCGCAGTCGATGGCCCACTCGTCGCCGCTCAGGTCCGCCGGTTCGGCGAACTCCAACCGGGCATCGGCGCGCGGGGTTCCCGGGTCCACCGCGCTCAGGCGCACGCCCATGCCGGGCACGCCTTCGCGTTCGATGAGCTTGCGGAAATAGGTCTGGGCTTTGTCGGATATCTGGATCATGCGGGTTATTCTACCGCTCAATGCGCCCTCGCTCATGGAACACCGTGATCCTGGCGGGTGCGCCGTCCGCCACCCCTGCGAGACCGTCATGACCGATCTGATTCCCCTGGAGCAGGCCCATTGCCTTCCGCGCAAGGGCAGCGATCACAAGCTTGGCGAAGCGCGCCTGGCCGAGCTGCTGCCGCAGGTTCCCGGCTGGGAGCTGAGCGAAGCCGGCACGGCCATCACCCGCACGTTCCGCTTCGCCGACTATTACCGCACCCTGGCCTTCGTCAACGCGCTGGCCTGGATTGCGCATCGCGAAGACCATCACCCCGACCTGGGCGTGCACTACGACCGGGTCGTGGTGCGCTATTCCACCCACGACGTGGGCGGCCTGAGTGAAAACGACTTCATCTGCGCGGCCAAGACCGCGCAACTCTACGATCAGGGAGTCACTGCATGACCATGTTTCGCGCTGCACTCGCCGGCCTGTGCCTGGCGGCCGGCCTCAGCGGCTGCGGTAAATCTCCGCCACAGGCCGCCACCCCTACCGTGGCCCCCACCGAGCTTGCCGCCGTAAAGACGCCGCCGCCCGAGTATGCGCCTGAGCTGGCCTGCGCCGGCGTCGGCGGCACCACCGTGCTCCGGGTGGTCGTCGGGACCGAAGGCATGCCGACCGATGTGTCGGTGACGCAGGGCAGCGGCCAGCCGGTGCTGGACGAGGCCGCCCAGACGCGCGTGCGCGAGTGGAAGTTCAAGGCCGCCACTCGCAACGGGCAGCCGGTGCCACAGACCATCCAGGTGCCGGTCGCGTTCAAGCCGCCGGTGCCGCGCCCGGACGAGTGCTTCGCCATCGAAGAACGCGCACGCCGCGGCAGCTGAACCCCGCAGCCCGCCCTGCTGCATGGGCTGATCGGCGGCGGCGGGCGCAGGCGCTCGCTGCCGCCTATACATGAGGGATCGCGCCCATGGGCCTTGCCGGGCTTTCACGTCCCGCACGGTCGCCTTCGACAGCACGCGTTCGTCATCCGTGGATGGCCATCCTGCTGCCGCCAGCGATCGCGCGCGTGACGCGCCCGCCGCAGGAGCGCTTTCCATTCCACGAGGTCGCCGCATCGCATGCTTGAGGTGTCATCACAGAACGTCTGGACCGCGCTGGCGGTTACGTTGGCCGCAGGACTGGCCACGGGTCTTGGCAGCCTCATGGTGGTGTTCGCCAAGAAGCCCAATCCGCGGCTGCTCGCGTTCGGGCTGGCCTTCGCCGGCGGTGCGATGGTGTATGTGTCGCTGTCGGAAATCCTCAACAAGTCGATCGCGGCGTTTTCCAGCGCCTACAACGACAAGCTGGGTTTCACCTTCGGCACGTTGACCTTCCTGGGCGGCATGCTGTTGATCATGGCGATCGACCGACTGGTGCCCAACCCGCACCAGAGCCTGTCCACGGACGACCCGCAGTTCCGCGACGACAACCGTGCCTACATCCGGCGCGTTGGCCTGATGACTGCCATTGCGATCACGGCGCATAACTTCCCCGAAGGTCTGGCGACGTTTTTCGCCACTCTGGAAAGCCCGGTGGTGGGCATGCCGCTGGCGTTCGCCATTGCCATCCACAATATCCCAGAAGGCATCGCGATCGCGGTGCCGGTGTACTTCGCCACACGCAACAAGTTCTATGCCTTTGGCGCCAGCCTGCTGAGCGGATTGGCCGAACCCATCGGTGCGGGTATCGGCTATCTGGCATTGTCCAATGTGTTGTCCGACGCCGTGTTCGGTGCGGTGTTCGGGCTGATCTCCGGGGTCATGGTATTTCTTGCCCTTGACGAGCTGCTGCCGGCCGCCAAGCGCTATGCGCAGGGTCACGAGACCGTCTACGGCCTGGTCTCGGGCATGGGCACGCTGGCAATCAGCCTGGTGTTGTTCCGCTTCGCAACGCCTTGAGTACGAAGTAGGCGATCGAGCACTGCCACGCCGCCGGGAGCCTTGGGCCAGGATCGAAACGTGGCGTTCGCGGCGCACAGGAAGACTGTCCACCCGCGCTGACGGCCGGCCACTTCGGCAAGCCGCATGGCCGCTGAACATGGGCGCGCAGCCTCGCAATCGCCCGCACGTCAGCCAGCTTCCAGACATTGAATGCGGCGCATGGTACGTGCGTCATCCACGCGCACACAGCGAGGAGCCGTATGCAACGCACATGGTCACGAGAGCGCCTTGCCTGGGCGTTGGCGCTCGCATCGAGCGGAGTCCTGGCGCTCGGCGGCTGTCAACGCAGCGCACCGTCGCCGACACCCACCGCGATGCCAACCGACCCGGCCACCGTTACGCCGACGGCGCCGGCATACACCGTGCCTACCGCCGACCAGCTGTATCGACTGGTGGCGCCGATCGCCCTGTTTCCCGACAAGCTGCTGGCCCAGACGCTGGCGGCGTCGGTCTATCCTGAGCAGGTACTCACCGCGCAGGACTGGTTGCGCAGCAACCGCGCCCTGACAGCCGCCGACCGCGCGCAGGCCACCGTCGCGCAGCCCTGGGACCCCAGCGTCAAGGCCTTGACCGCCTTCCCCGATGTCGTGGACCAGTTGGCCGGCAATCTCGACTGGACCCGCGCACTGGGCGACGCCTACGCGCATGACCCGAACGACGTGCTCGACGCGGTGCAGATCATGCGCCAGCGGGCGCAAGCCAGCGGCCACCTGCGCAGTACGTCACAGCAGCAAGTCCAGGTCGCCCGGCACGTCGTTGTAACGCCGATCCTGGACGGAGAACGCGTCCCACCGCCCTCGCAGGTGATCACCATCGAGCCTGCGCAACCGCAGGTCGTGTATGTGCCGCACTATGACCCGGACGTGGTGTACGGAACGCCGGTGAATGTATACCGCGAGTACCGCTACCGCCCGGTGCGATGGTATGACCAGGGCGATGTGGCGACCGTCGGGGCGGTGTCGTTTGGCGCCGGTGTGCTGGTCGGCAGCGCATTGGAGCATCACCACGGCTGGTTCGGCTGGTTCGGCTGGGCCACGCCAGCGCCGGCGTGGCATCACTGGGGCTGGAACAGCTGGGGCGTGGAATGGAACGCCCCACCAGCCGCACCGCATTACGTGGTCTACCAGAATCGCGTCTACGCGCCCCGTACCACCATCATCAACAACCACACCACCGTCGTGGAGGCGCGGTCCTCTGTGCACCAGCAAGACCAGCGTCAGTGGTCGAACAAGACCTACACGCCCGTGCCGGGACCGGAGGTTGCGAAAGCAGCCCCGCCCGCGGCGCGCACGGCCATGCCGACTGCAGCGGCTGCGGCTGCGCCATCACTCGGTACGTTGCCGCGACCGACCGCGTCGGCGCCTTCGCCCGCCGAGCTGCACCATGCGCCCGACGTCGCGCACCTGTCTGCACCGCACTTCACTGCGCCGATGCTGCAGGCAGGACGCCCGGTGGCCGCGAGAGCTCCGCAGCCCGTGCCTGTCAGCCTGCCGTCGCCAGCACGCCCAGCGAACACGCCACACCCGACGCCCGCTACCGAACCTCCGGCAATGCGGACGGGCGAGTCGCCGGTCGCGCAGGCGCGCATGCCACCACTGCCGGCACATCAGGCGCTGCCTGCGGGTACTACGCGCCCTGCCAGTGAGCCGGCTCGTGAAACGCCTCGTCCCACCCTGTCGCCGCGCGAGGCATTTACCGCCCGGAACATGCACGACATCCCGCCGCGCACGCTGGCACCGCTGCAGCCCCGGCCGCCTCAGTTGCGGGAACAACCCCGCGTGGCGCCTCGCCAGCAAGCCGCGCTCGTGGTGCCACCACGGGCAGTACATCAACTGCCGGTGCAACTGCCACGTCCGGAGCCACGCCCACTGATGCAGGTTCAGGCGCAGCAGCGTCCGCAGCGCGTCGCCACGTTCGCCACACCCCGCGCCGCCCCCATTCATGCACCGGGACCTCGGCCGTCCCAATCGCATGCACAGGCGCCGCCGCATCACGAGCGTCGTCACGACAGCTGAGGCGGCTGTCGTCGTCATCGCGTAGCCGTCATATACATCGAGGGAAGGAGCGAAGCTGGCGGCACACACGTGCCGCCTTCTTCGCTACGCGACAGGCCCCGGCTGACTCCGGTCAGCCAGGGCTGCAGTGATCCGCTGGCGTGGCGCCCCCTGCGTCAGCGGCCCAGGCGGTCCAGTGCCTCGGCCAACTCCGGCGCCAGCGGCGCGCTCAGCACATACGGTGTCTTGCCGGAATCCAGCGCGAACTCCAGCGACGCCGCGTGCAGGAACAGCCGCTTCAGCCCCAATTGGTCACGTAGCCGCTTGTTGACCTCGGCCTCGCCGTACTTGTCGTCGCCGGCCACCGGGTGCCCCAGGTGCTGGGCATGCACACGGATCTGATGGGTACGGCCGGTCTCGATGCGCACTTCGCAATACGAGTGCCCGCCACGCCGTTCCAGCAACTTGAAATGGCTCAGCGACGGCTTGCCGATCGCATTCACCTGCACATGCCGCTCGCCCCCCTGGCGCAGGCCGATATGCAGCGGCGCATCCACCGTCATTACGCCGTCGGGCATGCGCCCGACCAGCAAGGTGAGGTAGCGCTTGGTAATGCCGCGGCCCTCGACGCGGTCGTCCTCGCGCATCAAGGCCTGCAGCTCGGTCAGCGCCGAGCGCTTCTTGGCCACGATCAATAGGCCGGATGTATCGCGATCGAGCCGGTGTACCAGTTCCAGGGTCTGATTCGGCCGCAACGCCCGCAGGGTTTCGATGGCACCGAAGCTGATCCCGCTGCCGCCATGGCTGGCAACCCCGGACGGCTTGTTGAGCGCCAGCAGCCGCGCATCCTCGAATACGATCGCCGCTTCCAGCCGGGCCAGGAACGACGACGGTGGCGCGGCCTTGTCGCCCTCCTCGTTCACCCGCACCGGCGGGATGCGCACTTCTTCGCCGCCCTCGAGCTTGCGCTCGGCCTTGGCCCGCCCGCCGTTCACCCGCACCTGGCCACTGCGGACCAGCTTGTAGATCAGGCTACGCGGCGCGCCCTTGAGCTGGCCGAGCAGGAAATTGTCCAGCCGCTGCCCTGCACGGTCTTCCGGAACTTTGAGAATGCGCACGCCCACGCGGTCGGCAGGCGGCTTGGGGGGCTGGGGGTCGGTCATCCGGCTCTTTATTCTGTTACACTCGGCGAGCGAGATAAGGGTTTGATTTCGTTGGAAGTTGATTGGCCAGAAGCCTGACTTCCGATGATTCCGGCACAGTGCGCGACCACCGCCCCAGGGGCGGCCATGTTAGCGGCTCACCGGCCTACCCGGCCATCGCCGGCGGTCTTTGACCGTTGCGCTGAACATGTCCCGTGCGCTGCCCCGGTTCGTCCGGACGCGGCTGCCGGCCCTGAAACACCTATAAAACCCAAAGACAAGCGCTCCCGCGGCATGCCGTGGTGTTGCAGCGCTGGAAACCCTGGTCAGGCCTGTCCGCGCGTTGCGCGAAGGGCCGACAAGCTGTTCCAGAGGCGAAACGTCACGGCGTTCCGCGCGGTAGAGCGCGTGAGGAACGCAACAATGAAGCGAATGCTGATCAACGCAACGCAGGCCGAAGAGCTGCGCGTGGCGATTGTGGACGGCCAGACCCTGTACGACATCGACATCGAACAGCCGTCCAAGGAACAAAAGAAATCCAACATCTACAAGGGCCGCATCACCCGGCTCGAGCCTTCTTTGGAAGCGGCCTTCGTGGACTATGGCGCAGAGCGCCATGGCTTCCTGCCGCTGAAGGAAATCTCCCGCGACTATTTCCAAGCCGGCGTCGACCATAACAAGTCGACCATTCGCGAGTTGCTGCGCGAAGGCCAGGAAATCGTGGTGCAGGTCGACAAGGAAGAACGCGGCAACAAGGGCGCCGCCCTGACCACGTTCATCTCGCTGGCCGGCCGCTACATGGTGCTGATGCCCAATTCGCCGAGCGCCGGTGGCGTTTCGCGCCGGATCGAAGGCGAAGACCGCGCCGCACTGAAGGAAGCGCTGGACAAGCTCGACATTCCCGACGACATGGGCGTGATCATCCGCACCGCCGGCGTGGGGCGTGACGCCGAAGAACTGCAGTGGGATCTGGACTACCTGCTGCAAACCTGGAAGGCGATCGCCGAGGCCGCGCTGAGCAAGCCGGCCGCCTTCCTGATCTACCAGGAATCGCGCCTGATCATCCGCGCCCTGCGCGACTACCTGCGCGCCGATGTGGGCGAAATCCTGGTCGATACGCCGGAGCTGTACGCCGACGCCCAGGAATTCATGAAGCAGGTGATGCCGCAGAGCCTGCGCAAGCTCAAGCACTACACCGACGATATCCCGCTGTTCAATCGCTTCCAGATCGAATCGCAGATCGAAGGCGCCTACGAGCGCAACGTGCGCCTGCCCTCGGGCGGTTCGATCGTGGTGGACCAGACCGAAGCGCTGACCGCCATCGACGTGAACTCCTCGCGCGCCACCAAGGGCAGCGATATCGAAGAGACCGCGTTCCAGACCAATCTGGAAGCGGCCGAAGAAGTGGCACGCCAGTTGCGCCTGCGCGACCTGGGTGGCCTGGTGGTGATCGACTTCATCGACATGGCCTCGTCCAAGCACCAGCGCGAAGTCGAAAACAAGCTGCAGAACGCGCTCAAGTACGACCGCGCCCGCGTGCAGTTGGGCCGCATCTCCCGCTTCGGCCTGATGGAAATGAGCCGCCAGCGCCTGCGTCCGAGCCTGGGCGAATCGAGCCAGATCGTCTGCCCGCGTTGCGACGGCCATGGCCGCATGCGCAGTGTCGAGTCGCTGTCGCTGTCCATCATCCGCGTGGCCGAAGAGCACGCCATGAAGGAAAACACCGGGCAGGTGCTGGTCCAGGCCCCGGTGGAAATCGCCAACTACCTGCTCAACGAAAAGCGCAGCGCGCTGCGTGAGATCGAGCAGCGCCACGAGTCGCCGATCATCATCGTCGCCGACGAGCAGCTGCACACCCCGCACTACGAAGTCACCCGCCTGCGCGAAAACGAGCTGGGCGAAGACAGCGGCAAGCCGAGCTACCAGCGCGGCACCCCGCGCAAGCTGCCGGTGCATGCGCTGACCAAGGCGCAGTTGAACATCCCGGCGGCCCCGGCGGTGACCTCGATCAAGCCGAGCCAGCCGGCGCCGGTGCGTGAAGAGGCCCCTGCACCGGTGGCGCCCGTCGCGGCACCGGCCCCGGTGGTGACGGTTCCGATCCCTGCACCGGTCACTGGTGTGGTTGGCTGGCTGAAGCGCATCTTCGGTGGAGTCGAGCCGATCGCGCCAGCGCCCGAGACGACCCAGCGCCCGCGGCAGAACGATGCCGGACGCAATGCACGTAACGAGCGCGGGGAACGTGGCGGCCAACGCCGCGATGGACGCGATGCCCGCAATGGCGGCAACGGCGGCAATCAGCGCGGCAATGGCAATGGTGCCAACAAGGAGCGTCGCGACGAGCGCCGCCAGCCGGCCAATGGCCAGAACGGCCAGGCCGCGCAAAACGGCGCCCAGGCCCAGCAGCAGGTGCAGGCGCCCAAACCGCCGCGCAATGAGTCGCAGGCACCGAAGCAGCAGCCGCAGAAGCCCAAGCCGCAGAACCAGGCGCCCCGTCCGCCACGTGCGCCTGCACAGCAGGATGGTGCACCGTCCGAGCGGCAGCCGCGTCCTGCACGTCAGGATGAAGGGACCGCTTCGGCGCAGACCCTGACCTCGACGGCAGCAAGTGCAACGACGACGGGGGTGGTCGCACCCATCGCTGAAACCGCTGCGCCTGCCACCGTGCAGGCCAGTGCAGCTGGGGCGACCCAGGCACACCCGGTCGAGGTTGTGGTGAGCGAGTCCACGGCCGATCGCGGCAATGATGCGGTTGCGGATGCCCCCGGCCAGGAAGGCGCGGGCGATGATGCGGCCAATGGCGAAGGTGGAAGCCGTCGCCGCCGCGGTCGTCGCGGCGGCCGTCGTCGTCGTCGTGGCGCCGGCGCAAACGGTGAGGGTGGCAGCAACGTGGATGGTCTGGAGACGGACGATCTCGATGGCGATGTTGATGGTGATCTGGAAGGCGACAATGACGGCGACGAAGCCAATACGCAGGGCCAGGCATCTGCCGCTCCGCGTGCGGGTCAGCCGGAGTTCGACTTCGATGACGACGCTCCTGCGCCGGCCGCTCGCACCAGGGCCGAGCCCGACGCTGCGGCACCGGTGAAACCACGCCCGGTCCCCAAGGAACGTGCGGAAACCCCGTCGGGCAGCGATACCACCGCGACGACGGCACCGGTGTCCAACGCGGCACCGTCGTTCGAGCAGCAAGCCACGGCCCCGGCTGCCGCCGCAGCGGAGCGGGCACGCAATGACGCTGCCGTCGCGGCAGCGCCGGCGCGGACTGCGTCTGCTCCGGCAGCAGCGACTTCGGCGACATCACAAGAGGTCACTGCGACCTCGCCCGCAGCTCCGGCCCCGATTGCCAAGCAGGCGTCGGCAACCGAGGCGACGCCGGTCGCCAGCTCGGCATCAGTGGCGGTTGACGCCACTGTGCCCTCGCCCGCTGCCGAAGTACCTGCGGTGACGGCGACACCGGGCAGCGCGGCAGCGCCTGCCGCATCGGTGGCTGTCACAAAGCCGGTCGCGCCAGTTGCTGCACCGACGTCGACGAGCGAGCCGACCTCTGTCACGCAGCCGACGCCGGTCCCCAAGGCATCGACTGATGCCGCAGCGTCCTCGGCCGGTACGCCGGACCGTCCCGCTGCAACCGTGCCGGAAACGTCGGCAGCGCAGCGGGAGCCTGCCAAGCCGTCGGCATCGACGTCGGTGACGGCAGAGCAGGCTGCTCCTGCAGCGGCTGCATCAACCGCTCCTTCTGCGCAGGCCGCCGTGCTGACCGCCAAGGCACCGCATGCCGAACATACCAGTGCAGTCGCTCCGTCCGTCGATGTCGCAGTGACCTCGACCACGACGGTGCCGCAGACGCCTGTCGCAGACGCAGCACCCGCTCCGGTACGCAAGCCCTACGCGCCGGTGCAGACGACCATGCTTGACGCACTGGCCCCCAAGGATGATGCAGCAGCTGCAACGTCCGCTACGCCGGTCCCGCCCAAGGCGCAGCAAACGCAATCGGCAGCGGTAGCGCCTGCAGCTACGCAGCGGCCGGAAGCCGACGCGCCGAAGGCGACTGTCGTTGTCTCCGAAGCGTCCAAGCCTGAAGCGTCGTCGGCCGATACCGATGCCGAGGGTGCCTCCAAGGAAGATGGCGACGCCGACAAGCCGCGTGACCAGCACTGATCGTCACGACCGCCGCACTACCTGACCTGCATTAGCGGGTCAGGAAGCGTCAAGACACAGCGGCCTTCGGGCCGCTGTGTTTTTGTGCGCGTGTGGTGCTGATAGCGCTGCAAGAAGAAAGCCCTGCGCCAGGCCGCTCTCGTTCGCGCATCGCACAAGAACCTGCTCCCACACCGCCCTGCCCTGCAGCGGCCAGATCTGTGCGGGCAGCGGATGCTGATCGGGCCTGGAACGACTTCAGTGCTACTGCCGTGAGAACTCTCGAAGTGCAGCAGGCGTCGCGCTACGCAGCGGCTGCAGGCATCGCTTAGCCGATTGCCAGCCCTGATGTCCTGCCGCTTGCTGCGAGCGACGCTTTTTTTCGACGTGCAGGCACTGCCTGCGTCAACGGACTCGCCTTGCCTGCGCCGCGCGCTGCGACGACCACTTATAAGCCATCGCCAGCGGGTCCAGGGCGCCGGCCAGCTTTACGCATTCTGAAATCGCTAACCAGACCGATTCAATCCATGCAGCGCCGTGCTCAATCAGCGACAGCCGGGCGTTACATCGTGCGGGCAGGATCGGTCAGGCCGTATTGATTGGCCAGACGGGCCAACGCGATGTTGTCCTGGATGCCGACCTTTTCGAACAGGCGCGCCTTGTGCGTATTGATGGTCTTGGCACTGAGATTCAGGCGCTTGGCGATGTCTTCCTGGCGCAGGCCCTGGGTCAGCAACAAGGCCACCTCCAGCTCGCGTGGCGACAACGCATCGAAGGGGGAGCCGCCACCTTCGAGATTGGACAGCGCCAGATTCTGCGCAATCGTGTTGCCCAGATAACGCCGCCCCAACGCCACCTCGCGTACCGCGCGCAGCAATTCATGCGCATCGCCCCCCTTGCCCACGTAGCCGGACGCACCGGCTTCGAGCAAGCGCTTGGGCAGCGGACCATCTTCGAGTACGGACACGATGATCACGCGCGTGCCGTAATCGCCCTTGACGATGCGCTCGGTGATTTCAAGACCGCTCACGCCGGGCAGGTGCAGATCGCACAGCACGATATCGGGCTTGAGTTGACGAACCTGCGGCAAGGCGGCTTCACCGCTCTCTGCCTCACCCACCACATCGACGTCCACTTCCTTGGACAGGATCATCTTCATGCCGGTACGCACGAGTGCATGATCGTCGATCAGAAAAACTCTGATGGTCATCCTTGTTGTCCTCGCTGTGCGGCTGGCTGATGCAGCCTAGCTCCGTGAATAATTCAGGGCAAGCTCGATGCAACGTATTACGCTCAAGTTAGAGCGAACTGCACGCATTCCGACGTGTAGTACCACGTGGCGGCTCTGTAGTGCAGCGTGTTGACATGATGCGAGCGCCTGCAATGCCGGCTGCATCGGGCAACCCAGTCGTGCCCGGTCAGACTTTTCCTGGCTCGGTGGTCCGCGTGCCGTCCACCAGCGGCCGCAATTGCGGGTCCAGTGCAACGCGCTCGTCGAAGACGAAACAGCGGCCGTCGTAGCCTTCGCCGCCGACTTCCTCGAAATAGCCCAGGATGCCGCCCTCCAACTGCAGCACGTTGTCCATGCCCTCGGCCTGCATCCAGACTGCGGCCTTTTCGCAACGAATACCGCCGGTGCAGAAGCTCACCACCGTGGCATTGGCCAACGCGGCGCGGTGCGGCTCAAGCGCTGCAGGCAGGTCGGTGAACTTGTCGATCGGCAAGGTCAGGGCGCCATGAAACGTGCCATAGGCCACTTCCTGCGCATTGCGCGTGTCCAGCAGCACCAGCGGGCGACCACGATCATCGTGGCCAGTGCGCATCCACTCCCGCAACACTGCGGGGCTCACTGCAGGCGCACGGCCCGGCAGTGGCGATGCATCCTGGCGACGGAAGCTGATGATCTCCGGCTTGACCTTTACCTTGAGCCGCGCAAAGGGCTGATGCGTGCTCTGGCTGTATTTGATGCGCATGTGTGCAAAGCGGCTGTCTGACTGCAACCACAGGTAGAACGCGTCGATCCGGTCCGCCTCGCCCGCCAGAAAGAGATTGATGCCCTCCTCGGCCACCAGCACCGAGCCCTTCAGCAGGTGCTGTTCGGCCTGCGCCAACACGCTGTCGGCCAGCGGCTGCGGGTCCTGGATGGTGACGAAGTGGTAAGCCGCAGTATTGGTAATCATGCGGCTATTTTAAGGCGGCAGGCCCGAGCTAGCGAGCGCATGGACAAGATCGACCGTACTCCGGAACGGCGCGCTGCTCGATGGCAGAGGCGTTGAATCTGCCGCGATCTCAGTCAGATCGGTCCCGGCCCCGGGCCGCTCAGCCGCGCAACAGCAGGAACGGCAGCAACACCAACGAGGCCACGACCAGCATGCCCAGTAGCGTGGCAATCACGAAGACCGGGCGTTTGCGCAGCAATGCGCCAAAGGTTTCTGCGGTACCGGCGGCAATCGCCTCCTGGCGCTGGGCGCGTGCGATCGCGCCGCGCTGTGCCTGGTAGGCACCCAGCAAGGCCTTGGCACGTGCGTGGTCCGCGTCGTCGCTGAGCCAGATGCCGCCTGCGGAGATCCCCCAGTTGCTGGGCCGCGTTTCGTAGATCTGTACCAAATGCTCGCGCATCAGCGCCCGCACCTCGTCGGCCTCGTCGTCAGGGACATTGCGCAGGTTGAGCAGCAGCTTGGCCATGGGACGATGATACCGGGAGCCAGGTGCGATAATGGCGGCCTTCCTTCACGGACATACCCATGCGCCTTGTGCTGACGCTCTGTGCCGCCCTGCTGCTTGCCAGCTGTGCGCCCGCCCTGCCGCCCTCCGGTGGCACCATCGCCAGCTTCGAACGGATCGACCACACCGCCGGTACCGGCGCGGAGGCCACGCCCGGTTCCCTGGTGACGGTGCATTACACCGGCTGGCTGTACGACGAAAAGGCGGCCGACAGACACGGCAAGAAGTTCGATAGTTCGCTGGATCGCGCCGAGCCGTTCCAGTTCGTACTGGGTGGCCGCCAGGTCATTCGCGGTTGGGACGAAGGCGTTGCCGGCATGCGCGTGGGCGGCAAGCGCACCTTGATGATTCCGCCGGATTACGGCTACGGCGACAACGGCGCAGGTGGCGTGATTCCGCCGGGCGCTTCGCTGGTGTTCGATGTGGAATTGCTCGGCGTGCAGCCGCGCTGAGTGCGAGAGTGATGATGGATGCGAGCAGACCGCGGCTGGCGGTCATTGGCGGCGGGCCTGCAGGATTGATGGCTGCCGAAGTGGCGTGTGCTGCCGGGATCGCCGTGGATCTGTACGAGGCGAAAGGCTCGGTGGGGCGCAAATTCCTGATCGCCGGCAAGGGCGGACTCAATCTCACCCACTCCGATCCGATGCCGCTGTTCGCCCAGCGCTATCGTGAGCGCACGCCGATGGTAGCGGCGTGGCTGCAGGAGTTCGATGCCGATGCATTGCGCGCCTGGGCGCGCGAGCTGGGCGTGGAGACCTATGTCGGCAGCTCCGGGCGGGTGTTTCCGATCGACCGCAAGGCCGCGCCCTTGCTGCGCGGCTGGGTGCGTCGCCTCAAGGACCAGGGCGTCACCTTTCATGTGCAGCATCGGTGGCTGGGATGGAACGCTGACGGTGCGCTGCGATTTTCCACACCCGCCGGCGCTATCGATCTTCAGGCGGATGCAACGGTGCTGGCACTGGGTGGCGGCAGTTGGCCGCAGCTCGGCTCCGATGGCGCCTGGCAGGCCCCGCTGCAGCAGCACGGCATCGCCGTGCGCCCCCTGGTGCCGGCCAACTGCGGCTTCGATCTCGACTGGAGTGCGCATTTCGCGCAACGGCATGCGGGCGCACCGCTCAAACCGGTGGTCGCGCATTGGCGCGACAGCACGGGCGTGCAGCACGCGCTGCAGGGCGAATGTGTGATCACTGAAACCGGGATTGAGGGCAGCCTGATTTATGCCATCGCGGCCGAGCTGCGTACACAGATCGATGCGCATGGCACAGCCGAATTGGTGCTGGATCTGCTACCCGACCGTTCGCTGGAGCGCGTTGGCGCCGAGTTGGCCAAGCCACGCAAGGGGCGTAGTTTCAGCGAACATCTGCGCCGCCAAATCGGTATCGAGGGCGTCAAGGCCGCGCTGGTCTACGAACTGCTAGGCAAACAGGCCGGCGACGATGCGGCGTTGGTGGCACGCACGCTCAAGCAACTGCCGCTGCGCCTGCTGCGGCCGCGCCCGCTCGCGGAGGCGATCAGCTCGGCTGGTGGCGTGGAACTGGAAGCCCTGGACGCGCAGTTGATGGCGCTGGCGCGCCCCGGTGTGTTCTGTGCTGGCGAAATGCTGGACTGGGAAGCACCGACCGGCGGCTATCTGCTGACCGCCTGCTTTGCCAGCGGGCGTCGCGCTGCGTCTAGTGCGATCGAGTGGCTAAGGCAGCATGGCAATCAACTTACAGCCGATCACTGACGGCCACGCGTGGCCACACCGATTTGACGTCGTAGACCACCGCAGCTGGCTTGCCCAATGCAGCGATGCGCTGGGCGTCGTAGTCGCGATACTGGGCATGCGCCACCGCCAGCACGACGGCGTCGTAGGCGCCCTCCTCCGGGCCTTCGCATAACTGCACGCCGGCATGCAGTAGCGCCTCTGCAGGGTCGGCCCAAGGATCGCAGGTGTCGACCTGCACGCCGGCCGCCTGCAGCAATTGCACCAGCTCCAGCGCACGGCTGTTGCGCAGGTCCGGGCAGTTTTCCTTGAAGGTGGCACCCAATACCAGCACCCTCGCCTGCGCGAGCGCAACGCCGCGCATCGCCAGCATGCCGCAGACCCGCTCGGCCACGTGCCGGCCCACGCGATTGTTGACTTGCCGCGCGGTGTGAATGAGGTCGGGGTGGTAGCCCACGCTTTCGGATTTGTGCATCAGGTAGTACGGGTCTACCCCGATGCAATGCCCGCCGACCAGGCCGGGGCGGAATGGCAGGAAATTCCATTTGGTGCCTGCCGCTTCCAGGACATCGAGCGTGTCGATGCCGAGCTTGTCGAAGATCAACGCCAGCTCGTTGACCAGCGCGATGTTGACGTCGCGCTGGATGTTCTCCACGACCTTGGCCGCTTCGGCCACACGCATCGACGACGCACGCCAGGTGCCGGCAGTGATGATGCTGGTATACAGCGCATCCACCGCATCGGCCGCCTGCGGCGTGGAGCCGGAGGTGATCTTGCGGATATCGCGTAGCCGGCGTTGCCGGTCGCCGGGATTGACCCGCTCCGGACTGTAGCCACAGAAAAAATCGGTGTTGAACCGCAGGCCGGACACCGCTTCCAGCAACGGCACGCAGACCTCTTCGGTGGTGCCCGGGTAGACGGTCGATTCGTAGATGACCAGATCGCCCGGCTTGAGCGCGGCGGCGATCAACGTGGTGGCGCTGCGCAACGGTTCCAGATCCGGCTGTTCGAAACTGTCGATCGGCGTGGGCACGGTGACGATAAAGATGCTGCACGTCGCCAGGTCCTCCGCGGCCGCGCTATAGCGCAGCTGAGTGGCCGCGGCCAGTTCGCCATCGTCCAGTTCCAGCGTGGCATCGTGCCCTTCGCGCAGCTGGGCAACCCGCTGCGCATCGATGTCGAAACCCAGTGTGTCGCGCTGCTCGCCGAACGCCACTGCCAGTGGCAGGCCGACATAGCCCAGCCCGATGACGGCGATGCGTGCGTACTGCGGTGGGACAAGCGGGGTGCCGGACATGCAATTCCTCGGGATCGCGCGACCGGTTGCCGCGCAGCTGTGCGGCGGCAGCATAGCGCACGCGGGATTTGGACCGGCAGTTGGCACGATCTTCGGCTGGAGATTCACAATCGCCGCGCAATCAGGCACGCTATCGCCATGCCCGGGTGGCGAAATTGGTAGACGCAAGGGACTTAAAATCCCTCAGCTGTGAGGCTATGCGGGTTCGACCCCCGCCCCGGGCACACTCCACCGCAGCGCAAATCTGCTGCTGCACCGATGACGTGAGGCACCGTCATCCGAGAGCTGACGGAGTTGACTTCGCGGCAACTCAACGTGACGTTCTTTCACTGTCTGCAGCTGTGGCTGCTCACCTCATGCTGAAGCAGGCCATAGCGGCCATGAGGTGCGTTGGCATTCTGTCAATCGGCACTGCCCCCTTTTCGCAGTCATCCACGTCACAAGGCTCGGCGCCACGCTTGGTGAGACCCGAACGGCATCCAAGATCCAGTCGAGGCAGAAGGCGGCTACCGCTACTCGGTATGCGTCGGCTTCGCTGATGTAAAGCCGCATGACGACGTATCCGGGCGAGATTGCTTATGTGCGCACGGGTGCAGAGAGCTGCACTGTCGCAATGCGTTGCCGCCTAGGCGGTTGCAACTCCACATTCGGCAGCGCCCACTACGCCATCGCTCAAAAATGCTTTCCAAAGCATCTCTACCAGGCTAGTAACGGCACACATCCAGACACACAGATACAAATAAAAAACCCTGGATATCATCTGATATCCAGGGTTCGAATTTGGAGCGGGAAACGAGACTCGAACTCGCGACCTCAACCTTGGCAAGGTTGCGCTCTACCAACTGAGCTATTCCCGCGTGAAACTAAATTGTACAGCTTGTCACTTCGTTGCGCTAGCCCTGTCATCGTTGCCGATGAGAAAAAGCGCATGCGATGTGGAGGCCTGGGCCGGAATTGAACCGGCGTACGCGGATTTGCAGTCCGCTGCATAACCACTCTACCACCAGGCCGAAACATCTAACCCAAGGCATCCTGCCTTGAAACAACAAGGCCCCAACACAGGAGCCTTGTCACTAACTGGAGCGGGAAACGAGACTCGAACTCGCGACCTCAACCTTGGCAAGGTTGCGCTCTACCAACTGAGCTATTCCCGCTTGGGAGGCGAAATTCTACAGCGAACAGCATAGGTGTCAACTGTTGCTTTCGATTTTTTTCGGCTTGTTGCTGATTGCGGCTTTTTCGTCGGCACGCAGGCTCGGCCAGGCCGCCTGCAGATACTGGAAACCCGACCACAGCGTCAGCAGCGCGGCGATTGCCAGCGTCCAGTAACCGGCACGGAAGATCAGATTGCCCAACCAGATTTCGTGCGTTGGCATTTGCCCCGGCGTGACCGAATACAGCAGGCACAGCAACGCCACCATCTGCGCGGTGGTCTTGACCTTGCCGATCACGGCCACGCGCACCTTGGCACGCTGCCCGATCTCGGCCATCCACTCGCGCAGCGCGGAGACGGCGATCTCGCGGCCGACGATCACTGCCGCCCAGAACGCCATCCACGGGGTGGGATGACCCTGCACGATCAGGAACAACGCCACTGCGACCATCAACTTGTCGGCAACCGGGTCCAGAAACGCGCCGAACGCGGAATACTGGTGATAGCGCCGCGCGACCCAGCCATCCAGCCAGTCGGTGATGGCAGCCAGCGCGAACACGCCGGCGGACGCAAAATTTGTCCACGTGTACGGCAGGTAGAACACCACGACCAGCACCGGGATCATCAGGATCCTTAGCAGTGTCAGCCACGTGGGGATGGTCAACTTCATTACGGACTCGACTCGCCTGCCGCATCGGGAAGCGCCAGCCCGTGCAGGTTAGCGTAGATTCGCGCGGCAAGTGCGGCATTGACTCCGTCCACCCGCGCGATCTCGGCCTCGCCAGCGGCCTTGAGGCCGACCAGACCGCCGAAATGCTTGAGCAGGCTGGCGCGACGTCGCGGCCCGATACCGGGAATATCCTCGAGCTTGCTGGTCATGCGCGCCTTCTGGCGGCGTCCGCGGTGACCGGTGATGGCAAAGCGATGCGCTTCGTCACGCACCTGCTGGATGAACTGCAGCGCCGGCGACGCCGCGCCTGGGCGCAGCTCGCGGCCGTCGGCCATGACCAGCGCCTCGTGCCCTGCCCTGCGCTCCTCGCCCTTGGCCACGCCTAGCAGCAGGACATTCTCGACGCCCAGGTCGGCCAGTGCGGCCTGGGCCTGTGCCAGCTGGCCGGCACCGCCGTCAATCAACAGCACATCGGGCAGCACGCCGTTTTCTTCCACCGCGCGCCGGAACCGCCGCTCGATCGCCTGCCGCATCGCGGCGTAGTCGTCGCCCGGGGTGATGCCGGAAATATTGAAGCGCCGATACTGGCCGCGCACCGGGCCGCTGGCATCGAATACTACGCACGACGCGACGGTGGCTTCGCCCATGGTGTGGCTGATGTCGAAGCACTCCACCCGCTTGACCGGTTCGGCAAGCCCGAGCATCTCGCGCAGTGCCTCGCTACGAGCATGCTGCGCGCTCTGGCTGGTGAGCTCGGTCACCAGCGTCAGCTGCGCGTTGCGGGTCGCCAGCAGCAGATAGCCGGCACGCTCGCCGCGCACGTTCCACTTCAGCGCGACCTTGTGTTCGGCAGCGGCACTGAGTGCGGCCTCGATCAGTTCGGCCTCGGGGATTTCGCGATCCAGCAGGATCTCGCGCGGCGGCGAATGCTCGGCGTAATACTGCGAAACGAATGCGCCGAGAATCTCGTCGGCGCTGTCTTCGCCGTTGGTCTTGGGAAAGAACGAACGCGTGCCCAGATTGCGACCATCGCGGAAGCTCAGCAGCAGCACGCAAGCCTGGCTGGACTGCGTGGCGCAAGCCAGCACGTCCAGGTCGGCGGCGCGGCCATCGACGTACTGGCGGTTCTGCATGCTGCGTAACGACGACAACAGATCGCGCAGGCGCGCAGCACGCTCGAATTCCAGCGCTTCGCTGGCCTGCTGCATCGAATGCATGATCTCTTCGCCGAGCTGATCGCTCTTGCCTTCCAGAAACATGGTCGCACGGCGCACCGACTCGGCGTAATCGGGCGCGGCCACCAGATCCACGCATGGGCCACTGCAACGGCCGATCTGATACTGCAGACATGGCCGCGAGCGGTTACGGAACACGCTGTCTTCGCAACTGCGCAGCTTGAACAGCTTGTGCATCAGGCTCAGCGTCTCACGTACGCCGGTCACGCCGGTGTACGGGCCGAAGTAGCGCCCCTGCACGGCACGCGGGCCACGATGCAAGGCGATCCGCGGCCAGTCCTCGCGCGTGAGCAGCACGTACGGGTAGCTCTTGTCATCGCGCAAGGACACGTTGTAGCGCGGCGACAGCGACTTGATGAGCTGGTTTTCCAGCAGCAGCGCTTCGGCCTCGCTGCGGGTCACGGTGACGTCCATGCGCGCCACCTGCGACAGCATCGAGGTCAACCGTGCATTCTTCGGCGTGCCATTGAAATAGCTGCCCACGCGCTTGCGCAGCGCGCCCGCCTTGCCGACGTACAGCAAGGTGTCGTCGGCCGCATACATGCGGTAGACGCCGGGCGCGGTGCTCAGCTGCGCAGCAAACGCTTTTCCATCGAAATCGGCTTGGGGCCTTGCGTTCATTCGTCTATCGCAACATCACTCAGTGCGCCGCTTGCCAGGTCGTAACGCAGCACGGCATGGGCATCGGTTTCGGCAATCCAGACTGCACCGGCGGCCACCGCCAGACCGGCCGGGCCATGCAGGCGCCGCGGCAGCTCGACCGTGGTCAGCTCGCCGCCGCCCAGGCGCAAGCAGCGCAGGCGGCCGTTACCGGTGTCGGCGATCCACAGCAACGGCGAGTCGGCGGCCAGCGCGATGGCCTGCGGAAACTGCAACTGCGCGGTGCCGCGTGGCCCATCCTCATCGCCGAACTGCCACAGGCCCTGGCCGCCGACCAGGGTCTGCACCAAGTCACCGCGCAACTGCATGGTGCGGATCGACGAGCCCAGCCCATCGCAGACGTACGCCACTTGCTGCACTGCCGCCAATCCTGCCGGTTGCGCGAAAGCTGCGAGATGGCCGCTGCCATCGCGGATTTCAAGGGAGCCGGTGCCGGCGCGCGCACTCAATGCCGCGCGACCCAGGTCGTAGCTCCAGATGCGGTTATCGCCGGCCATGGCGATCAGCACCTGGTTGTCGGCAACAGCCAGACCTTGCGGGTAGTTCAGAGCGGACGCGCCGGCGAACGCCAGCGGCCCTTCGACCGGCTCGCCAGAGCGACCGGTGCCGCACAGGGTGTCCACCTGCCCGCTGCGCAGGTTGATGCGCCGTAACGCGTGGTTGCCGGTATCGGCGACGTAGAGCTGGTCGCGTTCCAGTGCCAGGCCTTGCGGGCGGCGGAATGCGGCTTCGCCGATGCCGCCATCGATGAGGTCGGCGTTGCCATGTCCGAACTGACGCAGCACACGGCCGCCATGCGTGCACTCGAGCACGCGATGGTGGCCGGTGTCGGCGACGTACAGACGGTCTTCGGTCGCGGCCAGGCCGGTGGGAAAGCGCAATGCCAACCGCGGCTCGGGGTCGCGCTCGGCCACGCCCTGCAGGTCCGCATCGGAAGGCGGCTGCTGGCCGTCGCACAGGGCGGCCAGCGCCCTGTCCAGATCGCCGGTGACGCCGACCAGGCGCTGGCGCTCGCGCCCGTAGGCGTCCAGCAGCACCAGCGTGGGCCAGGACTGGATATTGAACCGGCGCCAGGTTTCCCAGTCCTTGTCGAGCAGGATGGGCGCGCTGACGCCGTGGCCGCGCAACTGCTTGAGCGAGCGTTGCGGTAGACGCTCGCTATCGAAGCGCGGCACCTGCACCACGATCACCTGCAAGCGCCCGGGGCTGCGTGCCTGCCATTGCGCCAGTTCGGCCAGGCGTTCGGCGCACCACACCGAGCTGGCGTTGACGAAGGCCAGCACGAGCGCACGGCCGCGATGTTCCTGCAAGGTGGACGGCCTGGCGTTGAGCCAGGTGGGAAATTCCGGCAGTTCCTGGGTGAGCTGGGCATTCATACGGTGATTATGCCCAAGCGTGATTAGCCTCGGGTGAGTCTGGCCACCGTCTGCCGCGCGGCGGTATCGACCAGTTGCCAGACCTGCTCGAACTCCTTGCTGCTGCCGGTATATGGGTCGGGGATGTCGTCACGTGCGTCCACGCCGGCCCACGGCAACCACAGTGCCACCTTGTCGCGCAGCGATGCGGGGGCGATCCGTTGCAGATCACGTAGATTGTTGCCGTCGGCGCACAGCAGCCAGTCGAAGTGCTCGAAATCCTCGCGCAGCACCTGACGCGCACGCAGGCCGGAAATGTCGACACCATGCCCGCGCGCGCAGCGGATGGCGCGCGGGTCCGGCGGATCGCCAGCGTGCCAGTCGCCGGTACCGGCCGAATCGACCTGGATGCGCCGCGACAGCCGCGCCTCGTCCAGCTGCGCGCGTACGGCGCCCTCGCCCATCGGCGAGCGGCAGATATTGCCCAGACACACGATCAACAGCTTCATGCGGAGGCCACGCGCGCCTGGGCACGGGCCAGATCATCGGGCGTGTCGATACCCGGCGGAAACTGCTCCGGCGTCAACGCAACGGCGATGCGATGCCCGGCCTCCATCACCCGCAGCTGCTCCAGCGATTCGAGGCGTTCCAGCATGCCCGGCGGCATGGCCGCAAACCGCTGCAGGAAACCGGCGCGATACGCGTAGATGCCGATATGACGCAGCCACTGCCCGTCCACCGGCAGCTGCTCGCGTTGGCTGGCGAAGCTGTCGCGGTGCCAGGGGATCGGAGCGCGGCTGAAATACAGCGCGTCGCCGCCTGCGGTGCGCACAAGCTTCACCACGTTCGGGTCGAACAGGTCGTGCGCGGTGTCCACCTGTGCGGCAAGCGTGGCCATGTCGGCGCCCGAGTGCAGCAGCAGCTCGGCGACTGCGCGGATGCCGGCGGCAGGCGCAAAGGGCTCGTCGCCTTGCAAATTCACCACGCAGGTGTCCGCGTCCCAGCCGGCAATGCGCGCGCACTCGGCAAGGCGGTCGGTACCGGAGAGGTGCTCGCTACCAGTCATGGCCACCTGCACGCCCGGCACGTGCGCGATGGCTTCGGCAATCCGCGCGTCATCGGTGGCCACCCAGACCGCGCGCGCGCCGGCCAGCAGCGCCCGCTCGGCCACATGCTGGATCATCGGACGGTCGCCGAGGCGTTGCAGCGGCTTGCCGGGCAAGCGCGTGGACGCGTAGCGCGCCGGGATGGCGACGACGAAATCGGCAGGCGTTGGGTTGGTCATGCGTATGCGCTCTGAACGGCGGAATGGTGGATGGATGTCGGCAGGATGATCGCAGTGCGCCTGCCCGCACAACGCGTTTCTGGATAACTGCAACAGCGCGCCACAAGGCCGACGTCAGGCTGGTTCGCAGTGTAGTGGCTGACCTGCATACACCAGTGCATGCAGGGGTGTTGCGAGTGCATCGATGGCATTGCGACGTGCGTGGTTGCTACGGAGCAGATGATGCCCGCGCTCTTGGGCATTTGCGCCAACGCCTACCCGCGCCTCGCACGCTACACCGCGCCGCACAGCCGCACACTCATGCGCCTTGGCGGCTCGCCAGCTTGTTCAAGCGGTCCAGCAGGCTCACCCAGAACGCAGCAGGCAGGTCCGCCTTGAGCGGCACGCTGTACAGCCACTCGTCGGCAAATGGCCGGCACTTCACCGCATCTTTTTCGGTCATCAACACCGGCAGGCGACTGCCGAAGCTGAAATCTGCAGCGCGATACACATGGTGGTCCGGGAATGCATGCGGCACCACGCCAATGCCGCGTGCCCGCAGCATCGCAAAAAACCGCTCCGGGTGCGCGATGCCAGCCACTGCATGCACGCGCTGTCCGGCCAGCATGCTCAAGGGTTGCGCGCGTTTGCCATCCATCGGTTGCACGCTGTCGATGCTGAGCCGCATCTGCCACTCGCCGAAACCGGAATCGTCCGGTGCCTGCGGGGCGGCGGTGGCGCTGGCCTGGCCCAGATTGACCACCCGAAAATCACAATCGCGCGCACGCGCGGCCGGTTCGCGCAGCGGCCCGGCCGGCAGCAGCCGGCCATTGCCGTAACGGCGCTGGCCATCGACCACTTCGATCTCCACGTCGCGTGCCAGCCGGTAGTGCTGCAGACCGTCGTCGCACACGATGATGTCGCAACCTGCTTCCACCAGCGCCCTGGCGGCAGCGACGCGGTCGCTGTCCACGCGCACGCGCGCGCCGGTCTTCCAGGCGATCAGGACCGGCTCATCGCCGCCCAGTGCCACCGGCGTGTCGGCATCCACCCAGCGGGCCGTGCCTGCGTCATCGCGACCATAGCCGCGGCTGGCCACGCCGGGCGTCCAGCCGGCATCCTGCAACTTGGACACCAGGGCGATGGTCAGCGGGGTCTTGCCGGTGCCTCCAGCGGTGACATTGCCGACCACGATCACCGGCGCCGGGATGCCATGCCGCTTGCGCAAGCCACGCCGGTACGCGCTGCGCCGCAACGCAATGGCTGCGGCGTAGACCGGTGCCAGCAGGCGTGCGGCCAGCGGGATCGGGCTGTTGTCGTACCAATAACCCGGGGTGCGGGTGCCGCGCTTGCTCATGCCTGGCGTTCGCGGAACTGCATGCCGTGCAGATGCGAGTAGAGCCCGCCCTGCGCCAGCAATTCGCTGTGGGTGCCGCGCTCGACGATGCGGCCCTGGTCCATCACCAATACCTGGTCGGCATGTTCGATGGTGGACAGGCGGTGTGCGATCACCAGCGTGGTGCGGTCAGGCATCAGCTTGTGCAGGGCATCCTGCACCAGCCGCTCGGATTCGTTGTCCAGCGCTGCGGTGGCCTCGTCCAGAATCAGGATGGGCGCGTCCTTGAGCATCGCACGTGCGATCGCCAGGCGCTGCCGCTGCCCGCCCGACAGGCGCCCGCCCTTCGTCCCGACATGCGACTGCAGCCCCTCGGGCAATTGCGCGACGAACTCCATCGCATTGGCGCCCAGAATCGCACGCTCCAGTTGCCCGGCATCTGCGGTGCGCATTTCGCCATAGGCGACGTTGTCGGCGATGCTGCCGTCGAACAGCATCACCTGCTGTCCGACCAGCGCGATCTGTCGACGCAGATCGGCCAGCGCGTAGGCCTGCACCGGATGTCCGTCGAGCAGGATCTGCCCTGCCTCGGCTTCGTAGAAGCGCGGGATCAGCTTGATCAGACTGGATTTGCCGCTGCCGGAGCGGCCGACGATCGCGGTGACCGTGCCGGGCTGCGCGACGAAGCTGACCTCGGCCAGCGCAGGATTCACCTGGCCGGGATAGCGCGCGGTCACATCGCGAAATTCGATCAAGCCCTTTGCGCGGGTGAGCGGCACCGTTCCCTGATCGGGCTCGTCGGGGCTGTCGAGCACCGAAAACAGGCGCTCGGCCGAAGCCAGCCCACGCTGCACCATGTTCTGCACATTGGTGAGCTGCTTGAGGCCCGGAATGATCGTGAGCATGGAGGTCATCAGCACCACGAAGTCGCCCGCGGTCAGCCGCCCGGCCAAGGCCTGTGCGCCTGCCACGAACAGCAGCGCCGACAGCCCGATCGCACCGATCATCTGCACCGTGGCGGTGGAAATGCCGCGTGTGGATTCGACCTTCATCGCCAGCCGCAGATTGCGGTCGGCCAGCGTGCCATAGCGCTCCATTTCGGTCTGTTGGGCGCCGTAGATCTTGACCTCCTGGTGGCTGGACAAGGTCTGGTCGGCGGCCTGCAACAAGTGTGCACCGCTTTCCTGGATGCTGTGGCTGATGCGCCGATACCGGCGCGCCACCTTGTCCATCACCCAGGCCAGGACCGGCGCCAGCACCAGGATGGTCAGGGTGACCTGCCAGCTATGCCACAGCATCAGCGCCAACGCGCCGATCACCTGCAACGACTGCTGGATCATCACCTTGACCGCATCCACGGCTGCCTGCGCCACCTGATCCGAGTCCGAGCCCAGACGGATCAACATCGACGGCACCGGCTCGGAATCGAACCGCGAGCCAGGCAGGCGCAGGTACTTGGCCATCACCTTGACGCGCAGATCGCGCGCGATGCTGCGCGCGGATTTGCCCATCGCCATGTCGGTGATGTAGCCGGCCACCCCACGCACCACAAACAGCAGGATGATCTGCACCGGCAACCAGCGACTGACCTCGGCATTCTTGTAGATGAAGGTTTCGTCGGTGATCGGCTTCATCAATGCCAGAAAGCCGGTGGTGCCTGCCGCTTCGATCAACGCGGCGATCAGTGCGGCGACCAGCAACAGCCGGTACGGCTTGGCGAAAGCCAGCAGGCGACGGTACGTGCGCCAGGACGAAACTGGCGCCGGGCGGTCGGTGGAGGTGGTCACTGGCGGGTTCCGTTGGTACGTGTCGTGCCGGCGCTGCCGGTCTGGGGCGCCGTGGCGATGGCAATGCGCCGGAAGCCGAGCTGCCCCAACGCATCCTGCGCAGTGACCACGGCCTGGTACGGCGTCCGGGCATCGGCGCGCATCAGCACCGTCTGCTCGCGGTCATCGCCAGCAATCTGGGCGATGGTCTGCTTGAGCGAATCCACATCCGAGCGCAGTACTTCCTGATCGTTGATGAAGTAATGGCCATCGGCATTGACCAGCACACTGAGCGCGCGCGGCGGCGCACTGGTGTTCTGGTCGCTGGCAGTGGGCAGCTGCAATTGCAGCGTGGAGCGTGCGTCGAAGGTCGTGGTCACCACGAAGAAGATGATGAGGACGAGGATGACGTCAATCAATGGCACCAGATCGATGTGCGGCTCGTCCTGGCTTCGGTCACTGCCGATGCGCATCCGTCAGCCCTTCGCCGTGACGGGCTTGGCAACTGCCGGCGCGGGCACTGCAGCCGAAACAGCCGGTCGGCCGTCCATGGTGTCCAGCAGCAAGGTGGCCTCCTGCTCCATCTCGATGATGTAGCCGGCAATGCGCCCCTTGAAGAAGCGATGCGCCATCAATGCCGGCACGGCGATGATCATGCCGGTGGCGGTACAGACCAGCGCCTTGCCGATGCCGCCGGCGAGCTGATTCACATCGCCCACGCCGTGATCGAGGATGCCCAGGAACATCTGGATCATGCCGACGACGGTGCCCAACAGCCCCAGCAACGGCCCGGCCGAGGCAATCGTGCCAAGCGCATTCAGATAACGCTCCATGCGATGCACCACGTGGCGACCGGTGTCCTCGATCCGCTCGCGGATCAGATCACGCGGCCGGCCACGCACATCCAGCGCGGCGGCCAACAACGCGCCCAACGGCGAGTTGCGCCGCAGCGATTCGATATGGGAGGGGTCCAGCTTGCCGCGTGCGGCCCAGTTGCGGACCTCCTCACCCAGCCCGGGCGGTGTCACCTCGTTGCGGCGCAAGGTCCACAGACGTTCCAGCACGATCGCCATGGCGACCACACCCAACAACAGCAACGGCACCATCGGCCAACCGCCCGCCTTGACCAGCTCCAACACGATGTGATTCCTCCGGCAGCGCGGCCGCCTATTCGCTCGCCGATAGGATAGCAGCCGACCGCCGCCGTTCCGCAGCATCCCACAGCCGCGGCTGCCAGCGCCGTCGCTCGCGGACCTGCAGGCCATCGGCGCCGAGCCAGACCCTGATTGCGCCGGACTCGGCCGTATCGAGCACCTCCGCGCCACTGTCCTGCCAACGCTGCACGACTTGCGCGCGCGGATGCCCGAAGCGGTTGCCGTAACCGGAGGACACCAGCGCCAACCGCGCACCGGTGGCAGCAACGAAGCCGGCATGCGACCCGTCTGCGCTGCCATGGTGCGGCACCACCACGAGGTCGGCGTGCAACGCGCCCGCCTGCGCGCGCATCAGCCGGCGCTCCACCAGCGCGTCGATATCCCCCGGAAGCAAGGCGCTGACGTGTGGCGTCTGCACCAGCAGCACGCAGCTGGATTGATTGCGCAAATACGGGAAATCGGCACCTGGATGCAGGAAGCGAAAGCGCACGCCATCCCACTCCCACCGCCGCCCGGCATGACAGCGCGCACTGACGTCCAGCGGTGCACCGGGCGGCGCCAACGTGGCTGCGACCGGCAACCCCGCGCGCACCGCGGCATAGCCGCCGGCATGATCGGCATCGGCATGACTGAGCACGAGTGCGTCCAGCCGGCGCACCCCGAGCGCGCGCAAGGCCGGCAGGACCACGCGCTCGCCGGCGTCGAAGCCGTCGTGCACCGCCGGGCCGGTGTCCAACAGCAGTGCATGCCGTTGCGTGCGCACCAGCACCGCCAGCCCCTGCCCCACATCCATCACCTGCACGTCGGCTTCGCCAGCGCCGGGCATGGCGCGATCCGGCCAGAGCAGCGGCAGCCACAACAGGGCCGCCATGGTCTTGCCCGGCGTGCCGCGCGGCAGCAACAGCCAGAACGCGCCCAGCAGCGCGGCGATCAGTGCGAACGCATCGGATTCGGGCACCCACCACAAGGCCACCGTGGTCTGCCCAAGCCAGACAAAGCCCGGCCAGGTCAGCTCGAAACACCAGCCCGCCAACTGCCACGCCCAGCCCCCCGCTCCGACGTACAGTGCCTCCAGTGCGGTGCCGATCAGGCATAGCGGAACAACCACGAAGGTCCACCACGGAATGGCGACCAGGTTGGCAAATGGGCCCACCAGCGAGGCTTGCCCGAACAAGCTGACCGTCAGCGGCAGCAGGCCCACCGTGGCAACGGTCTGTGCGGAAAGAAAGCCCCGCAGGATGGCGCGGTCGTCGGCCGGCAGGCACCATACCAGCCAGGCGACGCCGGCGAAACTGAGCCAGAAGCCTGCCACCAGCACGCTCAACGGGTCCCAGGCCACTACCGCGATCAAGGCGAGTGCAAGTATCTGCGCCGTTGTGGCGCGTCGACGCGCCACGCGCGCCACGGCAACGACCGCGATCATCAACACGGTGCGGACCGTCGGCAAGGCCAGCCCGGCCAGCACCGCATAGGCGGTCGCACCGATCAGCGCAGCGATTGCTGCGGCGTGGATGCGCGGAATCACGATGCCCAGGCCCGGCCGCCATCGCCACACACCGGCGATTGCCAGTGCAAAGAAGGCAGCCACCAGGCCGACATGGAAGCCCGAGATCGCGATCAGATGACTGAGCCCGGTCGCGCGCAAGGTCGCCCATGCGGCATCGTCCAGCCCACGCGTATCGCCCAGTGCCAGGGCGCGCAGATACGGTGCCGAGGGCCCGGGCACCTGCTCGGCAATTCGTTGCGACATGCGGTCGCGCCAGGCATCCACACCGTGCGGCGCGACGATCTGGCGCGCGCCGTCGGGGTCGCGCACATAGCCGGTCGCGGCGACGCGCTGCGCCAGGGCCTGGCGTTCGGCATCGAACCCACCCGGGTTACGCAAGCCGCGTGGCGCTCGCAGCTTGAGCCGCAGCTGCCAGTGCCCTCCGGCGCGCAAGGCCGCGCGCGGGCCGACCCGGTTGGTGCCGAAGGCGTCGTACCAGGCCAGCTGCAACAGCTTGCCGCGCAGTGCCGGCGACTGCGTCCGATCGGCGTCGACCCGCAGCTGGAAGCGTGTCCGGCGTTGCTCGGCCACTGGCAGGCCGATGATCCGCCCCTGTACCGCGCGTTCGCGCGCTTCGTCACCTGGCAGCAGCTGCGACTGCAGCACGGTGGTGGCGTGCCAGCCGGTGAGTCCAAACCCCAGCGACACCGTTGCAAGCCCCCGCATCCAGGCACCGCGGCGCGGCCACCGCCACAGGCCGATGCCGATGATCAACACGCCTGCGAGCAGGCACCCAATGTAGAGCGCGCGCGGCAGCACTGCGGGCGACCACGCGCAGCCAACGACACCCAGCAGCATGGCAGCTGCAACAGGCACCGCCGAGGCAAACCGCGGCGGTGGCGGCACTTGTGCTGACACATCCATGTCGCTGGTCCAATTCCTGAAGATTCAGGCCGAGAGCACGAGCCTAGACCACGGCCCGGACCGGCCATAGCGGTAATCTGCGCCGTGTCAGGTAGGAAAAAGCGGATCGTGACGAACACACCCTGCGCGGGCGCGAGAGTGCGGTGGGCGTTGCACCTTGCAGCGGTCATCCCGGTCGACATGCCTGCACTGCGCAGCGGCACGCCGAGCAACGGAGCCGACGAGCAAGCTCGATCGAACGCGGTGAGCGCGACAACGCGGCATCCGCTTCCGTCTACGCCATCGAGGCATCACCGTGCCGATCAGCAGGACGCTGCGTGATGCACGATCGCCAGTGCAGCCTGCCAGCCGACGCCGCCCCCAATTCGCCTCGATTTCATGAGCGAAGCGCTATGTTCGACGCTGTTCCGAGGAGTTTCCCCACATGCGTAAAGGCATTGCTTTGATTGTCGGCGTGACCGGCATTTCCGGTTACAACCTCGCCAACGTTCTGGTTGCCGATGGATGGACCGTGTACGGCCTCGCACGTCGCCCACTGCCGCAGGATGGCGTCATTCCCGTCGCAGCCGACCTGCTCGACGCGGATAGCACGGCCAAGGCCTTGCGCGGCCTGCCGATTACCCACGTCTTTTTCTGCACCTGGACGCGTCGCGACACCGAGCGCGAGAACGTCGAAGCCAACGGCGCAATGATGCGTCACCTGTGCGATGCGCTGAGCGATGCGCCGATGCAGCACATGGCCCTGGTCACCGGCACCAAGCATTATCTGGGTGCGTTCGAAAATTACGGCAGCGGCAAGGCCGAAACGCCGTTCCGCGAAAGCGAACCACGCCAGCCCGGCGAGAATTTCTATTACACCCTCGAAGACCTGCTGTTCGCGCACGCCGAGCGTCATGGCTTCGGGTGGAGCGTGCATCGTTCGCACACCATGATCGGCATGGCCAACGGCAGCAATGCGATGAACATGGGCGTGACGCTGGCGGTCTATGCATCGCTGTGCAAGCACACCGGCCAGCCCTTCGTATTCCCAGGCTCGCAGGCGCAGTGGAACAGCCTCACCGATCTGACCGATGCCGGGCTGCTCGGGCGTCAGCTGGCCTGGGCGGGCCTGAGCCCGGCCGCACGCAACCAGGCCTTCAACACCGTCAATGGCGATGTATTCCGCTGGCGCTGGATGTGGGGCGAGATCGCCGCGTTCTTCGAACTCGACGCCGCACCCTGCCCGGACACGCGGCAGCCGTTGGAAGCGCGCCTGACCGAGGCGGCCCCTGCGCTCTGGGCCGAACTGGCGGCAAAGCACGACCTGGTGGAAGCGGACGTCAATCGCCTGGCCTCGTGGTGGCATACCGATGCGGACCTGGGCCGCGAGATCGAGTGCGTCAACGACATGACCAAGAGCCGCGAGCTGGGCTTCGTAGATTTCTACGACAGCCGCGCCTCGTTCTTCGAGCTGTTTACCCGGTTGCGGGCGCTGCGCATCATCCCCTGATCGACGGGATTGCATCGCTGCGGGTCGGCCTTCAACCCGCAGCAGTAAGCGATCTGCCGCATCACGGTCGGCAGGCTCGCAGTTACACCGCCGACGGCGCCAATTCGCGCAGCCTGCCTTGATGCAGCTCCAGCACGCGGTCCAGACGCCGTGCCAGGCTGCGGTCGTGCGTCACCAGCACCAGGCTGGTGCGCTGCGCGCGGTTGAGTTCCAGCATCAACTCGAACACCGTGCCGGCGGTCTTGTCGTCGAGATTGCCGGTGGGCTCGTCGCCCAGCACGCAGCCGGGCTTATTGACCAGGGCGCGTGCCACTGCGCAACGTTGACGCTCACCGCCCGACAGCTCGCTGGGCTTGTGTTCGATGCGATGCCCAAGCCCGACCGATTCCAGCAACTGCAGCGCCTGCGCCCTGGCAACCGGCACGTCCTGGCCCGACAGCAGCACCGGCATCATCACGTTCTCCAGTGCGGTGAATTCCGGCAGCAGGTGATGGAACTGATACACGAAACCGAGCGCCTGGTTGCGCAGCTTGCCGCGCTGGCCATCGGACAGCGCCGACATGCGCTCGCCTGCCACGTACACCTCGCCCGAGGTAGGAATATCCAGCCCGCCGAGCAGGTGCAGCAAGGTGCTCTTGCCGGCACCGGACGCGCCGACGATGGCCACGGTCTCGCCGGTAGCCACCGACAGGTCCAGGCCGTCGAAGACCGGCGTGCGCATCTTGCCTTCGGCGTAGGTCTTGGCCAGACCCTCGGCCCGAATCACTGCCCCTGCCTGGTTTGGCTTTTGCACGACCGATTCCCGATTCCCGAATCCCGAATCCCGGATCTCATTCATAACGCAGCGCCTCCGCCGGCTGGGTGCGAGAGGCGCGCCACGCCGGATACAGGGTCGCCAGGAAACTCATCACCAGTGCCACCACGGTGATCACCACCACATCCTGGGTCTGCATGTCGGTGGGCAGGCCGGTGATGTAATAGACGTCTTCCGGCAGCAGCTTGACGCTGAAGATCGTTTCGATCACACCAAGGATGCGCTCCAGATTGAGCGTCAGCACGATGCCGCCGATCACGCCCATGATCGTGCCCATGAAACCGATCAACGACCCCTGCACCATGAACACCTGCATCACCCCGCCGGGCGACAGGCCCAGTGTGCGCAGGATGGCAATGTCGGCCTGCTTGTCGGTCACCAGCATCACCTGCGACGACACCAGGTTGAAGGCACCCATCGCCACGATCAGCGACAGCAGGATGCCCATCACGGTCTTTTCCATCTTCAGCGAGTGATAGAGATTGGCGTTTTCCTGCGTCCAGTCGCTCACCCGGTACGGGCCGTGCAATTTCACCGCCAGATCGCGCGCCACCGGCCAGGCCTGATCCATGTCGTGCAGTTTCAGGCGCACGCCGGTCACGCCGTCCATGCGCAAGACGCGCGCCAGATCCTGCATGTTGACCACGGCCAGTCCGCGATCGATTTCGTTGTAACCGGCCTCGAAGATTCCACTGACGGTAAAGCGCTTGAGCCGCGGCATGGCGCCCAACGGCGTGGCCTGGGTGTCGCTGAGCAGCACGACGATGCCGTCGCCCACGTCCACGCCCAGCCACAGGGCCAGCTCCTTGCCGATGACGATGTTGTAGGAACCGGGCGTCAGGCTGTCCACCGAGCCCTGCTGCATTTTCTTGGCCAGCACCGACACCTTGGCCTCTTCCGACGGAACGACGCCACGCACGATGGCCGGCTGCTTGCGCGGGCCCTGTAGCAACGATTCGGTTTCGATGTAGGGGGCTGCGCCGGCAATACGCGGGTCGGCCATGGCGACCTCGACCGCATGCTGCCAATCGCGCATGGGCGCGCCGTCAGCACTGACGGTGGCATGCGCGGCCATCTGCAACAGACGGTCGCGGATCTCTTTCTGAAAACCGCTCATCACCGCCAGCGTGGTAATCAGCACGGTGACGCCCAGGGCGATGCCCAGGATCGATGCCATCGAGATAAACGAGATGAAGCCATTGCGCCGCTTGGCGCGCAGGTAGCGCAAGCCGATGGCAACCGGGATAGGTTTGAACATGCGGTTCAACCAGGAAAGGGACGCTATGGTGCCACTAGCGACCGCCGGGACGAAATGGCGCGTGCGTGAGCGGCCAGACGCAGTTCACGTCGTTGCGGCGCCGGCAGGGTATCAGGCCAGAAATGCAGGCGTTCGCGACATGCATCGGCGCGTGTCCACGACACCACCGCGATCGGCCCACGCCACGCAACCTGCAGGTCCTGCACGGTTTGGCCGTCGACGCTGGCGGGCAGCTCGCCCCATGGGATCAGCACCTGCCGCGCAGGCGAGCGCAACAACGCCCGAAGCGAGCGTGCGGCAGACACCGGCACCCAGGCAGACAGCAACGCCGCCAGCCATAGCGGCGCCCCGCTACGCCACACCGCGCACAGCGCCAGCACGGCCAGTGCGCTCACTGCGCAGACAAGCCCGCGCGAAGGCCGCCACTCAAGCCGGCAAGGCGCGGATATCGGCGATGAGGGCGGCATTCGCGGCATCGGGGCAGGCCTCGTATCCCATGAACCAGCGCCACAACTTATCGTCTTCGCAATCCAGCAATTGTAGGAAAACCGCGCGCTCGGACTCGGAAGCCTGCGCCCAGCGTTGATCCAGATAACGCCCGAACAGTTGGTCCAGTTCGCGCATGCCACGCCGGCAACGCCAGCGCAACTTTTTCAGCAAGGTTTGCTCGTCCATTTCATCTCCCTATCGCCTGGCCAGAGGCGAAAACGACAGCGGCACCTGACCCAAGGGCCGGTGCCGCTGCGAACCACATCCCGCCAGGCGGGACCGCGCTGCCAGCAATCAGGCGCGACGCGCCATCATCAGCTTCTTGATTTCGGCAATGGCCAGCGCCGGGTTCAGGCCCTTCGGGCAGGTCCGTGCGCAGTTCATGATGGTGTGGCAGCGATACAGCTTGAACGGGTCTTCCAGATCGTCCAGACGCGCACCGGTGTCTTCGTCGCGCGAATCGATGATCCAGCGATAGGCCTGCAACAGGATGGCCGGGCCCAGGTAACGCTCGCCGTTCCACCAGTAACTCGGGCAGCTGGTCGAGCAGCACGCGCACAGGATGCACTCGTACAGGCCGTCGAGCTTCTTGCGATCTTCCGGCGACTGCAGGCGCTCGCGATCCGGCGGCGGCGGGGTCTGGGTGCGGATCCAGGGCTTGATCGAGGCGTACTGCGCATAGAAATGCGTCAGGTCCGGCACCAGATCCTTGATCACGCTCATGTGCGGCAACGGATAGATCGGCACTTCCGACTTGCCACAGGCCGCAATCGCCTTGGTGCAGGCCAGCGTATTGGTGCCGTCGATGTTCATTGCGCACGAGCCGCAGATGCCTTCGCGGCACGAACGACGGAACGCCAGGGTCGGGTCGATCTCGTTCTTGATCTTGATCAGCGCGTCCAGCACCATCGGGCCGCACTTGTCGAGATCGATCTCATAGCTGTCGGTACGCGGGTTGGCGTCGCCATCCGGATCCCAGCGGTAGACCTTGAAGGTGCGCGTGTTCTTGGCGCCCTGTGCAGGGTAATGCTTGCCCTTGCCGATCTTTGAATTCTTGGGGAGGGTGAACTCTGCCATAGCTGCTCTCGTTGGCTCAGGCGATGCGCGGTGCGAACGACAACCGCACCGTACGCATGAAAGTGAAAACGGTGGATGCCACCATCGAATCGATGGCGCAGCGGCCGGCCGGTTGCCGGCGCTGCGCCTGCGTCCTGCGACAGCCCCGCTGCTGCACGATGGCGCCACTCTGCCGGAACACACCGGCAGGCACCTTCGACGCAGACGTGGCGTGTTGCAGACGCATCAATCAGTACACGCGCGGCTTCGGCGGAACCACGTCCACATCCTTGCTCAGCGTGTACATGTGCACCGGGCGATACTCGAATTCGCACTTGCCCTTGTCGTCGACGGTCACCAGCGTGTGCTTCTGCCAGTTGACGTCGTCGCGGTCCGGGAAGTCCTCGTGCGAGTGCGCGCCACGGCTTTCCTTGCGTTGCTCGGCCGAATTGATCGTCGCCACTGCATTGAGCAGCAGGTTGTTCAATTCGTAGGTCTCGATCAGGTCCGAGTTCCACACCAGCGAGCGGTCCGACACCTTGACGTCTTCGAAGGACGCGAAGATCTCGGCCATCTTGTCCACGCCTTCCTTCAGCGTCTTGCTGGTACGGAACACAGCCGCGTCCGACTGCATGGTGCGCTGCATGTTGTCGCGGATCACCGAGGTCGGCGTGGAGCCGTTGGCATAGCGCAGCTTGTCCAGCAGGCCCAGCGCCTTGTCGCAGGCATCGGACGGCAGCGGTTTGTGCGGCTGGTTGGTCTTGACCGTTTCGGCGCAACGATTGGCCACCGCACGACCGAAAACCACCAGGTCCAGCAAGGAGTTGGAGCCCAGGCGGTTTGCGCCATGCACCGACACGCAGGCCGCTTCGCCGATGGCGTACAGGCCGGGCACTACCGCGTCCGGGTTGTCGCCCTGCTTGCGCACGACCTCGCCGTAATAGTTGGTCGGGATGCCACCCATGTTGTAGTGCACGGTCGGCAGCACCGGAATCGGCTGCTTGGTCACGTCCACACCGGCAAAGATGTGCGCGCTTTCGGCGATACCGGGCAGCTTGTCGTTGATCACTTCCGGGCCGAGGTGAGTCAGGTCGAGCAGGATGTGGTCCTTGTGCTCGCCCACGCCACGGCCTTCGCGGATCTCCACCGTCATCGAGCGCGATACCACGTCGCGCGAGGCCAGATCCTTGTAGTGCGGTGCATAGCGCTCCATGAAGCGCTCGCCATTGCTGTTACGCAAAATGCCGCCTTCGCCGCGCACGCCCTCGGTGATCAGGCAGCCCGCACCGTAGATGCCGGTGGGATGGAACTGCACGAACTCCATGTCCTGCACCGGCAGGCCGGCACGCATCACCAGGCCGCCGCCGTCACCGGTACAGGTATGCGCGGAGGTGGCGCTGAAATAGGCACGGCCGTAACCGCCGGTGGCCAGCACCACGCCATGCGCGCGGAACAGGTGCAACGTGCCATCGGCCATGTCCAGCGCGAGCACGCCGCGGCAGACGCCTTCTTCGTCGAAGATCAGGTCGAGTGCGAAGTACTCGATCATGAAGCGCGCGTTGTGCGCCAGCGACTGCTGGTACAGCGTATGCAGCATGGCGTGGCCGGTACGGTCGGCTGCTGCGCAGGTGCGCTGCGCGGACGGGCCTTCGCCGTACTTGGTGGTCATGCCGCCGAACGGGCGCTGGTAGATCTTGCCCTCTTCCGTGCGCGAGAACGGCACACCGTAGTGCTCCAGCTCGATGATGGCCGGGATCGCCTCGCGACACATGTACTCGATCGCGTCCTGGTCGCCCAGCCAATCGGAGCCCTTGATGGTGTCGTAGAAGTGATAGCGCCAGTCGTCCTCGCCCATGTTGCCGAGCGCTGCGGAAATACCGCCCTGCGCGGCAACGGTATGCGAACGGGTCGGGAAGACCTTGGTCAGGCAGACGGTCTGCAAGCCCTTCTGGGCCAGACCGAACGTGGCGCGCAGGCCGGCACCGCCGGCACCCACCACGACCATGTCGTACTTGTGTTCTGTGATCTTGTAAGCGGACATCGAATTATGGATTCCTGTTTGGTCGCTGGCGACTCAGCTGATGCCCAGCGCGATACGCGCCACGGCAAACACACTGACGATGGCACCCAGCACGGCGACGAAGCGCACGATGGTCTGCGCCGCAAGCGCGAGCAGCGAGTTGTGCACGTAATCTTCCAGCACCACCTGCATGCCCAGTTGCGCATGCCAGAACGAGGCGATCAGGAAGCCGACCAGCAGAATCGCGTTCCACGGCTTGGCAACGGCGGCGCTGGCGGCCGCATGGTCGGCGCCGATCAGGCTCAGCACGAAGATCAGGAACCAGATCGACAACGGCACCAGAGCGGTGGCGGTCAGGCGCTGGACGACGAAGTGCTCGGTACCGGTCTTGGCGGCACCCAGGCCTCGCACATTCTTCAGCGGGGTACGGTAGCGGCTCATGCGGCACCTCCAGACAACAGGACGTAAGCCCAGATCGCGGCGGTGAGCACCAGGCTCAGCACCACCGACAGCCAGCCCAGGCTGACGAACGAGCGCACGGCGTAGCCCTGGCCGAAGTCCTGCAGGATGTGGCGCAACCCACCGAACAGGTGGAAGGCAAAGCTCCAGGTCCAGCCGAACAGGAACACCTGCCCGTACCAGGCGGCAGCATGTTCGCGCAGGCAATTCCAGTGGTCGGGGCCAAGCATCAATGTGAGCAAGGCGGCGGCAATACCCAAGGCGCCGACCGACAGAACGATGCCGGTGGCTCGATTGAGGATCGAGGTCACCATCTGGATCTGCCAGCGGTACACCTGGAGATGCGGGGAAAGAGGACGTTCGCGGATCGCCATTCGCTGGGCTCGTTATCTCGGCTGGGCGGCACTAGGCCGCTGTGGCTAAAAGCTGCTCAAAAATCGATGCAGCGTCCATTTTTTTCCCAGTCGCCGTAGCGCGTTGGCTCAGGGCCGTCGCGCCCACCGATCTCTTTGGGCAGTGGCTTCTTCTCGGGAATGTGCTCCTGAGGGGAAGGCTGCGTCTCGGAATCCTGCGATGGCGTGGGGGTTGGATGGCCTATCATAGTGGTCTCACAACATTGCGATTTTAGTCCTCCCCTTCCGTGGCTGACAACCTGAATCTTATTCCGCAGGGTTTTGGCTCCCTGCACGACATGCAATACGTCCGATTGGTCGGCGCGGATGCAGTGGCGTTTGCGCATGCCCAATTTGCCAATGACGTCCAGGCGCTGGCGATCGGGCAGTGGCAATGGAATGCGTGGTTGACGGCGAAGGGGCGCGTGGTTGCCATCTTCGCACTCCTGCGTGAGGACGACGCGCAGTTGCTGATGCTGTTGCCGGACGGCAATGCAGCCGAGATCGCCGCGCAGCTCGGCCGTTTCGTGTTCCGGCGCAAGCTGACAATCAACGCCATCAAGCTATCGGCGTATGGCGGCTTCGAGCCGGCGCAACGCGCGCACGGTGCACATGCCGATATCGGAACGCTGCATATCGCGCTGGACATGGGCACCGCCGAGCGGCCGCGCACGCTACTGCTTGCGCAGGACACGGCATTGGCCGCGCCGATGGAAGTGCCGAGCATCGACGCGCGATGGCGCCAGGAAGATCTGCAACTGGGGCTGGTTCGCCTGCCGCAGGCGCAGCGCGAACAGTGGACGCCGCAACAACTTGCGCTGGACCGCCTGCACGCCTTCAGCGTCAAGAAGGGCTGCTACCCCGGCCAGGAAATCGTGGCGCGCACGCACTTTCTGGGCAAGGCCAAGCGTGCGTTGCAGTTGCTGGAGATCGAAGGCAAGGCCGAAGCCGGCGACAGCGTCGTGCGCGACGGCACCACCATCGGGACAGTGGTCAGCGTCGCCGGACCACTGGCGCTGGCCGTGCTTCCGCTGGATCTGGCCCTGGGCGATGACGCCGTGCTGCAGGCAGGCGCGCACCGCGCCCGCCCGCTCGCCCTCCTTCCCGGCCTGGAGCGTTAGGCCGGTTCCAGCCGCTGCCCGGTCGCCGGGTCGAAGAAATGCAGCGCATCACTGCGCAAGGCCAGGCGCAGCGGCTGCCCGACCGCAGGCAGGGCCTGCGGCGCCACACGGATCACCAGCGGCTGGCCGCCGCGGTCCAGGTTGAGGAAGATCTCGTTGCCTACCGGCTCGATCACTTCCACCCGTGCCTCGAAGCCCAGCCGTGCGTCTTCGGACGGTTGCAGGTGTTCGGGGCGCACGCCGACGATCACGTCCTGACCGAACCAGCGACGATCAACCCGGGCAGCGCCCAACGGCACCCGCCAGCCGTCGGCCAGCACCAGGTGCAGGCCATCCTGCTCGTCCAGGCGCCCCTGCAGCACATTCATTGCCGGGCTGCCCAGAAAGCCGGCCACGAACAGATTGGCCGGGCGGTCGTACAGCGCCATCGGGCTGTCGATCTGCTGGATCACGCCGTCCTTGAGCACCACGATGCGCTGGCCGAGCGTCATCGCCTCGACCTGGTCGTGGGTGACGTAGATCATGGTGGTGCCGAGCTTGCGATGCAGCTGCGCGATCTCGGTGCGCACGCTGTGGCGCAGCTTGGCGTCCAGATTGGACAGCGGCTCATCGAGCAGGAACACCGAGGATTCGCGCACCATCGCCCGGCCCAGTGCCACGCGCTGGCGCTGGCCGCCGGACATGGCCTTGGGCAGCTTGTCCAGCATCGGGGTCAGGCCCAGCAGCTCGGCTGCATTGTTGACGCGCTCGGCGATGACCTGCTTCGGGTGGCCGCGCAGCTTGAGCCCGAAAGCCAGATTCTCGGCCACGGTCATGTGCGGATACAGCGCATAGCTCTGGAACACCATGGCGATGTCACGGTCTTTCGGCGCCACGTCGTTGACCACGCGCTCGCCGATCTTCAGCGTGCCGGCGCTGATGTCCTCGAGCCCGGCGATCATGCGCAGCAAGGTCGACTTGCCGCAGCCGGACGGCCCGACCAGCACCATCAACTCGCCATCGGCGACCTCGAAGCTTGCGCCCTGCACCGCCACCTGGCCGTTTTCATAGACCTTGCGGACACCTTCCAACTGCACTTTCGCCATCGTTCGGCCTCGACTGTGTATGCGCCCTGCCCTCGGCCCTCCCGACGGCAATGACGAACGACTCGTTTGCGCGAAATCTCTGTGCAAACGAATGCATTGGTTTATTCTGACATGTAATCGTTTTCACATGGCAACATCGATCTCGGGAGGGACCATGCCGCTACCGACGCACGCCGCAGTTTCCAGTGGCGTCACCAGTGACTCGCCACCCGGCATTCCGCCACGCAGGTGCAGGTATGCCGCCGGGGCGCTAACCCCTCGCCGCCCGTTGCTGCAACAATCGGGGGCTGGACGTCAGCGTCCATCCCCCGCTGCGCGCACGCAAGTGTCGCTCAGGAACAGACGTACCGACCGCCGGCTGTCCGGCGCCTTTCCGCCAAGCCGCTGATAACGATGTCTCCAGAATCTGAAACTCGGTCCATGCACAACACCCTGATCCTGTTCGGCGCCACCGGCGATCTCGCCCAGCGCTATCTCTTCCCCTCCCTGCTGCGTCTGTTCGTCGACGGCCTGTTGCCGGAGGACTTCCGCATCCGTGCGCTGGCATTGTCGCCGCACGACACCGAGGCCTTCCGCGAAGTGCTGCGGCCGCGCCTGACCGAGGCGTTGCCGATCGCCACGCCCGGGCAGATCCAGACACTGCTGCAGCGGGTGGACTACCGCTCGGTGGATCTGCGCGATGCCGAGTCGGTGGCCAATGCGGTGCGCGAGCTGGCCAACCGCCAGTGCGTGAGCTATCTGGCGATTCCGCCGGGCCTGTACATCAGCACCTGCCAGGGCCTGGCCCTGGGTGGCGCGCTGGCAGCACCGCACCGTCTGATGCTGGAAAAACCGATCGGGCACGATTCGGACAGCGCCCGCGAGATCCTGCAGTCGATCGGCGCGCTCATCGACGAAGACCGCGTGTTCCGTCTCGACCATTACCTGGGCAAGGCGGCGGTGCAGAACCTGATCGCGCTGCGCTTCGGCAACACGCTGCTCGAAGCGGTGTGGAACCGCACCTACATCGAGTCGGTGCAGATCCTGGTCGCCGAAAGCGAAGGCGTGGACGGGCGCGATGCGTATTACGCGCGCTCCGGCGCACTGCGCGACATGGTCCAGAGCCATATCCTGCAGCTGTTGTGCCTGGTGGCGATGGAGCCGCCGGCCTCGCTGGAAGCCGACCGCATCCGCGACGAGAAGGTCAAGGTGCTGCGGGCGCTGCGCCCGATGACCGCCGACCACGCCGCGCACGACAGCGTGCGTGGCCGCTACACCGCCGGCAGCATCAATGGCCAACCGGCGCAGGCCTATCACCCGCCGGAAGGCAGCGACGTGGAAACCTTCGTCGCGGTGACTGCACATATCGACAACTGGCGCTGGGCCGGGGTGCCGTTCCACCTGTGCACCGGCAAGCGCCTGGCCGAGCGCTCCACCCGGATCGTGGTGACGCTCAAGCCGGTCACGCATTGGCTGTTCGAGCGCCCGGACCGCCAGAACGCGGTGCCCAACCGCCTGACCTTCCAGCTGCAGCCGCAGGAAAACATCGAACTCGGCCTGATGAGCAGCCTGGCCGGCCCGGAATGGGGCGCCATCGAACTGCAGCCGCTGGAACTGGAACTGTCGGTGCCAACCGGCCTGCACCGCCGCATCGCCTACGAGCGGCTGTTCGTGGACGCCTTCAACGGCAACCCGGCCCTGTTCGTGCGCGATGACGAGGTCAAGGCCGCCTGGGCCTGGATCGACAGCGTCAGCGATGCCTGGAAGGACGCAGCCCTGCCGCTGCAGCCCTACCCGGCTGGCAGCTGGGGCCCCGACGCCGCCACGCCGTTCCTGCCTCCGGCCACCGACGCACAGGGAAACAACGCATGACCGCTCCTTCCAAGCCGGTGCTGGTTGCCGATATCGGCGGCACCAACGCGCGCTTCGCGCTGGCCGATGTCGACGCCTCTGTACCGCTGCTGGATGACACCTCGCGCGAATTTGCGGTGGTGGAGTTCGCTTCGCTTGGCGAAGCCGCGCGTTACTACCTCGACCAGATCGGCGTGCAGGCCACCCAGGGCGTGTTCGCCGTGGCCGGCCGCGTCGATGGCGACGAAGCCCGCATCACCAATCATCCGTGGGTGATCTCGCGCACGCGCACCGCCAGCATGCTGGGTTTCAGCACGCTGCACCTGATCAACGACTTTGCCGCCCAGGCCATGGCGATCAGCCTGTTGCGTCCACAGGACGTGGTGCAGGTTGGCGGCGCCAGCTGGCGGCCGGCGCCGATCGATCAGCCGCGCAACTATGGCGTGATCGGCCCCGGCACCGGCCTGGGCGTGGGTGGTCTGATCATCCGCAACGGGCGCTGTTTTCCGCTGGAAACAGAAGGTGGCCATGTCAGCTTCCCGCCGGGCACGCCCGAGGAAATCCGCGTGCTGGAGATCCTCTCCGAACAGTTCGGCCGGGTCTCCAACGAGCGCCTGATCTGTGGGCCGGGGCTGGTCAACATCCATCGCGCCCTGAGCGAGATCGCCGGGGTCGACCCGGGCCCGCTGGAGCCCAAGGACATCACCGCACGCGCGGCCGCTGGCGACCCGCGTTCGGCGCGCACCATCGACCTGTTCTGCGCCATCTTCGGTGCGATCGCCGGCGACATGGTGCTGATGCAGGGCGCCTGGGACGGCGTGTTCCTCACCGGCGGGCTGGTGCCCAAGGTGCTGGATTCGCTGCAGCACTCCGGCTTCCGCCAGCGTTTCGAACACAAGGGGCGGTTCTCCGCCATCATGTCGCGGGTGCCGTCGCTGGCGGTCATGCATCCGCATGCCGGTCTGCTTGGCGCCGCCGCGTATGCGGTGGACGCGCAACGCCAGCACCCCGGGGAGCAGCGATGAACCTGCAGGACAACCCGCGCATCACCCTGGTGCGTTACGACGACCCGGCCGAGTGGACCGAGGCGGTGGCCAGCGAAATGGCCGACCTGCTCGAACAGGAGATCTCGCGGCGTGGCCAGGCGCGCATGCTGCTCTCGGGCGGCACGACGCCGGCGCCGGTGTACGAATCCCTCGCCCACCGCCCGCTGGACTGGTCGCGGGTGGAGGTAGGCTTGGTCGACGAGCGCTGGCTCTCGCCGCAGGACCAGGACAGCAACGCCTGGCTGGTCAATCACAGCTTCCTGACCCACGCACCGGCGGCCACCTTCATCCCGCTGGTGCGCCCCGGCAAGCAGTTGCCCGAGTGCGTGCACACCGCCAACCTGCAGGCCACCCATGCCGAGCCGGCCTGTCTGGCGGTGCTGGGCATGGGCGGCGACGGACACACCGCTTCGCTGTTCCCCGGCTCGACCGACCTGCCCAAGGCGCTCGCCAGCCCGCAGCCGTACGCCTCGCTGGATGCGACCGGCTGCCCGGGCGCGAACCAGTGGCCGTTGCGCATCACCCTCACGCCTGCCGGTCTGTCCGCGATCCCGACCCGCCTGCTGCTGTTGCGCGGCAAGCAGAAGCTGGATGTGCTGCAGGCCGCACTGGCAGGCGAGGACGTCGGCGAGTACCCGATCCGCGTGGCGCTGCAGCAGCCTGGCCCGCGCTTGCGGGTGCATTGGTGTCAGTGATGCGCGTCCCCTCGCAGGAGCCGATCTTGTGCGAGTCCTTCGCAACAGCCGATTTCGTGCGAGTCCTTCGCAACAGCCCGCACATCCATGTGCGGGAAATTAAAAGCGCATTTCCTTTCCCGTTTCTCATAGCCGGTAGCCAATGAGCCTGCATCCGAACATCCAAGCTGTCACCGACCGTATCCGCAAGCGCAGCGCGCCGTCGCGCGCGGCGTATCTGGCCGGCCTCGATGCCGCCCTGCGCGAGGGACCGTTCCGTAGCCGTTTGAGCTGCGGCAATCTTGCCCATGGTTTTGCTGCGTCCGAGCCGACCGACAAGTCGCGCCTGCGCGGTGCGGCCACCCCCAACCTGGGCATCATCACCGCCTATAACGACATGCTGTCGGCGCATCAGCCGTTCGAGCATTACCCGCAGCTGATCCGCGACACGGCGCGTTCGCTCGGCGCCACCGCGCAGGTCGCCGGTGGCGTGCCGGCCATGTGCGACGGCGTGACCCAGGGTCGCGCCGGCATGGAACTGTCGCTGTTCTCGCGCGACAACATTGCCCAGGCTGCCGCGATCGGCCTGAGCCACGACATGTTCGACAGCGTGGTGTACCTCGGCGTATGCGACAAGATCGTGCCGGGGCTGTTGATCGGCGCGCTGGCATTCGGACACCTGCCGGCGATCTTCATGCCGGCCGGCCCGATGACGCCGGGCATCCCGAACAAGCAGAAGGCCGAAGTGCGCGAGCGCTATGCGGCCGGCGAAGCCACCCGCGCCGAACTGCTGGAAGCGGAATCTTCGTCGTACCACTCGCCCGGCACCTGCACCTTCTACGGCACCGCCAATTCCAATCAGGTGTTGCTGGAGGCGATGGGCGTGCAGCTGCCCGGTGCCTCGTTCGTCAACCCGGAATTGCCGCTGCGCGACGCGTTGACCCGCGAGGGCACCGCACGTGCGTTGGCCATTTCTGCGCTGGGCCAGGATTTCCGCCCGTTCGGCCGCCTGATCGACGAGCGCGCCATCGTCAACGCGGTGGTCGCGCTGATGGCCACCGGCGGCTCGACCAACCACACCATCCACTGGATCGCAGTGGCACGTGCGGCCGGCATCGTGCTGACCTGGGACGACATGGATCTGATTTCGCAGACCGTGCCGCTGCTGACCCGCGTCTACCCGAACGGGGAGGCCGACGTGAATCGCTTCCAGGCCGCGGGCGGCACTGCGTTCGTGTTCCGCGAGCTGATGGACGCCGGTTACATGCACGACGACCTGCCCACCGTGGTCGAAGGCGGCATGCGCGCCTACGTCAACGAGCCGCGCCTGCAGGACGGCAAGGTCACCTATGTTCCGGGTACCGCGACCACCGCCGACGACAGCGTGGCGCGCCCTGTCAGCGATGCCTTCGAAGCGCAGGGCGGTCTACGCCTGCTGCGCGGCAACCTGGGGCGGTCGCTGATCAAGCTGTCGGCGGTCAAGCCGCAGCATCGCACGATCGAAGCGCCGGCGGTGGTGATCGACACGCCGCAGGTGCTCAACAAGCTGCATGCCGCCGGCGTGCTGCCGCACGATTTCGTGGTGGTGCTGCGCTACCAGGGCCCGCGCGCAAACGGCATGCCTGAACTGCATTCGATGGCGCCGTTGCTGGGCCTGTTGCAGAACCAGGGCCGCCGCGTGGCCTTGGTGACCGATGGCCGCCTTTCCGGCGCGTCGGGCAAGTTCCCGGCGGCGATCCATCTCACCCCCGAGGCGGCGCGCGGCGGCCCGATCGGACGCGTCCGCGAAGGCGACATCGTGCGTCTGGACGGCGAAGCCGGCATTCTGGAAGTGCTGGTCTCGGCCGAAGAATGGGCATCGCGCGAGGTGGCGCCGAACACCGCCGTGGCGGGCAACGACCTGGGCCGCAACCTGTTTGCGATCAACCGGCAGGTCGTCGGCCCGGCCGACCAGGGCGCGATCTCCATTTCCTGCGGCCCGACCCATCCGGACGGTGCGCTGTGGAGCTACGACGCCGAATACGAACTCGGGGCCGATGCGGCCGCGGCGGCCGCACCGCACGAGTCCAAGGACGCCTGACCCCTTCCCTCTGCGCGGCCGCCCCGGCGGCCGCCGTCTAATGGAGTTGCAATGACGATTGCCCAGACCCAGAACACCGCCGAACAGCTGCTGCGCGATGCCGGCATCCTGCCGGTGGTCACCGTCGACACGCTGGACCAGGCGCGCCGCGTCGCCGATGCGCTGCTGGAAGGCGGCCTGCCCGCGATCGAGCTGACCTTGCGCACGCCGGTGGCGATCGACGCGCTGGCGATGCTCAAGCGCGAGCTTCCCAACATCGTGATTGGCGCAGGTACCGTGCTGAGCGAGCTGCAGTTGCGCCAGTCGGTGGATGCCGGCGCCGACTTCCTGGTGACCCCGGGCACGCCTGCACCGCTGGCACGCCTGCTGGCCGATGCGCCAATTCCGGCCGTACCTGGCGCAGCGACGCCGACCGAGCTGCTGACCCTGATGGGCCTCGGCTTCCGGGTGTGCAAGCTGTTCCCGGCCACCGCCGTGGGCGGTCTGCAGATGCTGAAGGGCCTGGCCGGTCCGTTGTCCGAGCTCAAACTTTGCCCCACCGGCGGCATCAGCGAAGCCAATGCCGCCGAGTTCCTGTCGCAGCCCAACGTGCTGTGCATCGGTGGTTCGTGGATGGTGCCCAAGGACTGGCTGGCACAGGGCCAGTGGGACAAGGTCAAGGAAAGCTCGGCCAAGGCCGCGGCGATCGTGCGCCAGGTGCGTGCGGGCTGAGTGCCGGGTGCCTTATCCAGCAAGCTGGATGGTCCAAGGCTCTGCATCAACTCACCCACACTGCCGTACCTAGCCGCCAGAGCCGCCTCCTTGGCGATCCCGGCTCGATTGGTTGGTTTCGTCAGGCGCGGTTGGAAGCTGGTCAACCAGCGCCTCGGCGCTGATTGACTGCGGTTGCTGCACAGCACGTGCTGGGGAACGCAGTGGTCGAGTTCTCGATGCGCAGGCCGAACGCGGCTGCACCACCGTTTTCGCTGCTCAACACCATGGCAACCACTCGCCGGGGCGGCAGCGCGGCCGGGGAGTGGCGGAGAGCGGCGCAGGGATGTGCCGCGACGGCGCGTCAGGCAGGATGTCTGCCGCGCCGAAAGGCCGATTCCCGGCCGCGCTGCCGCCTCTCGCCGAAGTGGCTGACCGCCGCACGCTTGGCACTAATCGGGAGACCGTACCCTCACCCCAACCCCTCTCCCGGCGGGAGAGGGGCTTGATGCGGCTGCCGTCAGTGGGTGGAAGATGCTGAGTGCGACCAACAAAAGTACCGCTGCTTTCATCCTTAGAAGAGCGACGCGTCGACGGCCGGCAACGGTTGGGACCATCGGAAAGGGTCAGGTGGCTGCGGCAACGGCTCGCAGCCATAGAAGTCACGGCAACCACTCGCCGGGGCGGCAGCGTGGTCGGGGATCGGCGGAGAGCGGCACAGGGATGTGCCGCGACGGCGCGTCAGACAGGATGTCTGCCGCGCCGAAGAGCCGATTCCCGGCCGCGCTGCCGCCTCTCGCCGAAGTCAGTATCTGACAGGCTGATGCTTTTTGCGGGTAGCGCATTGTGCTTGCGCCATTTGGTAGAGCCGTACCCTCACCCCAACCCCTCTCTCCCGGGGGGAGAGGGGCTTGATGCATCGCACGCCTTTCAAGAGCCACAGCCGCATTGTTAGGCAGCACCTCGTTCGCTACTCCAACGCAGCATTCATCGGCGTTGTCTTCGGCACACCGCGTGCACGTCGTACCAGCGCCGCTGCGCCGCTGCTCATGTCGTCGAGGATCGCGTAGATCGTCGGCAGGAACAGCAGGCTCACCACCGTCGAAAAGGCCAGGCCGCCGGCAATGGCGCGCGCCATCGGGAAGTACGGCGGGCCGTCGCTGAACATCGTGGTGCTGGTCAGCGAGATCGGCACCATCGCCAGGATGGCGGTCCCCATGGTCATCATGATCGGCCGCAGCCGCTCGCGTGACCCCTCCACCAGCGCCTGCGTGCGCCCCATGCCGCGGCGGCGCAGATTGTTGATGTGCTCGATCATCACGATGCCGTTGTTCACCACCACGCCCATCAACACCAGGATGCCGATGAAGGACATGATTCCGAACGCAGTACCGGTGATCCAGAACAGCCAGAACACCCCGAAAATGGAAAACAGCACGCCGCTCATGATCGCCGCCGGGAACAACAGCGACTCGAAGACGGCGGCCATCACCACGTAAATCATCACCAGCGCGATCACCAGGTTAAACACCATCTGGCCCATCGCCTCGCCATCATCCTGGTAATCGCCGCCGTCGAAGGTGTAGCTGTAGCCGGCAGGGAAACGCATCGCCTTGAGCGGTTTTTCCATCGCAGCGCGCGCCTCCGGCACGGTGACCTTCTCCGCCAGGTTGGCCTTGATGGTCAGCGTGGTCTGCCGATTGGTGCGGCCGATCTGGGTGGCGGCCGGACGGATCTGCACCTCCACCAGGCTCAGCAACGGCACGCTGCGGCCATCCTTGGTGCGCACCGTAAAGCTGGCCAGGTCTTCCGGCTTGCTCTGTTCGGCACCGGCAAAGCGCACCCACACCGGCACCTCGTTGTCGCCACGCCGGAACTCGCGCAACGGCGTGCCACGCAACGCCAAGCCCACGAAGCTGGCCACCTGTTCGGCACTGAAGCCGAACGCCGCCGCCCGCTCCCGATCCACCCGAATTGCCAGTTCGCTGGTGCGATCGCCGGTGTCCACATGCACGTCGCGCAGTTCCTTGCGTTGTGCCAGCAGCGGAATCACGTCGTCGGCCAACGCCTTGAGCGCCTCGGTCGAATCGCCGACCAACTGCACCTGCACGCCTTGATTGCCGCTGCCGCCGTCGCCTTGATTGCCGATGCTGTAATCGGCACGCGCAGACCGCGGCAGCTCCTTGCGGATCTGTTCCAGCAACGGCGGCAGGTCCTTGACCTTGCTCGCATCGAAGGTCACCACGGTATTGCTGCCTTCCACCTCGCTGAACCACGAATAGATCTGCGTGATGTGGTATTTGGCGCGACTGGCTTCGAGATAGTTCTCCACCCGGCCGATCTCATCGCCCAGCTGCTCGCGCGTGTATGAGCCCTTCCACTGATACTGGATATAGGCCTCGTTGCCGCCATCGCCACCGAACATGTCGACCTTGGTCAGCTTCATCGGCACCAGGCTGATCGCACTGACCAGGATGATTCCGGTCACGCTCCAGCCGCGATGCGCCAGCGTCCATGCCAGCACGCGCGCGTAACGCCGCTGCAGCCGCGCGATCACGCCGCGCTCGGAGGTCACCATCGGCGGTGTCTTCATGCGCGCCGACAACATCGGAATGAGGCTGATCGCCACCAGCCACGACGCCAGCAGCGACACCGAAATGGTGATCGCGATCTGCGCCATGAAGATGCTGATGTTGTTGGTCTCGCCGAACAGGTTCGGCACGAACACGATGCAATGGCAGAGCGTGCCGGCGCTGAGCGCGATCGCCACGCTACGCGTGCCCAGCAGCGCCGCCAGTTGCGGCTGGCCAGGCATGCGTTCGCGCTCCTGGTAGATGCTTTCCACCACCACCACCGCGTTGTCGACCAGCATGCCGACCGCCAGCAACAGGCCCATCATGGTCAGGATGTTGAGCGTGACACCGACGAAATACATGAAGCCCAGCGTGATCGCAAAGCAGATCGGGATGGCCAGCGTCACCATCAGCGTGGAGGGCCAGTGCCGCAGGAAAAAGAACAGCACGGTGATCGACAGCAGCAACCCTACCGCGCCGGCTTCGGCCAGTTCGGCCAGCGACGAGGTCACCGCCTTGCCCTGATTGTCGATGACCTTGACCTGCACATCGCGCATTGCCGGCTCGGCGCGGATGTCCTCGACCTCCTTTAAGGCCAGCCGCGAGACGTCCACCAGGTTGGCGCTGCGCTCCTTGTAGATGTCCAGACCGATCGCCGGCCGCCCATCGAGCCGGCGACCGTAGTTCATGCGGGTCGGCTTCAGGCGCACCTGGGCGATATCACCCAGGCGCAGACCCTTGGCGTTGAGCACCAGCTCGCGCAATTCCTGCAGATCGCGCAGTTCGCCGATCGGCTGCACGCGGATGCGCTGGCCGTTGTCGTCGATCTGGCCGGCAGATACCGAGAAATTGAGCTTGCCCAGCCGCTCGCTCAGGTCGTTGAGGCTGAGGTCGTGTGCGGTAAGGCGGTCCGGTGCGATGGCGATTTCGACTTCGTTCGGCGGCGCGCCGGAAATTTCCACCTTCGCTACGCCGGGGATGCGCTCGATACGCCGCTTGAACTCGCGGTCCAGCATGTCATAGGCGCCGGTCAGGTCGGTCTGGCTGGCCAGGCGCACCTTGAGCACCGGCTCGTCGCTGCTGGACCACTTGAAGATATGGAAGCGCTGCAGATCGTCCGGAAAATCGTCGCGGATGGCATCCAGACGCTCGCGTGCGTCCGAGGCGGCAATGGCGATGTCGCGATCCCAGTCGCTGAACTCGATGAAGATGTTGGCGCCATCGGCAGTGGCCGTGGAGCGCATGCGCTTGATGCCGGTCATCGTCGCCAGGGCTTCTTCGGCCGGCCGCACCAAGTTGCGCTCCACCTCATCCGGGGTGGAGCCGGTGTACGGCAACTGCACGAACAGGAATGGCGCGGAGATGTCCGGCAAGGCTTCCAATGGCAGCCGGAACGCGGCGATCAAGCCCACCACCACCAACGACACGAAGCACATGATGGTGGTGACCGGCCGGCGGATGCTGAAGGCAGCAACGCTCATAGCGCCTCCAGTCCGTCGGTATGACCGCCGGCGGGTGCCTCGCGCCGTGCCATGCGCCGGCCACGCTCCAGGTAGTAGGCATCGGCACGCCGGTCCAGCAGGTCGTACACCACCGGTATCACCAGCAAGGTCAGCAGCGTCGAAACCAACAGGCCGCCGATCACGGTGATCGCCATCGGTGCGCGCACCTCCGCGCCCTCGCCCATGGCCACTGCCAGCGGCAGGAAGCCGAACAAGGTGCACAGCGTGGTCATGATGATCGGACGCAGGCGCGAGCGTGCGCCTTCGATCAATGCCTCGCGCTTGGGCACGCCGTCTTCGCGCAGCTGGTTGACCTTGTCGATCAGGATGATCGCGTTCTTGGTCACCAGCCCCACCAGCAGGATCAGGCCGATGAACACCACCACCGAGACCGGCTTGCCGGTCATCAGCAGCGCCAGCACCGCCCCCACCATCGCCAGCGGGATCGTGAACAGGATGACGAATGGATGCAGCAGCGATTCGAACTGCGAGGCCATCACCAGATACACCAGAAAGATCGCCAGACCGAACGCGAACAACAGCGACTTGACCGACTGCGCCAGTTCCTCGCCCTGCCCACCGATGTGCATGCCCACGCCGGCAGCGAGCGGGTCCTTGCGCACCATCGTCTCCACTTCACGCACCGCACCGCCCAGGTCGATGTCCTTCAGGCTGGCCGACACGATCGCCACGCGGGTCTGATCCGCGCGATGGATCTCGCTGGGGCCGGTGGTCGCCAGTACTTCGGCCACGGCCGCCAGACGCACCGGCCGGCTGCTGCCCGGGTTGACGATCAGCTGGCGAATCGCCTCCACGCTGGCGCGGTCGCTATGCTGCGCACGCACCAGCACATCGATCTTGCGATCGCGGAAGCTGTAGCGCGTGGCCACATCGCCGCGCACCTTCTTGACGATGACATCGGCGATCTGGCGCGTGGTCAGCCCCAGCGCACCGGCGCGCTCCTGGTCGAAGCGGATCTGGATTTCCGGGAAGCCCTCCTCCACCGTGGACTTCACGTCCGCATAGTGGCCATTGGCGCGCAGCATCGCCGCCAGCTTCTGCCCGGCCTGTTCCAGCTCGCCCAGATCCTGCCCGCGCAGTTCCACTTCCAGCGGCGTCGAAAAACTGAACAACGCCGGCCGCGCAAAATCCACCTGCGCGCCCGGATGCCCGGCCATGCTGCTGCGCAGCCGCTGCGTGGCGGCCGCTTCCACGTCCGGGCTGCCGCCGCCGGCCATCACCACGGTGAGCTTGCCGATGTTCTCGCCGCTCTCGGTGGGGTTGGCATCCAGCCGCGTGCCGCTGCCACTGACGCCGTACAACGAGGCAACGCCGGGGTCCTTGTCATGGGCCAGCTGCAGCTCGCGCACCAGCGCATCGGTCTGCGCCAGCGGCGTGCCGGACGGCAGTTTGACGGTCATTTCGAAGCGATCCTGGGCCAGCTGCGGAATCAGGTCCGCGCCCAGCATCGGCACCAGAAACACCGTGCCGATAAATGCGGCCGCTGCCAGGCCCAGCACCAGGCCAGGACGCCTCAAGGCCGCCGGCAACATCGCCAGATAACCACGCTCGGCGCGCCCATAGGGTGCCATCGCCAAGTCGCTGGCCTTGCGCATTACCGGCCCCACCACCCGCGCAATGCCACGCCACAGTTTGACCACCACCCACGCTGTGCCGAAGAACGCGTAACGCACGCTCGCTCCGGCCCCGCGCCGCCCGGCCGCCACCGGCTTGAGCCAACGCTGCTCCGGCTGCCAATCCGGATGGCTCGGCTCGTCCGGGAACGCCATCGGCGGCGCCCCCTTGAGCGAGCTCAGCATCGGGATCAGCGTCATCGACACCACCAGCGAGATCGCGATCGCGATCGCCACCGTCAACGCCTGGTCGCGGAACAACTGACCGGCGATACCTTCCACGAAGACCAACGGCAGGAACACCGCAATGGTGGTTAGCGTAGAGGCCATCACCGCCATGCTCACTTCACGGGTGCCGGCAATGGCCGCGTCCAGCACGCTCAAGCCGCGTTCGCGTGCCTTGGCAATGCTCTCCAGCACCACGATCGAATCGTCCACCACCAGGCCGGTGGCCAAGGCCAGCCCGCCCAGCGACATCACGTTGAGGCTCAGCCCCAGCTGGCCCATGAAGAAGAACGTGGTGATGATCGACACCGGCAACGACAGGCTGATGACGAACGTACTCCAGCCATCGCGCAGGAACAGGAAGATGATCAGGATCGCCAGCAGGCCGCCGATCACCGCGTCCTTCTTGACGTCGCTGATCGCGTGTTCGATGAAGTGCGACTGGTCTTCGATGGTGGTGATGTCGACGTCGCCCGGCACTGTCGCCTTGAGTTGCTCCAGGCGATTGCGCAGCGCGGCGGCAGTGGACACGGTGTTGGCGTCACCTTCCTTGTAAATCGCCAGCTCTACCGCTTCCTTGCCGCCCAGGCGGATGATCGCCTCGCGTTCCTTGTAGCCCTGGCGCACCTGCGCCACATCCTTCAGCCGCACCGGCATGCCGCCGGCAATGCTGCTGCTGGACGCCGACGAAGTGCTCTGCACTTCGGCTGCAGCTGCAAGCGCCGCCTGCGAACCGGTGGACGCCGCAATGGCATACATCTGCTGCATCGCCGCTTCGGCCGCGCTGCCGCTGCTGCTCTGCGTGGTGACCAACATGTTGCGGATCTCGTCCAGATCCACGAACTGGTTGACCGTACGCACCAAGTAGCGCTGCGAGCCTTCTTCGAGCCGACCGCCGGAGATGTTGACGTTCTCCTCCTTGAGCCGAGTGATCACGTTGTCGATCGGCAGATTGAGCTGAGCGAGTTTCTGCTGATCGATATCGACCTGGATCTCGTCTTCCAGCCCGCCACCGACCTTGACCGCGGCCACGCCGGCCACCGGCTCGAGCTTCTTTTTCAGGTCTTCGTCGGCATACCGACGCAGCCCGGTGAGCTGGCGGATCGCATCGGTGTCGGAGGCCGGCGCCTGCTTGGGCGACAGCGCCAGCCGCATGATCGGCTCGGTGGAAGGATTGAAGCGCAGCAACACCGGCGGCTTGGTTTCCAGCGGCAGCGACAAGGCTTCCATCTTGTCGCGCACCTCCAGGCTGGCCTGGTCCATGTTGGTGCCCCAGGCAAACTCCAGCACTACATCGCTCTGCCCTGTGCGCGAGATCGACTTGAGCTTGCGCAGGTTCTTGACCACGCCGACGGCCTCTTCCACCGGCTCGGTCACCAGCGTCTCGATTTCCGCTGGCGCCGCACCGGTGTATTCGGTGCGCACGGTGAGCGTGGGATAGCTCAGATCCGGCAGCAGATTGACCTTGAGGCTGCGCAGCGCGATCAGGCCGAACAGCAGCATGGTCACGGTGATCATGGCGATGGTTACCCGTCGCCGCGTGGCGAAGGCGACCAGGCCACCACCGGGCGATGGCGCATGCGGGTCGTGCACGGGACCGTGCGGGTTGCCGTGGTCACTCATGCGTGCGTCTCATCGCGTGCAGCAGCCGGAGCAGTGGCGACCGGCTTGCGATCGGGCTGGCCGATCACCTGCACGGCAGTGCCATCGCGCAGCGCCACCTTGCCGGCCGTCACTACCTGATCGCCCTCTTTCAAACCCTGGCGCACTTCAAGCCACGGCCCTTCGGCGTAGCCCAGCTTCACCGGTACGCGACTGGCTTTGCCATTACGCACCACGAACACCGCCGGCTCGCCGTCGTCGAGCAACGCCAGGCGCGGGATCACCAACGCATCCTTGCGCTGGTCGTAATCGATACGGATGCGCCCGAACATGCCCGGCTGCAACGACTCGGCGCCCTTGCCGAACGCGCAGACCACCCGGAACGTGCCGCTGCCCGAATCCACCACCGGCGCAATGCGGTCCACCTTGCCGACGAACTGCTGGCCGGGCAGCGCATCGGCCAACAAGGTCACCGGCTGGCCGGATTTGAGCGTCGCCAGCTCGCGCTCGGGCACGTTGAGCGTGGCTTCCAGCTGCGAATCGTCGACGATGCGAAAGATCGGCGTGTTGATCTGCACGAAGTTGCCGGTCTTGATCGAACGCGAGGCGATCACGCCGGAAATCGGCGCCTGCACCGTGGTGTAGGACAGCTCCAGCGATGCCAGACGGTGCTGCGCACGGCTGTTTTCGACATCGAACTTGAGCTGATCCACATCCGCTGCGCTCACCAGTTGCTGGCCCACCAACTGGGTGGCGCGGCGATAACTGTTTTCCAGCTTGCGCAGTTGCGCTTCGCTCTGCGCCACTGCCAGGTGCGCGCGATCCGGATCCAGTCGCACCAGTGCCTGGCCTGCCGAGACTTTCTGGCCTTCTTCCACCAGCACCGCCAGCGCAACGCCCGATGTCTTGGCCACCACCTGCGCTTCGGCGCGCGGCTCCAGCGGCGCGGTGCCGGTGTAACTGGCGGCCACCGCGCGCCGCGCCGCCTTGGCGGTTTCCACCGGCACCGCGTCCACGGTCTTCTTTTCTTCTGCAGCCTTGGCCTCACTGTCGCCGGCCTTGCAACCGCCCAATAACAGGCTAGTGGAGATAAACAAGGCTAGCGCGCAGGTTCCGCTGCGGCCGGGCAAGAAAGAGAATGGCGACATCGTCGTGTCCTAGTGGATGCGTGAACAGGTGTTGTAGGCAAGTAAACCACCCGGGCACGTATGCCGCCAATGCGCCAAAGGTCATGGTCTGTTCAACTTCGCGTATTCACCCCGTTTGCGCCGCGCCAAATCGCAGGCATACTCGGTCCGGTTCCGTCACGCCCCCACGTGCGGACGCTCAATCAGTCTTCCGGATACGAAACCATGCGCCCGCAGCCGCTCGCCGCTTGTCTCGCTCTGGTCGTCTTCCTGCCGTTTGGGGGCGCATCAGCAACACCATCCGTCACGCCTGCAGCTCCGGCCACGCCGGCACCTGCCACGGCCGCCCCCGCACCCGCAGCCGCTGCACCGTCCGGCAATCCGTCCAACGGTCGCCTGCTTGCCTATACCTGCCAGGGCTGCCACGGCGTCACCGGCTACAAGAACGCCTACCCCAGCTATCGCGTGCCCAAGATCGGCGGGCAGTCTGCCCAATACCTGACACAGGCGCTGACCGAGTACCGCCAGGGCAAGCGCAAGCATCCGACCATGCAGGCGCAGGCACAGAGTTTCTCCGAGCAGGACATCGCCGACATCTCAGCCTTTCTGTCCACCCTCAAATAAGCGCCCACATGCCGAACGCCCTGCACGCTCCGCGTCTAGCCATCGTCCTGGTCGCTGCCCTGATGGCGGCCTGCTCCCAATCCCAGGTCGAGTCCACCGACCACTCCGCCGGCGATGCCGGCCACGCCAGCGGCGAACATGGCTCGGGCTCCTCCGCCGGCCTGCCGACCGGCCGCGCCGATGCCGGCGACAAGCTGGCACACGCCAAGGGCAAGGCCACCGGCCAGAGCTGCGTTGATTGCCACGGTGCCGACGGCAATGCGCCGATCGACCCCAGTTATCCCAAACTCGGTGGCCAGTACGGCGACTACCTGGCGCATGCGTTGCAGGCGTATCGCAGCGGCGACCGCCAGCATCCGCTGATGACCGCGCAGGCAACCGCACTAAGCGACCAGGACATTGCCGATCTCGCCGCTTACTTCGGCGCGCGGCAGACCCAGCTGCGCGACCTGCACGGTGTCAAGTGAGCCTGTGCAGCGCACGTGCGCCGTCTCATTCGGAATGAAAAAGCGCTTGCGCGAACATTCACAGGCCGCTATCATTTCGTTCTCAGTTTCGTGGGGCCATAGCTCAGCTGGGAGAGCGCCTGCATGGCATGCAGGAGGTCGGCGGTTCGATCCCGCCTGGCTCCACCACTTCAGACATTAGGCCGTCTGAAATGACAACTCAGGTTTTGATACGCGTCCCCATCGTCTAGAGGCCTAGGACACCACCCTTTCACGGTGGACACCGGGGTTCGAATCCCCGTGGGGACGCCAATCATCTGAAAGCCCCGGCAATGCCGGGGCTTTTTTATGCGTTTTGCGCGCGCGTGTGACCGCAAGGGCGCGCTGCAGCAGTCCTGCGCCACGACGCGCGTTCCGCTTCAGCGCCGCTTCGCCCCCGCGTGCTTGTGAACTGATGGCTGCCACTGCTGCACAATGGAGCACGCACGTAACGTCTGCGCGGGCGAACGCGCCGATGCCTCACCTGTGCAGATCGATCTTAGCTCCTGCGCCAGGTGTCACCGTCAGCTCGCTCTGGAAGAGCTGGCGGCAAGCACGGCATTGCATTGGACACTGCGTAACGTCAGCAAGCGCGTCGATGCATGATGCAATGCGCCGTGCCACCAACGACGAGGCGCCCAGAATGCGAATGCGCCACTGATGGCAAGCCCGCGAAGAACGCACAACGCACAACGCACTTTCGCGCGCGTGGGCATACCGTCATCGACACCCAACGATGGCAGCGCATCTTTTTTGCGCAGACCGCTTCCCAAAGTCGTTTTCAGTCGCTATGATTGCCGGCTCGCAGCAACGCGGGGCCATAGCTCAGCTGGGAGAGCGCCTGCATGGCATGCAGGAGGTCGGCGGTTCGATCCCGCCTGGCTCCACCATTTCAGACATTAGGCCGTCTGGTTCGGACAACGAGGTTTTGATACGCGTCCCCATCGTCTAGAGGCCTAGGACACCACCCTTTCACGGTGGACACCGGGGTTCGAATCCCCGTGGGGACGCCAATCATCTGAAAGCCCCGGCAATGCCGGGGCCTTTTTTGTCTGACGATCGATGTCCCGCGAGCTGCAGGCTCGTCCCTCGCGTCCTCGTTCGAAGACGTGGCGCCTGTAGGCATTCGTCACTCTTGCCTGCCTGCAGTGCACACGCACGCACATCTCGACGAGTGCCGACGATCACTCGCGCGGCGCGACCAGCTTGCGCGACCCGCACGTGCGGGATGCAGGAGCCTCAGGCCTGGCCATCATCCAATGCCTTGCGACCTTCATGCGTCAGATCGATGTCGCCGTCTTCGGCCTGGGTGGCATAGCCCGCACGTACCGCCCAGTTTCCCTCTTCGTCCGATACCGGCTTGGTATCGTGGATGTCGCGAAGAATGCGCAATTGCTGCGAAGAATCGTAGTCCATGGAGGCCACCTGCTTGAAGGAGAGCTCCACGGTACGCACCGTGCGTGATGGTTGCGTGCCTGCGCTGTTGTCGGCAGCGATGGACAAACACATCATTTCAGCGCCACACATGTGGTCGCCACACGCGGCGAATCGACGGCATGGGGCGGAGCGAATGAGGGCGCACATTGCTTCGCATGGAACGCAAGGCGCATTGCGTGAGCTGCCAGGCGCAGCGGCGCCGCATACGCGGACATCAAACAGCCACAGCGCCAGGCTGGGTTCCAGCGCGATCAACATGCCGGGTGCACGCACGGCTAAAACGCCACTGCTGCTGCGTGCGCTCCGTCGCCAGACCGCCGATAGCAAAAAGCCCCTCCGGCGTTTGCCGAAAGGGCTTTGCTGAAACCGCAACATCCTGGTGCCGAAGGTGGGACTCGAACCCACACGCTTTTAAGGGCGGCGGATTTTGAGTCCGCTGCGTCTACCGATTCCGCCACTTCGGCGTGGCCGCGCAGTATAGCGACTTGAGAATGAAACGAACAGTGTCACAACGCGCCTGACAAATTCAGGTGCCTGAGGCGTTGGCGGCACCGTGCCTGGTCAGGGCCGATATACTGGCCGACTTGGTGAAGGAGTAAGCAATGTCGGTGTTGCGTGGAGTTCGGGTACTCGTGGTCGAAAACGATGACATGAATGCCATGCTGCTCGAGTTGCAACTGGTCCATGCTGGCGCGGCCGTCGCCGGCCCGGTCGGCGAAGTCCATCAGGCCCTGCGGTTGATCCAGGACGATGCGCCCGATATCGCCGTGCTGGACTATCGGCTGGGCAACGGGGAAACCAGCGAGCCGGTTGCGCGGTTGCTGTCCGAGCGCGGCATCCCGTTCGTGCTGGCCACCGGCGTCGCCAGTACCAGCATCCCTGCCGGCTTCGAACGCGGCGTGATCCTGACCAAGCCCTACCTCTCCGAGGAGCTGGTCAACGCTCTCTTGCGTGCCCGGCAGCTGAGCGGCGCCAGCAGCTGAGCCGTGCGCCCTGCCCTGTTGCAGCCTGACCGATGATCGCGGCCCGGGTTGCCAGCCGACCCGTTGCCACTAAAATCCAGGCATCGAAAACGACAGGCGGGTTGCTGGATGGAGAGTGCCGTGTCGCCGTATGCCGGCTTGCTGCCGGAGACGAGCGAAACTGCCGCCCTGCTCTTGGCGTCCGCATGCGCCGCCGATCCGCTGCTGCGCGGTCATCCGGCGCTGCGTACTACCCTATCGATCTGCCTGCATGCACGGCATCCGATGCTGCTGGTGTGGGGCGAGCACGGGCGCTGCGTTTACAACGATGCCTGCATCGACACATTGGGCGAGCGTCACCCGACCGCGTTCGGCCGGCCGCTTGCCGAGCTGACTGGCCCCGACGCCACCGACACGCTGTCTGCCGGCGCACACGCCGCCTTGGATCTGTCGACCTGGTCGTGCAGCCCGGTGCTGGATGCCGGCCGGCAGGTGGGTGCGCTGTATGTCGCCGCTGCACCTGTCAAGGCGACAGATCAGTCAGATCGCAGCGCGGCGACGCGTGCCGCAACGCCAGCGCTCGACCAGGCTCCGGCCTTCATGGCGGTGTTGCGTGGCCCGGACTACGTCTTCGAGACGGTCAACCAACGCTTCCACGATCTCGTCGGTGAGCGGCCACTCCTCGGCCGTCCCTTGCTGGAGGCGATGCCGGAAATCGCCGACCAAGGCTATCTGGTACTGCTCGACGACGTGCGCCGCAGTGGGCGGCCTTTCATCGGCGAATCGATGACGGCCTACCTGCAGCGCACGCCGGGCAGCGCGCCTGACGAAACCTTCGTGGACTTCCTGTACCAGCCGATGCGCGACAGCGATGGGCGCGTCGACGCGATCCTGGTGCATGGTTTCGATGTCACCGCGCAGCGCCGCGTCGAGCGTCGCGACAGCTTCCTGCTGATGCTCGAAGACGCCTTGCAACATGTCTCCGATCCGCGGCGCATCATCGACACCAGCGTGCGCCTGCTGGGCGAACATCTGCAGGCCAACCGGTGTGCGTTCGGGCTGGCGGCTGCCGATGGCGGCACCATGCACGTCATCAGCGATCACGTGCAGGACATGCCCAGCCTGCAGGGCGATTTTCCGCTGGAAGCAGCACAGGGCCTGCGCGACGCGCTGCTGCAAAACCGCCCCTGGTTCACCACCGACGCGATGGCGCCCGGGGCGCCGGACTATGTGGCCGAGCAGTATCGCCGCTCGGGCCTGCGCGCCTCGCTGGCGATTCCGCTGCACAAGCACGGCCGGCTGGTGGCGGCCATCGGTGTGCATCAGCGCGCACCGCGGCGCTGGTTGTCCACCGAAATCGAGCTGGTCCGTCTGGTGGCGGCGCGCTGCTGGGAGTCGATGCAACGCGCCAAGGCGCAGCAGCAGCTGGCAGCGAGCGAGGCGCGCCTGCGCCGCCTGGCCGACACGTTGCCGCAGATCATTTTCATTGCCGGAGCGGATGGCCAGCCGCGCTACTTCAACCAGCGCTGGTACGAATACACCGGGCTGGACCCGGCCGACCACGAGACCGCCGCCTGGCACCAGGCCCATACCGCCGACGGCCTGCGTCTGTCGGGACAGGCCTGGCAGGACGCGCTGCAGGGCGAGCGCGCCTACGAAGTGGAGTGCGAGCTGCAGCGTCACGATGGTCAGGCGCGCTGGCACCTGACGCGCGCACTGCCGGTGCGTGGCGACGATGGCGGTATCAGCGAGTGGATCGGCACCTATACCGACATCCACGACCGCCGCACCTTCGAGCAGCAACTACGTGAAAGCGAGATCCGCTTCCGCGCACTGTGCGAGACCGTGCCGGCGATGATCTGGATGGCCGATGCGCAAGGCGATTGCGTCTACTGGAACCCACGCTGGTACCACTTCACCGGACAGGCCGAGGATCAGGCGCTGGATCAGGGATGGTGGGACGTGATGCATCCGGACGATGCCGGGCGCGTGCGCTTGGCATTCGAACAGGCGCTGCAGCGGCGTGGCGAATTCCTGGCCGAATACCGGGTACGCCGCCATGACGGGCAGTACCGCTGGTGCATCGATACCGCCTCGCCGCACTTCGCGAGCGACGGGCGCTTCTTGGGGCATATCGGCTCGCTGACCGATATCTCCGAGCGCAAGCTGATCGAAGACGCCACCGCGTCCGACCGCGCGATCCTGAGCCTGATTACCACCGGCGCGCCATTGCCGGTGGTGCTGGATGCCATCGCCCTGAGCGTGGAAGCACGCGGCGAGATCGCGCTGTATTGCTCGGTGATGGTGCTCGACGAGGTACGGCACACCCTGAGCTTCGGATCGGCGCCGCATTTTCCGGTCGATTACCCCGGCCCGTTCGAGCCAGTGCCGGCAGGGCCGGAAGGACCACCGTGCGCACGCTCTGCGCATCTTGGCCAACAAGTCGTCTGTGCCGACATCCAGGCCGAACCGAGCTTCAGCCGCCACCATGCGGTGTCGGCGGCACTGGGCATCGTGGCGTGCTGCGTGACGCCGATCCTGTCCAGCGATGGCCAGGTGCTGGGGACGCTCAACATCTATTACGACCGCCCGCATCTGCCTTCGCTGCGCGAGCAGGCCATGGCCCGCTCGGCGTCGCACCTGGCCGGCATCGTGATCGAACGGACCCGGGTGGACGCCAGGCTCGCATTGTCGCTGCAGGCAGAAACGGCCGCGCGTAACCAGGCGGAGCATGCCAACCGGGTCAAGGACGAATTCCTGGCCACCCTGAGCCACGAGCTGCGCACGCCGCTCAACGCCATCCTGGGGTGGTCGCGGCTGATGCAATCGCAGACCTTCGCGCCGGACAACCTGGGCAAGGGCCTGGTCATCATCGAACGCAGTGCGCGTGCGCAGACCCAGATCATCGATGACCTGCTGGACATGAGCGCGATCCTGTCCGGCAAGATCCGGTTGCAGGCCGAGCATTTCGACATCGCCGGGCTGGCGCGCAGCACGGTTGAACTGATGCAGCCGGCCGCGCTCGCACGCGAGATTGCATTGGAGCTGGACGCGCCGGTCGATGGCGAGCTGTGGTTCTTCGGCGATGCCGGGCGCCTGCAGCAGGTGCTCTCCAACCTGCTCAGCAACGCGCTCAAGTTCACCGCGCCCGGCGGCAGCGTGCGAGTGGGCCTGGAGGTGGACGACGGGCGTCTGCGCCTGTGCGTGCAAGACAGCGGGATCGGCATCGCGCCGGATTTCCTTCCGCATGTCTTCGACCGCTTTCGCCAGGCCGATGCCGGTACGACACGCCGCGTGGGCGGCCTGGGACTGGGCCTGTCGATCTCCCGCCAGCTGGTGGACCTGCATGGCGGCAGCCTGGGCGCTTCCAGCCCCGGTGCGGGCCAGGGTTCGACCTTCACCATCGTGCTGCCGTTCCAGCATGGCGTCAGCGACTGGCGCCCCGCTTCGGCCGAGGTCGCGCCTTCGGGACCGCTGCCGGCCGACTGCCATGGTCGCCTGGCCGATGTGCGCATCCTGCTGGTCGATGACGACCAGGATTCACGCGAGGCAGTGATGCAATTCTTGATGCTTGCCGGCGCACAGGTGCAGGCGGCCGGTTCGGTGGATGCGGCCGAACACTGTCTGGCTGCCGCGCCGTTCGATGTACTGGTCAGCGATATCGCGATGCCGCTGCGCGATGGCTACGACCTCATCCGCACAGTGCGTGCCGGCCGCGCCGATCTGCCGCGGCATATCCCGGCGATCGCACTGACCGCTTATGTGCGCGAAGAGGACCGCGACCGTGCCGTGGTGGCCGGCTTCGATGCGCATATGGGCAAGCCGGTGGAGCCGCCCGGGTTGGTGGATCTGATCGAACGTCTGGTGGTGCCCACACGCACGCGGCATGGCGCGTCGTGATGGCCTCAAGGGAAGGCGGCAGGCTGCTGACAGCGCCTGCAATCAGGCCGAGGTGATGCCCACGGCCCGCAGCAGCCGGCGGCACGAATCACACGCAATCACACCTGCCGCCCGCGCACAGCCGCCGCGTGCGTGCTGCCGGGCGCACGTGCCGGGGCGCGATAAACGTAGGTGTGTCGTTCTTTCATAGCGCCTGGGCAGCAGCGTCCCGCGGCGACTGAGCGCACAGGGACAACGATCGCAGCGGCGGTCATGCCGCTGCCGCGACCTGGTGGGTAAGGCCTGCCCCACCCTGCCCCGACCACGTCGGCCGGGGGGCGTTGGCTCAGCTGCGCTTGGCGCGCGCGAACGCAGCCGCCAACGCGTTGTCGGCCGGGGGCGCGGTGATGCGCGGCTTGTTGTTGCCGGCTGCCGGCCCACGTCCACCGCCATCGCGGCGACCCTGCCCGGGCCCGCCATGACCGCGCGCCTCGCGCGATGGCGCCGTGCCGTCGGCCGGTGGCGGCGTGTCGGACAGGCGACAGGTGAGCGCAATGCGCTTGCGCGCCACGTCCACCTCCAGCACCTTGACCTTGACGATGTCGCCGGCCTTGACCACATCGCGCGGATCCTTGACGAAGGTATCGGCCAACGCGGAAATATGCACCAGACCGTCCTGATGCACGCCGATATCGACGAAGGCGCCAAACGCGGCCACATTGCTGACCACACCTTCCAGCACCATGCCCGGCTTGAGGTGCTTGATGTCTTCGATACCCTCGGCAAACTGCGCGGCCTTGAACTCGGGGCGCGGGTCGCGGCCGGGTTTTTCCAGCTCTTTCAGAATGTCGCGCACGGTCGGCACACCGAACTGCTCGTCGGTGAACAGCTCCGGCTTGAGCGCGCGCAGGAAGCTGCCATCGCCCAGCAACGCCCTGATCGGCTTGCCGGTATTGGCAACGATGCGCTCGACCACCGGATAGGCTTCCGGATGTACCGCCGACATATCCAGCGGCTCGTCGCCATCGGCAATCCGCAGGAAGCCTGCGCATTGTTCGAAGGTCTTGTCGCCCAGTCGCGGCACCTTGAGCAGGTCCTTGCGGCGCTTGAACGGGCCGTTGTCGTCGCGATGGCGCACGATGTTCTCGGCCACGGTGCTGGACAAGCCGGACACCCGCGACAGCAGCGCCGCCGACGCGGTATTGACGTAGACGCCGACCGCGTTGACGCAATCCTCCACGCGCGCGTCAAGCGCCTTGGCCAGGCGATATTGATCGACGTCGTGCTGGTACTGGCCCACACCGATTGCCTTGGGCTCGATCTTGACCAGCTCGGCCAAGGGGTCCTGCAGCCGCCGCGCGATCGACACCGCGCCGCGCAACGACACATCCAGGTTGGGAAATTCCTTGGCAGCGAATTCCGACGCCGAATACACCGACGCACCGGCCTCGCTGACCACGATCTTCTGCAGCTTGGTGGCTCCGCACAACGCGATCGCCTCACCGGCCAGTTTGTCGGTTTCGCGGCTGGCGGTGCCGTTGCCGATCGCGATCAGCTCCACGTTGTGCCGCATGCACAATGTCCTGATCGTCTGCAGCGACTGCTCCCACTGGCGTTTGGGCTCGTGCGGATAGATCGTCTCGGTGGCCACCAGTTTGCCGGTGGCATCGACCACGGCGATCTTGCACCCGGTGCGGATGCCCGGGTCCAGCCCCAGCACCACGCGCGGGCCCGCCGGCGCGGCCAGCATCAGGTCCTTGAGATTGTCGCCAAACACCGCAATCGCCTCGGCCTCGGCCTTTTCGCGCGCCTGATTGAACAGGTCCAGCAGCAGGTGCATGTGCAGCTTGGCACGCCAGGTCAGCCGGCACGCGTCGAGCAACCAGCGATCGGCCGGCCGGCCTTCATTGGAAATGCCGGCATTGCGCGCCACCCGCCCCTCGGCGTACTGGTGGCCGGCTTCGGCATCGGTGCCCGGGTCCAGATCGAGATAGAGGATTTCTTCGCGGCGCGCGCGAAACAGCGCCAGCAGACGGTGCGACGGAATCTTTGCCAGCGCTTCGGCATGGTCGAAATAGTCGCGGTACTTGGCACCGGCCTCTTCCTTGCCCTCGGCCACCTTTGCGCGGATCACGCCGTGATCGTTGAGCCAGCTGCGCAGCTCGCCCACCAGCGCAGCGTCCTCGCCCCAACGTTCCATCAGGATGGCACGTGCCCCTTCCAGTGCAGCCTTGATGTCGGCCACGCCCTTGTCGGCGTCGATGAAGGCCGCAGCGGCCACTTCCGGCGCCTGGGCCGGATCAGCCAACAAGCCATCGGCCAAGGGCTCCAGCCCGGCTTCGCGTGCGATCTGCGCGCGGGTGCGCCGCTTGGGCTTGTAGGGCAGGTACAGATCTTCCAGCCGCGATTTGGTATCGGCCGCGGCGATCTCGTTACGCAATTCGTCGCTGAGTTTGCCTTGTTCACCGATGCTGGACAGGATCGCCGCACGGCGCTCTTCCAGTTCGCGCAGATAGGTCAGGCGCGTTTCGAGGTTACGCAGCTGGGTATCGTCCAGGCCGCCAGTGACTTCCTTGCGGTAGCGGGCGATGAACGGAACACTGGCGCCCTCGTCGAGCAGGGCAATGGCGGCGCGCGCCTGGGCGGGTTGCGCACCGATCTCGTCGGCGATGGTGCGAGCGATCTGCTGGGCAAGCTGGCTATCGTGCATGACGGCGCGGGTAAACCGCTTCACTGAAAACCCGCATTTTCGCAGTGCAGGCCCGCCACGGAAACCCGTTGACAGCGCCGCCGTAAACCTATGCCGTCGCGCTCAGCTGGCGCGGTGGGCGTAATGGGTGGCGGCGCGCTCGACCAGGATGCTCTCCTGCAGCGATTCCAGCGCCATGACACGGATCTTGCCCACGTCCTTCAGCGGCACCATGCGCTCGACGTAGATCTCCGGACCACTGGCGGTCATGGTGCGCGACTTGCTGAAGCCGTATGGCACAACGCCCTTGTCGCCATCTTTGCTGCCACCGACGTACAGGACAATCGACATGTCACACCCTCTTGCTGCGTTGTTGCGTTGGGAGGCGCGAGCATAACCAGCGCGCCGTGAGGAGCTTTCCACGCACGTTAACGCCGGCTGTTTGCGGTTTGGTGACGGGCTGAACGGCCGCGCCCGCCTCACGACCGCTTCACCCCGCTTGGCCGTCCAATCTCGGACCGCCCGCACGTACGACATCGCATGGACCTCAAAAGTGGCTACCCCTTCTGGTCGATCCGCAACGGATTGATGCGCGCGTATCCGCGCCTGGAGCAGGCCACCCACAGCGAGGTCGTGATCGTCGGCGGCGGCGTCACTGCCGCGCTGATTGCCCACGAGCTGCTGCGCAATGGCCACGACGTCATGGTGATCGAGCAACGCGAAATCGGCTGGGGCAGCACCTCGGCCAGCACCGCGCTGCTGCAGTACGAAATCGACACCCCGATGATCGAGCTGGCCAGGCAGTACGGCATGCCGGCAGCCGCGCTCGCCTACCGCGCCTGCGCGCAGGCCATCGTCGATCTGCAGGACCTGTGCGACAGCCTCGGCGGCTGCGATTTCACCCGCCAGGACAGCCTGTACTACGCCAGCCGCGCGCGCGACCTCAACGACCTGCGCAGCGAGCTGGATGCGCGCCGGACGCATCGGCTGCCGGTGGAATGGGTCGAGCGCGAACCGTTGTGGCACGACTATGGCGTGCGCTCGGACGGCGCGATCCTCAGCCGCCTGGCGGCCAGTGTCGACCCGTATCGGCTGTGCTATCGCCTGTTTGCCGAATGCGAGCAATACGGCGCGCGCGTCTTTGATCGCACCAGCATCGCCTCGATCGTACCGCAGGCGCAGCATGTCGAGCTGCGCACCGAAGAAGGCATCACGGTCCGCGCCGGGCACGTGATCATGGCGGCCGGCTACGGCAACCAACAGTGGCTCTCGCAACGCGTGGCACGCAACCGCAGCAGCTACGCGTTCGTGACCGACCCGCTGCATGACAGCGACATGGGCGCGCTCAGACACACCATGATGTGGGAGACCGCACGCCCGTATCTGTACATGCGCAGCACGCCCGATGGCCGTGTGGTGGCAGGCGGCGAAGACGACAATGTCGACATCCCCGCACGCCGCGATGCGCGCGTGCAGGTCAAATTGAAAACGCTGCTGAAGAAGATCGGCAATACCATGCCGGACATGCGCCTGCGCCCGGTGTTTTCGTGGGCGGGCACGTTTGCCGAAACCGCCGACGGGCTGCCGTTCTTCGGCGCGCATGCCGAACACGGCTCACGCCTGCTGTTTGCGATGGCCTATGGCGGCAATGGCATCACCTACAGCGCGATCGGGGCTGGCCTGCTGCGTGCGCGGCTGGAAGGCAGGCCGCATCCACTGCACGCACTGTTCGGGTTCGACCGGTTGGGTTGAGCGCGCCGGCCTGACTGCTGCGTTACTGGCCGGTGCCGTGGTGGATGACGCGGCCGGCGTTGCATCACGCAAGGATTGATCGCACTCGCCTGCACTGAGATCGCACTGGCAAGCTGACACTGCGAGCGACGCACAGCGCAATCGCCGCCTGACGCGTCAGGTGCACGGCAAGCATCCGAGCGCCTGGCAGCCGACACCTGCGATAAGCACGCGGCACCACCCCGCACCGAGCAGCGATTCAGCGCATCAGGCCCCGGACCGGCCATGGCCACCATCCCCGCCCATGCAGGGCATAGGCATCGGCCGCCCGCTCCAGCGGGTTGCGCACGTGGATGCCGCCACACAGCAGATACACCGGCAGAAACAGCGGCCCGAGCACCATGTATTGATAGACATGCGCACGCTCGTGGTCCCCCAGCCGCACCGGAGGATGTTCACACCGGCCGGCCGCATGTGCGTAGGTGCTGCACTGCAGGTCCAGCGATGTCCCCTTGAGCAGGATCACATTGCCAAGCGTCATCGCCCCGCCCGGCCCCCACGGCCAGGCATGAAAGAGGATGGCATGTTCGTGAGGCGACCAACGCGGACGTGCCCCACCACAGCTGCCGATGAGACCCAGCAACACGCCGAGCGCGGTATTGGGCACGGTCCATAACGCGCCCAGCAGCAGCAGGGCCGCGCGCCCGCGCGGCGCCGGGTTCAATCGGCCTGGTTGGGAATCAGCAGCCACAGGATCAGATAGACCAGGATGCCGGGGAACGCGGCCGAGGCGATCGAGACGATGACGAACAACACGCGCAGCAGCGTGGAGCTCCAGCCGAAGCGGCGCGCGATGCCACCGACGACGCCGGCAATCATGCGATCGTTGAGAGAACGGGACAGTGCGGTGGTGGCCATGGGCAGACTCCTGGAAACGTGGCGGTCAGTCTAGAAACACCGACGACAGCGCACCGTGACGGACTTTCAGGACGATCCCCTCCCGGCCAGTGCAACCGCCCGTCCGTTAGCGGCCGTCGCGCGCCTGCAGCCAACGATGGATGGCCACCGGCACCTCGCGCTGCGCACGCCCGGACACGTAGATGCCGATATGCCCGCCGCGAAAACTCAGCTCGCTGTAATCCTGGCTTCCCACCAGCCCGCGCAACGCACGCGAAGCGTCGGGCGGCACCAGATGATCGTGCTCGGCGTAGATGTTGAGAACCGGCATGTCCACGTCCTGCAGATCCACCGCCTGCCCGCCGATGGCCACCTGCCCGGTCACCAGTCCATTACGTTGATAGAACAAGCTGACGAACTCGCGGAACGCTTCGCCGGCCAGATCGGGCGAGTCGAAGATCCATTTTTCCATGCGCAGGAAATCTTCCAGCGCCTGCTTGTCGTCCAGAATGTCCAGCAAGCCGACATACTTCTGCAGATTGAGCCGGAACGGTTTGAGCATCAGGTAACTGGCGTTCATCAGATCCGCCGGCACGTTGCCCATGGTGTCGACGAACAGGTCCACATCGACCATGCGCGCCCAGTTGGACAGCATGTTGTCGGGAGTGTGGAAATCCACCGGCGTGACCATGGTGATCAGGTTGCGCACCTTGTGGCGTTGCAGCGCGGCGTAGCACAGCGAGAACGTGCCGCCCTGGCAGATGCCGAGCACGTCGACCGCGTCCAGCCCTGCATGCGCGCGCAGGTGGTCCACGGCGCCATCGATGTAACGCAGCAGATAGTCTTCGAGGGTGAGGTAGCGCTCGGAGCGGTCCGGGTAGCCCCAGTCCAGCACATAGACATCCTGGCCGTGGCTCAGCAGCCCCTTGACCAGCGATCGGTCGGCCTGCAGGTCCACCATGTAGGGCCGGTTGACCAGCGCATACACGATCAGCAGCGGCGTCCTGGCCACCGGCGCCTGATCGCCGACAAAGCGGTACAGCACCACCTTGCCATCGCGCCAGATCTCTTCGCGCTCGGTCACCCCGTAGTCGACGTCTTCCACGCCGGGCAGCAACTTGAGGCCCTCGCGCAACTTGCGCTGCAGCGACAGGGTTTCCTGCATCAGGTCTTCGGCACTGAATCCCAACGGCCCTTTCATGCCTTGGCTCCACGTGACCTGCCTGCGGCCGGCTTGCGGCCGGGCGATGTAGCCGGCCTCGCTGTCAAGGTGGGTCTCGAGGCAGGCGTGGATGCAGGTCTTGCTGCAGCGGTCTTTTTCACTGCAGGCTTCGCCGACGATGCCGCCTTGGGGGCCGCCGCCCTTGCTGCAGACTGCTTGCCCGCGTCGATCGATGCCGAACGCCCGGGCGCCGTTCCGGCATTGGGGTGCGCTGCACGCCTGGACGGTGCCGCAGCCCCCGGATCGGCCGGCGCGGCCTGCGCAGGCTTGCCGGCGGGGCTGACGCCCACGCCGCTGCGCAGCATGCGCCGCACCAGGCGTTCCAGGTCTGCGATGCGGCGGTGGGCGGCATCCATTTCCGAGCGCGTCGGCATCCCGAAACGTTCGCTGAGCTGTTCCACTTCTTCCTGCAGGGCGGCGCGCAACCGCATATGCGCATTGGCAAACCCGCCGTACACCTGGCGAAACTGGTCCGACAGGGCCACATCGGCGTAGGACTCTTCGGCTGCCTCGATCCACAGATCGAACAAGGCGCGCGCACTGGTCAGCTGACTGCCGCTGCTTTCGTGCTCGCCCAGCTTGCTGGTGAACCGGCTGAACGCCTGCTCGATTGCGGCCTTTAGCTGCTCGCCGTACGCCTGCGACTGCGCCTGATACTCCTGCTGCGCGCGGGCAAGCTTCTGCAGCCGGGCCTGATGATTGCGATTGAGGCCAAACGCGGGCATGTCCAGCCACGGCGCATTTTCTTCACGCCACCTACCCAGGGTCTGCGCAGCCTCCTGCAGCCACGGGTCGAACCCGCCGGGGCTGCCGCCGCGCAGCGAGCCCAGCGTCCACTGCATCAATTGTTCGCCCTGCCCCTGCACGGCGCGCCGCCAGGCATCGGAGACTTCGTTGGCCGAGGTATCGCGGCCGGCAAACTGGGCGGCCACCTGCTGCATGGTGCCGAACCAGCCTCCGGCCTGGGTCCGGAAGCGGTCGATCGCCTCCTGCGCCTGCGGCGCGGCCTGGGTGGGCAACAACTGCGACCACCAGTCAACCGCCTTGCGCCAGTCCTGCGGGGCCTCGCCTGGCGGGCCCGGCGGTGGCTGCGCCCCAGCGGCGGACTGACCGTGACGCATGGCATCTCCCCAGGCGCTCCAGTACTGGCGCGCCTTGTCCTCGAAGTTGCCGTTGTCCGAACCGCTGCTTGCCATCATCCCCTCCCGTGACCGTCCACCCAGCCATCCTACCGCGTGCGCCCGCGCGTGCCGGTCAGGGTTTGGGGATCCGCAAGGTCTTGCTGATCATCAGCGAGCCGGAGATGGCAAACAGCAGCACCAGCGGGTGGAACTGCCACGGCCCGAGCTGCCACTGCCCCCACCACAAGGTCTGGCCGATGTGCCCGCTGCTGGCCGCCACCGCAAGCAGGATCACCAGCACCAGGCTGGTCGGAATCGGCGTGCCTTCGAAGTACGGCACCTTGTCGGCGTCGCCGGCGATCTCTTCGGCGGTCACGTTGTAGCGCGCCAGCCGGCTGACCCCGCAGCAGACGAAGTAGCTCAGCACCAGCCAGTCCCAACCGCCGCGCATGCCGCAGGCGTAGCCGAGCGCTGCCGGCGCCACACCAAAGGAAATCACATCTGCCAGCGAATCCAGTTCGCGGCCCAGCGTGGAAGACGCCTTGCGCCAGCGCGCGACATGCCCGTCGAGCGCGTCGAAGACGAACGCCAGCGGAATCAGCGCCATACCCAGCAGCAGATCGCCACGGTGGCCTTCCTGCAGGAAGCGCATTGCCGCAAACACCGCTCCGGTGCCACAGAAGGCATTGGCCAGCGTGAACCAGTCCGCCAGTTGGAAATCGCGCAGCATCGAGAAATGGCGTTTCATGCGGAACCTGATCAGAACGAGGCGCAAAGGGTAACGCGCGCGCGCCAGGCAGGCGACCGTTTCGGCATCCTCCGCTAGGCTGACGACCAGCGTGGCCGCTCCGGGCCACGCACTGCTCAAGGACACCCGATGCGCAGCATCCTGATCACCGGCGCGGGCAGCGGCATTGGCGCCGGCCTTGCCGCCCAACTGGCAACCGATGGCCACCACCTGCTGGTCAGCGACATGGACCATGCCGCCGCCACCGCCATCGCGCAGCAACTGCGCGATGTGGGTGGATCGGCCGAGGCACTGGCGCTGGACGTCACCGACGATGACAGCATTGCGCAGGCCCTGGCTAAGGCTTCCCGCGCGCCGCAGGTGCTGGTGAATAACGCCGGCCTGCAGCAGGTGGCTGCGCTGGAAGACTTCCCCATGCAGCGCTGGGCGCTGCTGGTGGACGTGATGCTGACCGGCGCTGCGCGACTCAGCCGTGCGGTGCTGCCCGGCATGCGTGCAGCCGGCTATGGCCGCATCGTCAACATCGGCAGCATCCATTCGCTGGTGGCCAGCCCCTACAAGAGCGCCTACGTGGCCGCCAAGCACGGCCTGGTCGGGCTGGCCAAGGTGATCGCGCTGGAAACCGCCGACTGCGACATCACCGTCAACACGCTCTGCCCCAGCTATGTGCGTACGCCGCTGGTGGAGCGCCAGATTGCCGACCAGGCCCGCACCCGCGGCATCGCCGAAGATGCGGTAATCCGCGATGTGATGCTCAAGCCGATGCCCAAGGGCGCCTTCATCGAATACGACGAGCTGGCCGGCACGGTGGCCTTCCTGATGTCGCATGCCGCGCGAAACATCACCGGGCAGTCGATCGCCATCGACGGCGGCTGGACGGCGCAATGAGCGCGCTGGCGAAACTTTCGCCAGCCAGCTCGACAACATTGCAGCGCAAGGGCACCGGGCAGTTGTCCACAGACTTGCCCAGCCGTCATCCACAGGCGATGTGGAGAAGTGCACAACCGCATCGCGGGACCGACGTCGGTGCCGATGCCGGCAGCGTATCGTTGCAGCGGCCAACAGGGTTGTGCTCGCTGTAGCGACGCGCGCGCTGGCCTGATTGAAGCGCGCGCGGCGCTGCCAGGTGCAGTGCGTGCAAGCGCGGTGCAGCCATCGGCGCGGCCGCGTCCGGCGACGAAGGCGAGCGTTCGCCCGACCATGCGTCCGGATCAGGGCAGCAGACACCTGATCAGGCGCTGCGATCTCCCGCGCGCCTCAGACGCGCGAGTACGTCCACGATTGCATGCGTCCGTCGCGGTAGGGCATGACGCCGTGAAACGGGCGCGGGTCGCCATCGAACACCAGCGGCAGGAAATGGCGGTCGCCTTCCCACATCGGCACCTGGTCCATCTGCGCGACCGGGATCCATTCCAGCGTGCCCTCCGGATTGGAGGTGTGCGGCGTGCCCTGGAAACTGCGGATCAGAAAGACGAAACCCAGCCAGTCCTCGCCCTGCTTGCCGAACCCGGGCCAGCTTATGGTGCCGCGCAGCTGCATGTCGCCACAGTCGACGCCGGCCTCTTCGCGGATCTCGCGACGCATGCAGGCCAGCACGTCCTCGTCCGGCTCCACCTTGCCACCCAGCCCGTTGTACTTGCCCAGATGCTGATCGCCGGGACGCGCATTGCGGTGGATCATCAGCACCTGCGTGCCGTCCGGCGACAGCAGGTAGCCAAGCGTGGCAACAATCGGGGTATAGGGCATGGCACGGGATCTGACACGAAGCGCAGCAGTATGACCGATGCAGTCAAGGCTCGCGCGACACGGCCGGTCGGTGCAGGATGCTCGTGCACACCGTGTCGTCCTCGCAGGAAGACCGATGATGCCAACGGGCTAAAACACCGGTAACGCTCGAGGCCGCCACATGGACGACATGCCAGCGTTGCCATCGGCCGCACGCGGCGCGCAAGCCACGGCAGCGTTTCGCGTCTTAGCCGACAGCGGCCTGCGAACCGGGCCGCGGCGGCGCGACGTAGTCGGTATCCAGCTGCAGCGTGGCGACACCGTGACCGCGTTCGGCCAGGTACTCCAGCCATTTGCCCAGGAAGGTGTTCATGCGCATGCGATGGCTGATCAGCTCGGCCGGCGGCGGAAACATCCCCATGACGTCCTGCCAGCGGCGGCCGACGTAGCAATGCGTGGTCTCGGCCTGGCGCGCATCGCGGTACAGACGCACGTAGGCAGACGGGTCGGGCTCGCCGGTGACCGGGTCGCACAGGTCGTAGGTCAGCCGCAGTTCGACGGTGTAGCGATGGCACTCGATCACATCCAGGCGTAAATCCAGGCCGTCGCCGATCGAGGACACATACGACCCGGGCGCCAGATCGCCGGGTGCGAACAGACGCGTCAGGTGCTGGAAGTTTTCTGCATACAACCCCATCAGCCAGCCAAACCGGCTCAGGCGGGGGATGATTTCGAGTTTGCTCAATGCTTGGGCCATGCACCGATCCTACACGCTGCGCTGCCGCACGGGCAGCATTGACGAGGGCCCGATCGCAGGCCTACCTTGGCGAGGCACTGCCCCGCCCGCTTGATTTCCGCTTGATTGCCGGCAAGCCGGCCGCCGCGCTGCCGATACGTCCGCAGCGTGAACGCGGCACTTGCTTGCCCACTCCCGAATTCCCCCCTACCAATCCCGGCCTCAGAACATCTCGCGCTGCAGCCCCAGCGTGGACAACACCTTGCTGGAGATTTCCTCGATCGAGGTATTGGTGGTGCTCAACGAAGGAATGCGTTCCATCTGGAACATCCGCTCGGCAATGGCCACTTCGCGGCGGCAGGTTTCGGCCGCGCTGTAGCGCGAATTGGCGCGACGTTCCTGGCGGATCTGTTGCAGACGCTCCGGATCGATGGTCAGACCGAACAACTTGCTGCGGTAATTACGCAAGCGCGGCGGTAGCCGTTCGTCTTCCAGGTCTTCTTCGGTCAACGGATAGTTGGCGGCGCGGATGCCGTAATGCAAGGCCAGGTAGATGCAGGTCGGCGTCTTGCCCGCACGCGATACCGCGACCAGGATCACGTCGGCCTCGTCGTAATTGAGCGCAATGCCGTCGTCATGGCTGAGGGCGAAGTTCATCGCATTGATGCGGCGGTGATAGGTTTCGAAATCCACCATGCCGTGTGCACGCCCGACGCGCGAATGGCGCGGCGCATTGAGCTCGCGCTCCAGCGGCTCGATGAAGGGCGCAAATACGTCCAGCATCAAGGCCCCGCTCTCGGCCAGGATCATGCTCAACTGTGGATCGACGCACGAATTGACGACCACTGGACGCACCTGGTACCGCTCCCCGGCCGCGCGCACCCGCAGCGCCGCATCGCGTGCTTTTTCTGCATCATCAATGAACGACATGCGGTCGGTGACGAAGTTGAATCCGCTGAACTGGGTGAGCAGGCTGTGCCCAATCGTTTCAGCGGTGATACCGGTTCCATCGGACACGTAAAACACCGGCCGGATTGTTGACATCAAGACCACCTCTTTGAACTGGTGTCCAAAACTTACGGGTTCATGCTTGTGCAGATTCCGCTGTGCACTGCATCATAGCGGCTTCTTCCTACGGACGCGGCCATCCAGCCCGCTCGGGCGATGGCCATACGGAGCATCGCGCTTGAACGAGAATATCCTGTGGTTGCATGAGCTACGCCTGGCCGATCTGGCCCGCGTAGGCGGTAAGAATTCCTCGCTCGGCGAGATGATCGGCAACCTGGCCGGGCTGGGCGTGTCGGTTCCGGGTGGATATGCGACCACCGCCGAAGCTTTCAAGGACTTCATCGCACATAACGACCTGTCCAAGCGCATTTTCGACAAGCTCGAAACGCTGGATGTCGAAGACGTCAATGCCCTGACCGTGGCCGGCAAGGAAATCCGCGGCTGGGTGATCGACGCCCCGCTGCAACCGGAGCTGGACCGCGACATCCGCACTGCCTACGACACGCTGTGCGCCGAAAACGGCGGCGGCGAAGTGGCCGTGGCGGTGCGTTCGTCGGCCACCGCAGAAGACCTGCCGGACGCCTCGTTCGCCGGCCAGCAGGAAACCTTCCTCAACGTGACCGGCGCCGACGATGTGGTGCACAAGGTCAAGGAAGTGTTCGCCTCGCTCTATAACGATCGTGCAATCGCCTACCGCGTGCATCACGGCTTCAAGCACGAGGACGTGTTCCTGTCGGCAGGCGTGCAGTTGATGGTGCGCTCGGGCGTGGGTTCGTCGGGCGTGCTGTTCACGCTGGACACCGAATCCGGCTTCCGCGACGTGGTGTTCGTCACCTCCAGCTTCGGCCTGGGCGAGATGGTCGTGCAGGGCGCGGTCAATCCGGACGAATTCTACGTCTACAAGCCCACGCTCACGGCTGGCAAGCCGGCGATCCTGCGTCGCTCGCTGGGCAGTAAGGCCATTCGCATGGTGTATTCGGATGTGCCGGGCGAACGCGTGCGTATCGAAGACACGCCGGTGGAGCTGCGCAGCACCTTCTCGATCAGCGACGAGGACGTGCAGGAACTGTCCAAGCAGGCGCTGGTCATCGAAAAGCATTACGGCCGCCCGATGGATATCGAGTGGGCCAAGGACGGTGTCAGCGGCAAGCTGTTCATCGTGCAGGCGCGCCCGGAAACGGTGAAGTCGCGCAGCCACGCCACCCAGATCGAGCGCTTCTCGCTGGAGGCCAAGGACGCCAAGATCCTGGTCGAAGGCCGCGCAGTCGGTGCCAAGATCGGTAGCGGCGTCGCACGTGTGGTGCGCTCACTGGAAGACATGAATCGTGTCCAGGCCGGCGACGTGTTGATCGCCGACATGACCGACCCCGATTGGGAGCCGGTGATGAAGCGCGCCTCGGCGATCGTGACCAACCGTGGCGGACGCACTTGCCATGCGGCAATCATCGCGCGTGAGCTCGGCGTGCCGGCGGTGGTCGGCTCGGGCAATGCCACCGAGGTCATCAGCGACAGCCAGCGCGTGACCGTGAGCTGCGCCGAAGGCGATACCGGCTTCATCTACGACGGAGAGCTGGCGTTCGAGCGCACCACCACCGACCTGGGCAACATGCCGCCTGCCCCGCTCAAGATCATGATGAACGTGGCCAACCCGGAGCGCGCCTTCGACTTCGGCCAGCTGCCCAATGCCGGCATCGGCCTGGCGCGCCTGGAAATGATCATTGCCGCGCATATCGGCATCCACCCGAACGCGCTGCTGGAATACGACAAGCAGGACGCCGATGTCCGCAAGAAGATCGACGCCAAGATCGCCGGCTATGGCGACCCGGTGAGCTTCTACGTCAACCGTTTGGCCGAGGGCATCGCCACCCTCACTGCCTCGGTGGCGCCGAATACGGTGATCGTGCGCCTGTCGGACTTCAAGTCCAATGAGTACGCCAACCTAATCGGCGGCTCACGCTACGAACCGCATGAAGAAAACCCGATGATCGGCTTCCGCGGCGCCAGCCGCTATGTCGATCCGTCCTTCACGAAGGCGTTTTCGCTGGAGTGCAAGGCGGTGCTGAAGGTGCGCAACGAGATGGGCCTGGACAACCTCTGGGTGATGATCCCGTTCGTGCGTACGCTGGAAGAAGGTCGCAAGGTGATCGAGGTGCTGGAGCAGAACGGGCTCAAGCAGGGCGAGAACGGCCTGAAGATCATCATGATGTGCGAGCTGCCGTCCAACGCGCTGCTGGCCGATGAATTCCTGGACATCTTCGACGGCTTCTCGATCGGTTCCAACGACCTGACCCAGCTCACCCTGGGCCTGGATCGCGATTCGTCGATCGTGGCGCATCTGTTCGACGAGCGGAATCCGGCGGTCAAGAAGCTGCTGTCGATGGCGATCAAGTCGGCGCGCGCCAAGGGTAAGTACGTCGGCATCTGCGGCCAGGGGCCGTCGGATCACCCGGAACTGGCGGAGTGGTTGATGCAGGAAGGCATCGAGTCGGTGTCCTTGAATCCTGACACTGTGGTCGATACCTGGCTGCGTCTGGCCAAACTCAAGAGCGAGAGCTGATGGGGCTGTTTGGTGCATTGATGGCAGCCGCTGCGGGAGCAGCGGCTGCCAAACCGGCGGCGGTGAAGACGGCCGAACCGGCATTTAACTGGTCGACCATCCCGTGGGCGCAGTACGCGCTCAACTGGGGAGTCGCATTGCTGATCGTGGTGATCGGCATGTGGCTGGCCAAGCAGCTGAGCCAATGGCTGCATCGTGTCCTGAGCCGTGCCCGGGTCGAGATCACCTTGACCAACTTCCTGCGCAATGTCGTCTATGCATTGCTGCTGGTCCTGGTATTTGTCAGTGCACTGAGCCAGATCGGTGTGCCGCCGACCTCGTTGATTGCGGTGCTGGGTGCGGCCGGCCTGGCCGTGGGTCTGGCCTTGAAGGACTCGCTGTCCAATATCGCCGCCGGGGTCATGCTGATCGTGTTGCGGCCGATGCGCGACGGCGACCACGTCGTCATTGCGGGCCAGGAAGGCATTGTCGACGAGATCCGGATCTTCCAGACCCGGGTGCGCTCGTTCGATGAGCGCATGATCACCCTGCCCAACAGCACGATCACCACCGCACCCATCATCAACTACAGCACCCTGCCCAACCGGCGTCTCGAGCTGACTGTTGGCGTGGGCTACGAAGACGATCTGAAAAAGGCCCAGCAGCTATTACTGCAGATCGCCAAGGACAATCCCAACATCCTGGAATCGCCCGCGCCGTTCGTGCAGGTGACCAATCTGGGCGAAAGCACGGTGGATCTGATGTTGTTTGCCTACGCCACCAACGGCAACTTCGGCGCGGCAAAGAGCACCACGCTGGAGCAGATCCGCAACCAGCTGCTGGAAAATGGTCTCAGCATTCCGTATCCGCAACGCGATCTGCATGTGTATCACCACGATGCCGACGGCAAGCCGATCTCGGAGCTGCTGCTCAAGGGCGTCACCGACGATGGCGACCTGACCAAGGGGCCACCGCTGGCACGCTGAGCCAGCGGTCGACGGCAAACAAAAGGCCGCATCGGAAGATGCGGCCTTTGTTGTTTTCGACGGGAATTACGGGGGCTTGCGTTCTCACGAAAGCGCGCACAGATGCTGACATCCCGCGATCGCATCAGCAGCCCGAGCTGCCGCTGCAGCGCCCCGATCAGCCCTGCACGCCTGCCTCGGTGTCACCGCCCAGTGCGCCCATGAACTGGCGATAGTGGCGCAGCTCGTCGATGGAATCGCGGACGTCGCTGAGTGCGGTATGCGCCGAGCTCTTGGCGAACCCGTTGGCCACCGTCGGCGCCCAGCGACGCGCCAGCTCCTTGATGGTGGAGACGTCCAGGTTGCGATAGTGGAAGTAGCGCTCCAGCCGCGACATCTGGCGGTGCAGGAAGCGGCGATCCTGGCAGATCGAATTGCCGCACATCGGCGAAGCGCCGGCGCGGATCCACTCGCTCAGGAATGCCACGGTCTGCGCTTCCGCCTGCGCATGGGTGACCTGGCTGTCCAGCACGCGTTGCCACAGTCCCGAGCGCCGATGCTGGTTGCGGTTCCACTCATCCATCGCCTCCAGGGTTTCCAGCGGATGGGCAATGGCCAGTTCCGGCCCTTCGGCAAGCACGTTCAACTGCGCATCGGTCACGATGGTGGCGATCTCGATGATGGAATCGCGATCGGTATCCAGGCCGGTCATCTCCAGATCGATCCAGATCAGTCGGTCGTTGCCTGCAAGGGTGTCTGCCATATCGCGGTCCTGTGGAGAGCCGTCGCCGGCCGGATGCTGGAAAGGGCGCGCATCATACCGCGGCAAGCCGCTCACGGCAGCAGCGGCGGCTTGCCGCGCTTGGCGCGGAAATAATTGGTCAGGCGCAGGCTGGCGTCGGCTGCCAGCACCCCACCGCTGACCTGCACACGGTGGTTGTGGCGCGGGTCGGCAAGCAGGTCGAACACGCTGCCGCAGGCGCCGGTCTTGGGGTCGCTTGCCGCGAACACCACGCGCGCGATGCGCGCATGGATCATGGTCATGGCGCACATCGCACATGGCTCCAGGGTGACGTAGAGCGTGCAGCCGATCAGGCGGTGATTGGCCAGCCGGCGGCCGCCCTCGCGCATGGCCATGATCTCGGCGTGCGCGCTGGGATCGTGACTGGCGATGTTGTAGTTCCAGCCCTCGCCCAGCAGTGTGCCGGCGGCGTCGACCAGCACCGCCCCTACCGGAATCTCGTCATAGTCGCGCTCGGCACGCTCGGCCAGGCGCAAGGCGTGCTGCATCCAGCGCGTGTCGAGCGCCGCCTGGGAGGCATCGAGCACTGCACCGGCCGGTGCGTCGGCCGACGTGTTCACGCGGCCGGACCGCCCTGGCGGCCAAGAAACGCGGCAAAGGCCGCCACGGTGGCCTCGCTGACATGGTGCTCGATGCCCTCGGCGTCGCGGCGGGCGGTGGCCTCGTCGATGCCAAGGGCAAGCAGGAAGCGTTCGACGATCTGGTGCCGCTGGCGACTGGACGCGGCCAATGCCTCGCCGGCCGGGGTCAGGAAGACGCCACGATACGGCCGCTGCACCACCCAGCCATCGCGCACCAGGCGCTTGAGCATCTTGGCCACGGTGGGTTGGGCCACGCCCAGGCGCGCGGCGATATCGACCTGGCGCGCCTCGCCGCCGTCCACCAGCAGGTCGGAGATCAGCTCCACGTAGTCCTCGACCAGCTCGGCGCGGCGCGCTTCGCGCACCTGGCGGAAGCTCTCCATATGCACCTGCGCATCGATCAGGGACGGCGTGGCCGCCTCCAGCTTTTCGCTCTTGCCCACCCTTGTCCTCGTCATCCCGTCCGGCCTCGCTGCCGGGGCGCCTAGTTTGAGGCACGCGGCCGATCAATACGATTGAGTTTGCCAATGCTCAACAGCATAGCACTTGCTATATCATCCCCTTGACTGTCCTTTACCTGCCGCGCATGTCCACCAATACCCCTGCGTCTGTCCGTTTGCACGCCGCGTCCACTGGTGGGCTGGGAGATCACCACGCCAGCGTGGCCGTCCCTGGCGGTGGCCACTGGTGGTTCCGGCTGCTGGCGTTCCTGGGGCCGGGCTACATGGTGTCGGTGGGGTACATGGACCCGGGCAACTGGGCCACCGACCTGGCCGGTGGTTCGCAGTTCGGCTACCTGCTGCTGTCGGTGATCCTGCTGTCCAACATCATGGCCATCGTGCTGCAGGGCCTGTCGGCGCGGCTGGGGATTGCCACCGGCCTGGACCTGGCGCAGGCCTGCCGGGCGCGCTACCCGCGCGGCGTGAATCTGGCCTTGTGGGGACTGTGCGAGCTGGCGATCATCGCCTGCGATCTGGCCGAAGTGATCGGCACGGCGATCGCGTTGAAGCTGCTGTTCGGCATCCCGCTGACGCTGGGCGCGATCATCACCGCAGTGGATGTGGTGCTGGTGCTGCTGTTGATGCACCGGGGCTTCCGTGCGCTGGAAGCATTCGTGATGGCCTTGCTGCTGATCATCTTCGTGTGTTTCGGCATCCAGATCGCGCTGGCGGCCCCGCCGGTTGCGGCGGTGCTGGGCGGCTTCATTCCGCACGCGCGCGTGGTCACCGACCCGCAGGCGCTGTACCTGGCGATCGGCATCATCGGGGCGACCGTAATGCCGCATAACCTGTATCTGCATTCCTCGATCGTGCAGACACGTGCGTACCCGCGTACCGATGACGGACGGCGCTCGGCACTGCGCTGGGCGGTCACCGACAGCACGGTGGCGCTGATGTTCGCATTGTTCATCAATGCCTCGATCCTGATCCTGGCCGCAGCGGTGTTTCATGCGCAAGGCCGCACCGACGTGCAGGAGATCGAACAGGCGCACGCGCTGCTGGCGCCGATGCTGGGCGTAGGCCTGGCCTCGACCCTGTTCGCAGTCGCCCTGCTCGCCTCCGGCGTCAACTCCACCGTGACCGCGACCCTGGCCGGGCAGATCGTGATGGAAGGCTTCCTGCAACTGCGGCTGCCACCATGGCTGCGCCGGTTGCTGACCCGCGGCATCGCCATCGTGCCGGTGGTGGTGGTGACCTGGTTGTACGGCGAAGCCGGCACCGCGCGGCTGCTGGTGCTGAGCCAGGTGGTGCTGTCGATGCAACTGCCGTTTGCGGTGATCCCGCTGGTGCGCTTCGTCGCCGACCGCCAACTGATGGGCGCGCTGGTGGCGCCGGCGTGGCTGGTGCGCGTGGCCTGGCTGATTGCCGCAGTGATCGTGGCCTTGAACGGCAAGCTGCTGTGGGATACCGCGCTGCACTGAGCGTCGCGTGCGGAGTGCGCTCTTCGACATCGCATTCGTGCGTTCCGGGCCCGTGCGCACGACGCAGCCCATCGATTGATCGCCGGGCAGAAGCAGCCCGTTTGCACTCCTGCGCGCTGACGGGCAGACCCTGCCACGTGCAGTGAGCGACGCGCTCACGCCTGCAGACGTCCAGGTAGCAGAGCGCACGCAGATGCAATCTGCAACGGCCCTGCAAGCGGTCTACTGCGCAGATGCACCGGCACGTCCGTGACTGCGCCGCACCCAATGGCGTGGGCACGCGCCGCATGGGATGCACTGCGCCATGCGACCGCCGGGCTGCATGCCCTCGCCCACAGGAGTTTCTATGGATCCGTTCGAGGCGCACCCGGCCGATGCCGGACGCCGCAGCTTTCTCATCTCCGGCACGGCAGCCGTGGCAGCGTTTTCGCTGCCCACGTTTGCCACGGCCGCGACGCCCACGCGCCCCGCGTCTGCCACCCCACCCCACTCGTCCACTCACGGAGTCAACCCGATGTCCAATTTCGTCAAACGCCCCGACGGGGCCGCCATTTTTTACAAGGACTGGGGCAAGGGCCAGCCGGTCGTGTTTGCACACGGTTGGCCACTCAGCGGCGATGCCTGGGACGCGCAGATGCTGTTCATGGGGCAGCACGGCTACCGCGTCATCGCACATGACCGCCGCAGCCATGGCCGTTCCAGCCAGACCTGGGACGGCAACAACATGGACACCTACGCCGACGACCTGGCCGCCGTGATCGACGCGCTGGACCTGAAGGACGCCATCCTGGTCGGCCATTCCACCGGCGGTGGCGAAGTGGCGCACTACGTGGGCCGTCATGGCAGCAAGCGCGTGGCCAAGGTGGTGCTGGTCGGCGCGGTGCCGCCGCAGATGGTCAAGAGCCCGACCAATCCCGGCGGCCTGCCGATGAGCGTGTTCGACGGCATCCGCGACGGCGTGGCCAAGGACCGCTCGCAGTTCTACCAGGACCTGGCCACGCCGTTCTTCGGCGCCAACCGCGACGGCAACAAGGTCACCCAGGGCATGCGTGACTCGTTCTGGCTGCAGGGGATGCTGGGCGGCCACAAGGGCCAGTACGACTGCATCAGGGAATTTTCCGAGGTCGACTACACTGCTGATCTGAAAAAGATCGATGTGCCGGCACTGGTGGTGCATGGCGACGACGACCAGATTGTCCCGATCGATGCATCGGCCAAGCTGTCGGCCAAGATCATCAAGAATGCCGAGCTGAAGATCTATGCGGGCGCGCCGCATGGCCTGACCCTCACCCACGCCGATCAGTTCAACAAGGATCTGCTGGCGTTCGCCAAGGCCTGATCGCTGCTGTCACGCGCACGACGAGGGCCGGCTCGTGAGAGCCGGCCCTTCCTGCGTTGACGATGCTGATGCTGGATCCGGGAAGGGCTGATCAACGGTGCGAGCAGTCTTCAGCTGGGTGTGTGCGGCACTGCTGTCTGCATCAACAGTATCCAGGTGCAGCGCTGCCTTATTGCAGCAACCAGTCGGCCAGCAGGAACCCGCCGCTCATTGCCACCACCAGCAGCGCACCGGTCAGGCGTGGCGGTGCCGGCAACGGCAGGTCGAGTAGACGACAGCCAACGCCAATCGCCAGTGCAAGCAGCACCCCGAGCAATGCCAGGCTCATGCGTCGCCCTGCCCAGCACTGCGGCCGCTGGGTCCGCCGCAATGCGTCAGATGACGTGCGGCACGCCGGGCCAGGAATCGGTCGGCCACTGCATAGCCGCATGTCATGGCCAGCACCAGCAGCGCGCCGACGAAGGCCGTCGGTGCTGGCGATGGAATGCCGGCGGCACGGCAACCGACGCCGATGGCCACGCCCAGCACGACACCGCCGATGAACTTCCAGTTCACGGCCATCAGATATCCGAATGCGCATGCGGCGGCACTGCCGCACCGCCGCCGCCAACGAAGTGGCGCACCACCGGCGCGCGTTCGCCCTGATGCAGGGCACGGATCTGTTCCTGCAGCTGGCGGTCATCGCCGGTGACGCGCTCGTGCTGTCGCAGGTGTTCCAACCACGAGGCGACGATGAAGTACTCGAGTTGCACTCCGGGCGTTGCCGCATCCTCGGCAATACCCCAGACCACCGCGCCATCGCGACGTCGCGCGTTGCCCAGCTGCGTCATCAGCTGCAGGAACGTGAGGCGCGCATCGGCGGCGATGCGGTATTCCACCGTCACCAGCACCGGGCCGCGATCGTGTTCCACCGCGTCCGATTGCGCCGGTGCGGGCCAGTGTCCGCCGGGTGCGAGGTCCAGCTGTTCGTTGCCGGCAATGCGCGCCCGCTTGACCAGCAGCGCGGCGATGACTGCTCCGGCGGCGGCGATCTGCAAGGCAACCGCGATCGAGGTGCGCTGCGCCAGTGCGCCCCATAGCAGCGAGCCGGCCGCCATGCCTGCCGAAAACACCACGATGTACAACGACAGTGCGCGCGCGCGCACCCAGGCAGGCACTGCGGTCTGCGCGGCGATCTGCAACGACGACAACACGCTGATCCAGGCCAGGCCATTGACCACCATCACCACGCACAACACGCCGAGCTGACGCGACAGCGACAGCCCCAGCAACGAGGCCGCACACACCATGGTGGCGACCAACACCAGCAGGTCGCGGTCGTAGCGCGCGCGCAGGCGCGGCAGCAGCAGCGCACCGCTGATCGCGCCAATGCCGATGCAGCCCAGCAGGATGCCGTAACTGCCGGCGCCCAGCTGCATGTCGCGGCGGACCACCAGCGGCAGCAAGGCCGTCAATGCGCTGGCAAACAGGAAGAACCCGGCGGCCTTGATCAGCACCGCCTGCAGGCGCCCTGCGCGTGCGGCGTAGCGCAGGCCCGCACGCAGGCCCGCGCCGAAACTCTCCGGCGGCAACGCCGAAGCATCCGCTTCGCGGCGCCAGCGCCACAGCACCAGCAACATCAGGCCGAAGGTCACCCCGTTGAGCAGAAACGCCCACGGCGGCCCGAACTGCGCCACGATCAGCCCACCGATCGCCGGGCCGATCGAACGCGCGATGTTCATGCCGATCGAATTGAGCGCCACCGCCGAGGCCAGCATCGGGCGCGGCACCAGTTCCGACACAATCGCCGCCTGTGCCGGCATGGCCATCGCCGCCCCCATGCCCATCGCAAAGGTCAGTGCCACCAGCACCCAGGGAGTCAACAGGTGCAGATGCGCGAGTACCGCCAGCGCGCCGGCCACCAGCAGCATCCAGCCCTGGGTGAGCATCAGATAACGGCGGCGGTCGACGATGTCGGCCAGGGTGCCGGCGGCCAGGGCAAACAGCACCACCGGCAAGGTGGTGGCCGATTGCACCGCGGCCACCATCAGCGGTGAGCCGGTCTGCTCGGCCATGACCCAGGATGCGGCGACATCGTTGATCCAGGTGCCGATGTTACTGCCCAGAATCGCCAGCCACAGCGCACGAAAGATCGGCGCACGCAGCGGCGCCCAGGCACCGCCATCGGCAGGTGCGGCAGAAGAAGTCATTGCAGCAAGGCTCCAGGTGACGAAGCAGGATGAGTGGCGCAGCGCGGCCACACGCAGCTGTCTGCGCGTGGCAGCGCGGCCGGTGTCAGAACGCGAAGCATGAGCAGCCCAATGCGCCCCAGAAACCGCGCAGGTCGTCGCTGGGTGCTGCGTGCTGGGCCGCATGTTGGTACGGCCCGTGCGCCTGGCAGCCGTGGCCATGCACGTGGGCGGCGCCGGCCAGTGCACTGGCTCCGCCGCCCACGTGGTAGCCACCAAACCGGTTGACCGGTGACCAGTCCGGCATCGCAGGCGGCAAGCGCGGTGCCAGCGCCGCGAAGTCGCCATCGCCATGCACCACCTGCCCGCCCAAGACGGTGAGCACACTGGTGATGTCGGCAATGGCGGCGTCGTCGACACGAAAATAGTCGTCCGACAACACGATGAAGTCCGCCAGCTGCCCGGCCACCAGGGTGCCCTTGGTGGACTCGTCGCCGGAGAACCAGGCACTGCCCTGGGTCCACAGGCGCAGCGCCTGCTCGCGATCGAGCAAGTTTTCCTCGCCGTACAGGGCCAGCCCGCCGACGGTGCGCCCGGTCACCAGCCACGACAGCGCCACCCACGGGTTGTAGCTGGCCACCCGCGTGGCATCGGTGCCGGCACCCACCGGAACACCGGCAGCCAGCATGCGCCGCACCGGTGGCGTGTGCCGCGCCGCCTGCACGCCATAGCGCTCCACAAACGCCTCGCCCTGGTAGGCCATGCGGTGTTGCACGGCGATGCCGCCATTCAGCGCGCGGATGCGGTCGATGTTGCGCGGCGTGATGGTCTCGGCGTGATCGATGAACCAGTGCAGGCCATCGAACGGGATGTCGGCATTGACCTTCTCGTACACATCGAGAATGCGCTCGATGCTTTCGTCGTAGGTGGCGTGGATCCGGAACGGCCAGCGTTTTTCGACCAGCAGCCGCACCACCTGCTCCAGCTCGGGCTCCAGCTCCGGCGGCAACTCCGGCCGTGGCTCGCTGAACAATTCGAAGTCCGCCGCAGAGAACACCAGCATTTCGCCGGCACCGTTGTGACGCAGCAGGTCATCGCCCTTGCGCACCGGTAGCAGCTCGGTCCAGCCACGGAAGTCCTGCACCTCCTTGCCCTTGTTCTGGGTGAACAGGTTGTAGGCGATGCGCACGCTCAGCTGGCCGGCCGCATGCAGTTGTTCGATGACCTGGTAGTCCTCCGGATAATTCTGGAAGCCGCCGCCGGCATCGATCACCGAGGTGATGCCCAGGCGATTGAGTTCGCGCATGAAATGGCGGGTGGAATTGGCCTGGTATTCCACCGGCAGGCGCGGGCCCTTGGCGAGGCTTGCGTACAGGATCAGTGCATTGGGCTTGGCCAGCAGCAGACCGGTGGGATTGCCGAGCTTGTCGCGTTCGATACGCCCGCCGGGCGGGTCCTGCGTGTTCTTGTCGTAACCGCAGGCACGCAAGGCCGCACGATTGAGCAAGGCGCGATCGTACAGATGCAGCAGAAACACCGGTGTGTCCGGGGCGATCGCATTGATCTCTTCCAGCGTGGGCAGGCGCTTTTCGATGAACTGATGCGAGGTGAAACCGCCGACCACGCGCACCCATTGCGGCGCCGGAGTGCGATCGACCTGCGCCTTGAGCATGGCCATTGCATCGGCCAGCGAACGCACGCCATCCCAACGCAACTCCAGGTTGTAGTTGAGCCCGCCGCGAATCAGATGGGTATGGCTGTCGTTGAGGCCGGGCAGCAGGCGCCGTCCCTGTGCATCGATGATGCGGGCACCGTCAGCCATGGCCATGATCTGCGCATCGTCGCCAACCGCGACGATGCGCCCAGCGCTGACGGCAAGTGCGGTGGCACTGGGCCGACGCGGATCGAGCGTGGTGATGCGCGCATTGCGAACGACGAGATCGGCCATCGCAGGCGTCCTTGAAGCGGAGGAAGCACCGGGCAACACGCCCAGCGCAAGACCGGCCGCGGCGCCCTGCATCAGCAGGCGCCGCCCGGCATCGTGATCGCCCGGCACGCGGCTCATGCCGCACCACGCCGGCGCAGCCCATCCAGCGACCACGCACCAGCGCCGGCGGCGACCAGCGCCAGCAACACCAGCAGCCACATCGACGGATATTCCATGCCGCCATGCATCCAGAACCAGCCTTTCGGCATCGCCACCCGCACGGTGGTGGCGATGAACAGCGCCGCCAACGCGGCACTCGCACGGGTCCAGGCCCCGACCAGCACCGCCAGCCCGCACAGCGTCTGCACCAACGCCAGCACCAACGGCAATGGGGTGGTGGACGGAAGCCCGAACTGCTGCAGCTCTGCTGCAAAACCACCCAGCCCGGGTCCACCAAACCACCCGAGCAATTTGCCCAGCCCGTGCGGCAGCAGGAAGCCGCCGCCGGCAATGCGCAGCATCAACAATGCCGCAGCACTACCGGCCTCACTGCGTGGCGTAGGTGCGTTCAATGCCCGCCTTCCTGGGCGCCGAACATGCTCTTGGCGTACTGGATGCCGATGCCGTAGCCGCCGGCGTGTGCGCGTGCGATGCCGGTGGTGAGCTCGTAGGTGTCGCCACGCGCCCAATCGCGCTGCAACTCCAGCAGGTATTGCACGCTGGTGATCGGCGCGGCGCCGGCCTGCACCATGCGGGTGACGGCGCGTTCGTGCGCTTCGTCGCTGACATCGCCGCAGGCGTCGGTGATGACGTAGACCTCGAAGCCCTGCTCGATGGCCGACAGGGCCGGGCCGACGATGCACACGCTGGTCCAAAGCCCGGCAATCACCAGGCGCTGCTTGCCGATGGCATTGACGCGGTCGATCACTCCCTGGTCTTCCCAGGCATTCATGCTGGTGCGATCGAACACCGGCTCACCCGGAAAGATGTCCGGCAACTCCGGAAACAGCGGGCCGGAGAACGACTTTTCCGCCACGGTGGTCAGGATCACCGGCACCTTGAAGCCCTTGGCGCCCTTGGCAATCAGCGACACGTTGTTGCGCAGTGCCGAGATGTCGATGGTGTGGGTGGCAAAGGCCATCTGCGATTGATGGTCGATCAGGATCAAGGTGTGATCGCCGGGCGACAGCAGGGCGTTACCGGGGACGGCGGTGGCAGTGGTCATGCGTGTTGCTCCTGGGAGGTGGAAAAGGAATGACCGGTGTGCCGATGTGCACGCGGTGCGGGTATTGCCAGACAGCCATCGACTGCAACCTGCGCGGCAAAGCGCGCCGGCGTGCAGCCGGTGGCGTTGCGGAAGCTGCGCACGAAATGGCTTTGATCGAAGAAGCACAGATCGGTGGCGATCTGGCTGATGGTGTGGCGGCCTTCGCGCAACATGGCCTGCGCACATTCGAGCCGACGACGGCGCAGGTACTCCATCGGGCTGGCGCCGATGGCGTCGCGAAACACCCGTGCGAAATGGAAACGGCTCATGCAGGCAGCGCCCGCCAGTTGGGCCACGCCGATCGGCTCGTATAGGTGCGTCTCGATGTAGTGCAGTGCTCTTGCCACCGCACGTGTGCGTGGTGCATGCGGCGACAGCGTGGCAGCGGCATGCAGATCGGGGCGACCTGTGGCAATCAGACGTGCCATGCGGCGTCTCCGGCGGGGAATGCCGCCATGGTGCGGCGAGCCCCCGCATCGCCCCACCCCAGATGGTGAGGCCGATCGCTCACTCTTTCGGGGGAGCGGCATGCCGCCGCAACGCAGCGGCTTGTTGGTCATCACAGCACTGCGCCGTGCGCGCTGGCGCCACACGCCGCTGCGCCGTCTTTGCCCAAGTTGCGGTGTGAGGCTGCCCGCAGATATTGGCGCAGGTGAGCACGGGCGGCAGAGCGAACGTCACTGCCACAGCCGTGCGACGCAAGGCCAACGATGCTCTGCAGACCAGCGTTGGCACGCCGCGGACTGCGTGCAGGCAGGCGTGACTGCGCGTCATTCCGTGCGTACCCGATTTGGCGCCGGACGTCCCTCCCCCGAAAGAGGTGGTGGTGCTTCCCCCGATCTCGCCCGACAATGCCGCGATGCCGCATGCCCCCGTCATCCGATCACGCCTGCTGTTTCGCCTGTGCGCAGCGGTGCTCGTCGTCGTGTGCAGTGGCTTGCCGTGGTGCGCGCTCGCCGCACGTGGCGACATCGTCGCGACCCGTGACGGACTGCTGCAGTTCCACCACACCGCCTGGAGCACCGAGCGCGGTGCGCCGGCCGACATCTGGGACATCCAGCAGGCCGACGCCGGCCCGCTGTGGCTGGCCACCGGCTTCGGCCTGTTCCAGTTCGATGGCGAGCGCTTCACGCGGCAGGCGCCGCCGGATGGCGAGGCCTATGCATCGCACAACATGACCGCGCTGTCGCTGGCACCGGACGACACCGCGTGGATCGGCTATTTCAACGCCGGCATCGACCGCCTTGCAGACGGTCACCTCACCCACTTCGCCCCGGGCAAGGACGTGCCCGACGGCATGGTGTTCCGGATCGAGCACGATGGCAGCGGGCGCATGTGGGCCGCCATCGATGGCGGTCTGTGCTGGTTCGATGGCCAACGCTGGCAGCGCGCCGGCGCCGATTGGGGATACACGGCCGCGCGCGCCCACTGGCTGCTGCGCGACGTGCGCGGCGTGCTCTGGGTCAGCGACGGCACCCAGATTCTGTCGTTGCGCCCCGGCGCGCGACGCTTCGAACCCAGCGGCCAGCCGGTGGGCCTGTACGTCACCATGGCCGAGAGCCCGGACGGCGCAATCTGGGTCGCCGACCCGTACCGCGGCGTCTTCGCGTTGACCGATTCCAAGGGCCAGGTCCTGCCGGCGAGTGCGCGCGCCCAGCCGCAATTTCCCGGCGTCTTCGCACGGCGCATCCGTTTCATGCGCGATGGCGCGCTGTGGGGCAGCGACTATGCCGCGCACGGCGTGTTCCGCATCGTCCTGCCTGCAGCCCCGGCACCGGTGCTGGAACGCTTCGGACCGGTGCAAGGGCTGACCTCGGCGACCGCCGGGCCCCTGCTCGAAGATCGCGAAGGCAACCTGTGGGCCGGCACCAATCTGGGCCTGAATCGCTTTCGACACCGCGCATTGCTGCCGCTGGCCGCGTTGCTGCCGGGCCAGCCGATGGCGGTGGCCACCTTTGCGACCGCGCCGGGCGCCTCGCCCGGCCCGCTGCTGGCCAGCCTGCGCGACGACCGCGTGCTCGCGTTGAGCCGCGAGCGCATCGGGCGCCTGCAGCACGGTGCGCCTGCCGCCAGCACCCTGGCAGTGCCCGCAAGCGCCAGCGGCTGGGTGCTCGGCGAACACGCCCTGCTGCGTCTGCAGGCCGGCCATGCGCAGGCGGTGGCGTTGCCGCTCGGCGCGACGCCCGGCGCCATTCGCGCCTTCATGGTGGACAGCCACGACCAGCCATGGGTCTGCCCGGATGCCGGCGGCCCCCATGTCTTCGATGGCAAGGCATGGGTGCCCGTTGCCACGCTGCAGGACACGCCCTGCTCGGTGCTGACCACGACCCGGGACGGCCGCCTGTGGGTGGGCACCGTCAAGGGCGAAGTGCGCGTGCTGCAGGGGCAACAACTCAAACGCTACGCCGCAGTCGATGGTCTGTCGGTGGGGCCGATCACCGCCATCTGGCACGGCCCCACGCTCACCCTGGTCGCCGGCGAGACCGGGCTGGCCGTGCTCGGCGCCGATGGCCGCTTCCATCAGGTGGCCGACCAGAGCGCACCGCTGCTGCAGGGCATCACCGGCATCGTGCAGGACCGGCACGGCATGCTGTGGTTGAACGGCAACCGTGGCGTGGTGCAGGTAGCGCAACGGGCATTGCTGAGCAGCGTGCGCGCTGGCGTGGTCGGCCCGATGCGGCTGTACGACATCATGGATGGGTTGCCCGGCATCGCCCAGCAGGCCACGCCGGTGCCTACCGCCATCGCCGCCGATGACGGCCTGCTGTGGTTCACCACCAACCAGGGCCTGGCCTGGCTGGACCCGGACCAGACCTACCGCAATCCCACCGCGCCGGATGTCTTCATCACCGAGATCGTCGCCAACGACCGGCCCTACCCGCGCGACGACGGCCTGCGCCTGCCCAAGTGGACCGACCGCCTGCGCATCGGCTATGACGCGGTCAGCCTCACCCGCCCCGAGCGGGTGCGCTTCCGCTACCGGCTGGAGGGCGTGGACGCACGCTGGCAGGACGCCGGCAATCGCAACGAGGCGTTCTACACGAATCTGGCGCCGGGCCGTTACCGCTTCCGCATCGCCGCCGCCAACAACGATGGCGTCTGGAACGCGCGCGGCGACACGCTCGATTTCGTCATCGAGGCGGCCTTCGTGCAGACCTGGCAGTTCAAGGTCTGCGCCGCACTGGCGCTGCTGCTGACCCTTGCCCTGCTGTGGCGCATGCGCACCCGCCAGGTGGCCGGACGCCTGCGGGCTCGACTGGAAGAGCGGTACCGCGAACGCGAGCGTATCGCCCGCGAGCTGCACGACACCTTGTTGCAGGGCACGCAAGGATTGATCCTGCGGCTGCATGCCGCCAGCCGCTCGCTGCCCTGGAACGACCCACGCCGGCTGGAACTGGAACAAGCGGTGGATCTGGCCGAGAACGCCCTGATCGAGGGCCGCGACCGCGTCAACGGCCTGCGCGACAGCTACTCGCTGCGCGAGGACCTGGCCGCCGCGCTGCAGCGCTCGCGCAACGCCAGCATGCCCCCGCCCGCGGCCGAGTTGCAGGTCTTGGTGGACGGCCGAGCGGTGGCGCTGCGTCCGCTGGTGGCGGACGAACTGTTCCAGCTGGGCCGCGAGGCACTGGCCAACGCCGACCGGCATGCCGCGGCCACGCGCATCGCGCTGGAACTGCGTTACGGTTCACGTGACTTCACGCTGCGCATCCGCGACGATGGCTGCGGCCTGGACCCGGACGTGCTGCATGGTCAGGCGCGCACCGGGCACTGGGGGCTGACCGGCATGCAGGAACGCGCGCAGCGTATCGGCGCCAAGATGCAGTTGTGGTCGCGTCCGGGCAGCGGCACCGAGATCCAGATCGTGCTACCCGCCCGTACCGCTTACGCACGGCCGCCGCGCTGGTGGTGGCCCTTTGGACACGCACGCTCCATGGAGAGCTTCAATGGCTGAGACGGTCAAACCAACCGACCTGCTGGTGGTGGACGATCATCCGTTGCTGCGCGATGGCCTGAGCGCCATGCTTGCCGCCGAATGCGACATGCGCGTGGTGGGCGAGGCCGAAGACGGCGAACAGGCGGTGGCCTGCTACAGCCGCCTGCGCCCGGACGTGGTGTTGATGGACCTGCAGATGCCGCGCGTGGATGGCGTGGAAGCCATCCAGCGCATCCGCCGCGTCGACCCTGCCGCCAAGGTCATCGTGCTGACCACCTACACCGGCGATGTGCGTGCGGTGCGCGCACTACAGGCAGGCGCCTGCGGCTACCTACTCAAGAGCGCGTTACGGCGCGAACTGGTCGACACCATCCGCGACGTGCGCCGTGGCCAGCGCCGGCATGTACCGGCGTCGGTGGCCGAAAACATCGCCGCCCACGTGCTCGATGACGCACTGTCCGCCCGCGAGACCGAGGTGCTCAACCTGGTCGCCACCGGCTGCTCCAACAAGCAGATCGGCAATGCGCTGGCCATCGCCGAAGAGACGGTCAAGGCGCACATGAAGAACATCCTCGCCAAGCTGGGCGTGCGTGATCGCACCCATGCGGTGACTGTCGCGCTGCGCCGCGGAATCCTGTCGCTGGAAACCTGAGCGACACCGGTGCCCGGCTCGCATCGATCGAACAGCGGGATCGAACTTCACCCACGACGCTTTGCCTGCAGCCATGCCGACCTGCAGCGCGGCAGCGTGACTGGCGAAAGTACTGACCTGGACTGGTCCGGCAAGCGCGCGCCTCGGGCTGCAGTCGCCCCGGTCCACTCCGCCAACTTGCAACACGGTCGCGCATTCTTGAACGCAAGGCGCACGCCACGATCGGTGCACCCTGTCAAAAGGACCGGCTTGAGCTATCGTATGCACCGCCAGCGGCATGGGGGCCGCTTCAGCATCATGGGTGACAGCCGATAACGGCTACGTCCGACCGCCGCACGACGCCGCGGCGGCCATCGTTTCAATCATTTAAACGCGTTCAGGGGAATTGCGATGCTTCGTCACTCTTTGCGGGTGCGCCTGCTGTTGCCGGTGCTGGCCTTGGTGCTGGTCGTGGTGGTGGCACTGACGGTCATTCTGGCCATTACCGAAGCGAACCGGGTCAAGTTCGAAGCCGGCGACTCGATCGAGCGCCAGTCGGTGTCCTTGCAGACCTTGTTCGCGGTCACCCGCTCGATGATGCTCGACCGTGTCAATTCCTCCATGCGCCAGCTGCGCAAGGAGGCCAATGCGCAGGGCGCACCGAGCGTGGGCAGCGAGATCCGCGTCGCCGATCGCAATGCCAACGACCTGTGGCTGGGCCAGCGCCCGCAGGCCAACGTCTTCACCATGCTGGACGACGTCACCGCCATTCACGAAGGCACCGCCACGCTGTTCTCGCGCACCGGCGACGACTTCGTGCGCATTTCCACCAACGTCAAGAAGGACGACGGCAGCCGCGCCATCGGCACCGTGCTCGATCCCAACGGCCAGGCCGCCGCCAAGCTGCGCAATGGCGAAAGCTTCTATGGCGTGGTCGACATTCTCGGCAACCCGTACGTCACTGGCTACGAGCCGATCTTCGCCGGCAGCGACAAGCGCGTCATCGGCGCCTGGTACGTCGGCTACAAGGCCGACACGCAGGCCCTGGAAAACGTGGTCAGCAGCCGCCGCGTGCTCGACTCCGGCTTCATCGCCGTATTCGACAGCAAGAACACGCTGCGCTTCCAGTCCACCACCGGCGCAACCACCGACACCGCCACCATCGAGCGCATCGTCAAGGACAGCCCAGACGACTGGGTCGTGACCAAGCAGGAAGTGCCCGATTGGGGCTTCACCCTGGTGTCGGCGTATCCCAAGAGCGACGTCAATGGCGTGATCGTGCGTCAGTCGCTGTGGATTGCCGGCATCGGCCTGCTGGTGTGCGCGCTGTTGCTCGGCCTGCAATGGGCGCTGATCTGGAGCCGCGTGTTGCGCCCCATCCAGCATCTGACCACCGTGGCCGAAGAACTGAGCCTGGGCAAGTGGAACCACACCATCGACGAGGTCAACCTCAAGGATGAAATTGGTACCCTGGCGCGCGCCATTTCCCGCCTGTCCAACAGTGTCCGGCTGGCCATGGAGCGCCTCAGCAAACGCTGAGCCGCTTCACCTGGCCCGTACCAAATGATGCAAGGAAGACGCCATGTCCACTGAATTCCGTCCGCTGATCGATGTCCTGCGCGAGCTCAGGACGTTGGCATTGAAGAAGGCGTCCGGCTTTCTGTTTGTCGTCACCGAAGAAAATCATTCCTGCATCGTTCGCATCAATGCCGGGCAGATCGAAGAAGTGGTCTTCCGCATGCTGCGCAATGACGAAGCCGTGCAACGCCTCACCATGGTCGGTGCGGCGAAGGCCCGCTTTCAGGTCGACCCCGGTGCCGGAATGGGCAAGCCGTCGCTGCTGAGCGAAGACTCCCGCCAGTGGTTGATGGGCGGTTTCGAGCAGGACCTTGGCGGTGCGCCGGCACCAGCCCGTGCACCGGTCGCGCCCGCAGCGGCGCCGGTTGCGCCGGCACCGATCGCAGCGCAGGCCCCTGCCCCGTCGGCCCTTGCCCCGTCGGCGACGGGCGGCGCGGGCGCACCGGACGACCAGGTTCGCGATGCGCTGGAAAAGGTCGCATTGAATTATCTCGGCCCGATCGCCGGCATGCTCTGCGACGAAGCCTGGGAAGCCTCCAGCGATATCGAACAGGTCCTCAGCCAGCTCGGCGCCAACCTGGCTACGCCGCAGGAAGCGCAAAAGTTCATGGCCGACGCCCGCGTGGCGCTGGCCAAGGTGCGCTGAGGCAAGCGCTATCGCGTCCGGAAATCTGGGTCCGGGCATCGCTCACGGCGGCTGCGCCATCAGCGACAAAGCCCGCGATTGCAGCACTTGGTCAGCGGGACGCATCAGCCACCTCGGTCTCCACAGCCAGAACAGACGAGCGCCTGGCGCTCGTTTTTTTTTGCGCGTCCGCCAGCCTGTGGGCGGACATCGGCACGCGCTGCCGCGTTGCAGCCGCACCGCTCGACCAGCTGCTCGGCGCGCTGTTCGCCGCTGTCGAACGCCCGGTGCCCAACAGTCGGATGCACCACGGAAAACACCAAAATCACTTGCGCTTACAAAATGGTACGGTACAGTACCTCACCAAATGCACAATCAGGCCCATGGCAAGCTCGCACTCCGACGCCCCGATCCACCGCACGTCCAAGGGTGCGCAGCGCATCCACGACCTCATCGTGGTGGCGTCCGAGCGCTTTCTGGAGCTGGGCTTCGATGCTGTTTCGGTGGATGACCTCATCGCCACGGTTGGTGGTTCGCGACGCAATGTCTATGCGCATTTCGGCGGCAAGGAAGGGCTGTTCAAGGCGGCGATGCTGCATGTGGCCGCAGAGATGGCCAAGCCGCTCGATGCGCTGGTCATCGAAGGGCGCAATCCTGCAGACGTATTGCCTGCACTCGGCCATCGCCTCGTGCGCACTGCGCTGTCGCCGCACACACTGGCCGTGCATCGCATCCTGACCAACGAGGGCAAACGCTTCCCGGATATCGCGCAGGCGATGTTGAATGCCAGCTACCTCAAGATTCAGGACAAGGTGGCCAGGTGGATCGCCACCCAGCAAGGCGATGCCCCCGGCCAGTTCACTGATCGCCTGTCCGCTTACGTGCTGGCCGAGCAGTTCATGAGCATGACCGCCAGCCACGTCAAGTTGCTGGCAATCGTCGGCCTGATCAGCCCGCCACTGCACACGTCGGAAATCGACACCATCGTCGGCAACGCGGTCTGTACCTTGCTGCAGGGCGCAACGGTCGGCCAGCGCACCGTCAAGGCGCAGAGCGGATAACCCGCAGCACCTCGCATCCACCACGCGGCGATGCGGTAACGACCCACTGCCGTGCATTGCATCTCGCGTTTTCGCCTGGTCGGTCGATCTGGCGTACCTGACCGTGCCTGCCGCTCATCTCACCGGGCGTTGGCCGACGCAACACCTGCACCACCGCCACGATAGCTGCCGCACGCAGCGTCGCCTCGTTCAACTCCATCGGAGCACCTCATGAAAGCTGTCCGTCTCCATCGATTCAATGACCGTCCCGCTACGGAAGACATTGCCGTGCCCGACATCGCGTCGGATCAGGTGCTGCTGCGCGTACACGCCGCTGCACTCAACCCGCTTGACGCGCTGGTGGTCTCCGGCGTTGCCCGGCACTTTTTCGATATCCCCCTGCCCATCACCCTGGGCACCGACTTCGTCGGCGTGATCGAACGCATCGGTGCTGCAGTGACGCAGTGGCAGCCGGGCGACCGTGTGCTGGTCTGGACCGATGCCGGCAGCAGCGGCGCGGTTGCCGAATTCGCCGCCGTCGCGGCCACCGCCTGCGTCGCGCTGCCGCCCGGCCTGTCGGCGGCCGAAGGCGCTGCGATTCCCACCGCCGGCATCACCGCATGGCATGCGTTGTTCTCCGCCGCGCGTCTCAAGGCAGGCGAAACCGTGTTGATCCATGCCGCTGCCGGCGGCGTAGGCAGTTTTGCGGTGCAGTTCGCGCGCAAGGCCGGCGCCCGCGTCATCGCAACGGCCTCCGGTGATGGCCTGGACCTGGTCCGTCACCTGGGCGCCGATGAAGTCATCGACTACACCGCAGAGGATTTCACCGCCATCGCGTCCAACGTGGACGTCGTGCTGGACCTGGTCGGCGGCGACACCCAGACGCAGTCGTATGCGGTGCTACGTGCGGGTGGACGCCTGGTCTCCACGGCCATGCCACCGGACGAGGCAGCCGCCAATGCACACGGCGTGCTGGCCAGCATGTTCTATGCAAAACCCTACGCAGACCGTCTGGATCAGCTGGTGGCATCCATCGTCGCGCAAGGTGTGCGCGTGGTCATCGACAGCACTGCATCCATCGACGCCTTCGACCAGGCCTGGGCGCGCCTGACCTCGCGCAAGGCACGCGGCAAGATCGTTGTCTCGCTCGTCTGACGCGCCCGGATCACCATACGACCAACCCACCCTCTCTTGGCTGCAGCGTCCCTGCGTTGCGATAGCGAACGGCATTGCCGGGTGATGGCTCACTGCGGTCCCGTGAAACCACTGCATGCCTGAGCGACATGCACGACCGCAGCGCGCTTCCCGGTACGCCACGCAATCGCATCGAAGTGAGAGTGGCAAGGTCATGCAGAACGGAGGGCAAGCCGCTGCCGTTCTGCATCACTTGTTTGTCCAAGACACGCGGCCACGTGCAGAGCATCTTGGCCACGACGGCGGCTCACCACTCTGTGCCCTGCTGGCGTGGGCATGCGCGATCCCACGATAGACTGGCAGAGACAGGTGGCGTTTCCGCTCAGAGCAGCTGGCCGCCGGAAATGTCGAAGGTGGCGCCGTTGGCCCAGTGCATGTCATTGGACAGGATTGCCGCCACGGCGCCGCCGATATCGTCCGGCAAGCCCACGCGTCCCAGCGCGATGCCTTGCGCCACATAGGCGTTCACATCCTGGTTGTCGCGCACCGCGCCACCGCCAAAATCGGTCGCGATGGCGCCAGGCGCAATGGCGTTGACGCGGATCTGCCGCGCACCAAGCTCCACCGCCATGTAACGGGTCAGCACTTCGATGGCTGCCTTCACCGCTGCGTAGATGCCGTAGCCCGGCAAGGTGAAGCGCACGAATCCGGACGAAACATTCAGGATGCGGCCACCGTCTTCCAGCAACGGCAGCAGCGCCTGGGTCAGAAAGATCGGGCCACGTAGATGGGTTTCCACCAGCGATGCAAACTGCGCCTGGGTGGCGTCCACGAAGTTCGAGAACAGGCCATTGCCGGCGTTGTTGACCAGGAAATCGAAGCGCTCACGGCCGAACTCGGCCTTCAGCGTCTCGGCCACTGCAGTGGTGAAGGCCGGATAGCTGGAGATGTCGGTGATATCGAGCGGCAGCATCGCCGCCTTGCCGCCGAGCGCCTGGATTTCGTGCGTCAGCGTGTCCGCTTCGGCGGCGCCGCTGCGATAGGTACCGATGATGTGGACACCGCGCCTGGCGAGGTGCAGCGCCATGTTGCGTCCAAGGCCGCGGCTGGCCCCGGTGATGAGTGCGATCTGAGGGGTCATGCGTGGTCTCTGCTGGGTGGGTGCGCCGGTCGGCGCTTTTCGACCCGGCCACGATAGGCAACGAGCGCCGACCAACCCACGCCTGATGCGCTCAATTCATTGCCCGATTGTCTCAGGCATCTTGTACGGCGGTCGGCCCCCGGCATAATCGCTGCATGCAGCACGCCCTGGTACCCCACCTTCAGATCGCCCTGCGCCATGCCCCGCCGGGCCTGACCTCCACCCCTATTCCGCGGGTGGATCTGTGCGTGGGGCGAGGCTCCACGGATCAGGCGCCATGCCTGTATCGCTCGATGATCTGTTTCATCCTGCAGGGCTCCAAGCGCGTCGCGCTCAACGATGCCTTGCTGAGCTACGACAGCGAACATTATCTGATCAGTGCCCTGGACCTGCCGTTGATCGGCCAAATTCTGGATGCCCCGGACGGGCAGCCCTACGTTGCGGTGTCGCTGGTGCTGGATCCGGCCGTGCTGGCGGAGCTGGCCGCGACCATGCCACCGGTACGCGAGAGCGAACAAAAGGGCATCGGCATCACCATCAATCCCATGACAGCCCCGCTCCGCGACACCTTGCTGCGGCTGTTGTCGCTGCTGGACACACCCGCCGACATCCCGGTGCTGGCTCCGATGCTCGAGCGCGAATTGCTCTATCGTCTCCTGCAAGGCCCGCAAGGCCGCCTGCTACGGCAGATCGCCCAGCCCGAAGGCGCACTCGGCAGTATCCGGCGTGCGGTAGCCTGGATCAGGGACAATTTCGATGCACGGCTGCGCATCGATGCACTGTGCGCGGCAAGCGGCATGAGCCGGGCGAGTCTGCATCGCCACTTTCTGTCGCTGACCGGCCTGAGCCCGATCCAGTATCAGAAACACCTCCGACTGCAGGAAGCGCGCCAGCTTCTGCTCGCTGGCGAGCATCGCGCGTCCGATGTCGCCTTCGCCGTCGGCTATGAGAGCGCCTCGCAATTCAGCCGCGAATATCTCCGTCAGTTCGGCGCGCCTCCCGCACGCGATGTCCGCGCAGTGCGTCAGGCGATCGGCTCCCCCACCCGGCCCCATTCCGCACCGTGAGTGCTCGCCGCGGCGTCAGCTGAGGCTTGGACCTGCCGGGACCCGTCACGCGACGTGGCCTGATTGCCGGCAAATCTTTATGCATCACCCCGCCCGGAACGTCTGCTGAAAACCGAAAGCCCGCATAAAGCGGGCTTTCAGTGTGCTGGAGCTAGCGAACACTGGTCGGGGCCAGGCAGCGCCTCACTCCCACTCGATCGTCGCCGGCGGCTTGCCGGAGATGTCGTAGACCACGCGCGAGACGCCGCGCAGTTCGTTGATGATGCGGTTGCTCACCGTGCCGAGGAAGTCGTACGGCAGGTGTGCCCAGTGCGCGGTCATGAAGTCGATGGTCTCCACCGCGCGCAGCGCGATCACCCATTCGTAGGCGCGTGCGTCGCCTACCACGCCGACCGATTTCACCGGCAGGAACACCGCGAATGCCTGACTGGTTTTGTCGTACAGATCGGCCTTGCGCAGTTCGTCGATGAAGATCGCATCGGCCTTGGCCAGCAACTCGGCGTATTCGCGCTTCACTTCGCCCAGGATGCGCACACCCAGGCCCGGACCGGGGAACGGGTGGCGATACACCATCGTGCGCGGCAACCCGAGTTCGACGCCGAGGCGACGCACTTCGTCCTTGAACAATTCGCGCAGCGGCTCGACCAGGCCCAGCTTCATGTGCTCCGGCAGGCCACCGACATTGTGATGGCTCTTGATCACGTGCGCCTTGCCGGTCTTGCTGCCGGCCGACTCGATGACGTCCGGGTAGATCGTGCCCTGCGCCAGCCACTTGGCATTGGCCAGCTTGTTGGATTCTTCGTCGAAGATCTCCACGAACAGGTTGCCGATGATCTTGCGCTTGGCTTCCGGATCGCTCACGCCCTGCAGCGCGCTGAAATAGCGGTCGGCGGCATTGACGCGGATGACCTTCACGCCCATGTGCTCGGCGAACATCGCCATCACCTGGTCGCCTTCCTGCCAGCGCAGCAGGCCGGTGTCGACGAACACGCAAGTCAGCTTGTCGCCGATCGCCTTGTGCAACAGTGCCGCGACCACCGACGAATCCACACCGCCCGACAAGCCCAGGATCACTTCATCCTCGCCCACCTGTTCGCGCACGCGCGCGATCTGGTCGTCGATGATATTGGCCGCGGTCCACAACGTCTGGCAGCCGCAGACATCCACCACGAAGCGGCGCAGCAGGGTCTGGCCCTGCAAGGTATGCGTCACTTCCGGATGGAACTGCACGCCATACCAGCGCTTGTCTTCGTTGGACATCGCGGCCACCGGGATGCGGTCGGTCACGGCGGTAATGGTGAAACCCGGCGGCACCTGCGAGACGTGGTCGCCGTGGCTCATCCATACATTCAGGCGCGCTGCGCCGGCGTGGTCGGTCAGGCCGGAGAACAGCGCATCGGCCGCCACCACGTCCACCTCGGCATGCCCGAATTCGCGTTGATCGGCGGCTTCTGTCGCACCGCCCAACTGCGCGGCCAAGGTCTGCATGCCATAGCAGATGCCGAACACCGGCAAACCGCTGTCGAACACTTGCTGCGGCGCTGCGGGCGCGCCCGGCAGCGTGGTCGATTCCGGCCCACCGGACAGGATGATGCCCTTGGCGCCAAAGCCGGCGATCTCGGACGGATCGTGATCCCATGCCCAGATCTCGCAATAGACCCCCAGCTCGCGAATGCGCCGCGCAATCAGCTGCGTGTACTGCGCGCCGAAATCGAGGATGAGGATCTTGTCGCTATGGATGTTGGTCATTGAGAGCCGGGAATCGGGAATCGGGAATCGGGATTGGGGAATCGCAACAGCAAACGTGGCGCCAGCCACCATCGGACGAGGAAGCGGCGGGCCCTTACGATTCCCGATTTCCGATTCCCCATTCCCGATTATCCAGCGCGATAGTTCGGCGGCTCTTTGGTGATCTGCACGTCGTGGACGTGGCTCTCGCGCTGGCCGGCGCCGGTGATCTTGACGAACTTGGGCTTGGTGCGCATTTCTTCGATCGTGGCGCAGCCCACATAGCCCATGGTCGCGCGTAGTCCACCGATGAGCTGATGGATGATGCCGCCGACCGGGCCGCGATACGGCACACGTCCTTCGATGCCCTCGGGGACCAGCTTGTCGGCGTCGGAAGCGTCCTGGAAATAGCGGTCCTTGGAGCCCTTCTCCATCGCACCCAGGCTGCCCATGCCGCGATAGCTCTTGTAGCTGCGGCCCTGGAACAACTCGACCTCGCCCGGCGCCTCTTCGGTGCCTGCCAGCAGGCCACCGACCATCACCGTGGACGCGCCAGCCACCAGCGCCTTGCCGATGTCACCGGAATAGCGGATGCCGCCATCGGCGATCAGCGGAATCCTGTCCTGCAGCGCTTCGGCCACCATGTCCACCGCGGTGATCTGCGGCACGCCCACACCTGCGACCACACGCGTGGTGCAGATCGAGCCGGGGCCCACGCCGACCTTGACCGCATCGGCACCGGCATCCATCAACGCCAGCGCGGCATCGCCGGTGACGATGTTGCCGCCGATCACCTGCAACTGCGGATAGGTCTTCTTGACCCAGGCCACGCGATCGATCACGCCTTGCGAATGGCCGTGCGCGGTGTCGACGATGACCACGTCCACGCCGGCGGCGGCCAGCAGCTCGATGCGCTGTTCGGTATCGCCGCCCACGCCCACGGCCGCACCCACCAGCAGGCGCGTGGCGCTGTCCTTGGCCGCGTTGGGGTTGTCGGTCTTCTTCTGGATGTCCTTGACCGTGATCAGCCCACGCAGCTCGAAGCTGTCGTTGACCACCAGGATCTTTTCGATGCGGTTGCGATGCAGCAGCTCCAGCACTTCCTCGTCGCTGGCGCCTTCGCGCACGGTGATCAGGCGATCCTTCTTGGTCATGATGTGGCGGACCGGATCGTCCAGCTTCTTCTCGAAGCGCATGTCGCGGCTGGTGACGATGCCGACCAGTTCGCTGCCATCGACCACCGGCACGCCGGAGATGTTGCGCGCACGCGTCAGCGCGATCACCTCGCCGATGGTGGTGTCCGGGCTCACCGTGAACGGCTCGGTGATGACGCCGGACTCGAACTTCTTGACCTTGGCCACTTCGGCCGCCTGCTGCGCAGGGGTCAGGTTCTTGTGGATGATGCCGATGCCGCCCAACTGGGCCATGGCCACCGCCAGGCGGTGTTCGGTCACCGTGTCCATCGCGGCCGAAAGAATCGGCAGCTTCAGACGCAGATCGCGGGTCAGCCGGGTTTCCAGGCTGACATCCTTGGGCAGGACGATCGAATGGGCGGGGACGAGCGAGACGTCGTCGTAGGTAAGAGCTTCAGCCTGGATGCGTAGCATCGGCGGACCCGAGTTTGGGGAAGCGCGGCATTTTAACGCATTGGGGCCGGGAGTGGGGAATCGGAATGGGCATTGGCAAAGGTGCCGCCCTGCACCGCCTGCCGTTCGCCAGGAGGCCGATGGCGGGCTGATCCCGGACGCAATCCGGATCGGCCGACGCGTGCGCTTCGCCGCTGCGGTTAACGAATCCCCAATCCCGAATCCCCACTCCCGGCCGCATCAGCGGCCTCGATGGTGTTCTGCATCAGCGTGGCCACCGTCATCGGCCCAACCCCGCCCGGCACCGGAGTGATCCACGCGGCCCGCTGCACGGCGGCGTCGAAGCCGACATCACCCACCAGGCGTCCATCCTCGAGCCGGTTGATGCCGACATCGATCACCACCGCGCCCGGCTTGACCCATTCACCGGGGATCAGCCCGGGCCGGCCCACCGCCACCACCAGGATGTCGGCATTGCGCACGCTGGCTTCCAGCACGTCGGCCGGAGTGAACTTGTGGCAGCTGGTCACCGTGCAACCGGCAATCAACAACTCCAGCCCCATCGGGCGGCCCACGTGGTTGCTCACGCCAACGATGGTGGCATTGCGCCCGCGCACGGGCTGGTCGGTATGCCCGAGCAGGGTCACGATGCCGCGCGGCGTGCACGGGCGCAGGCCGAATTCGCGCAATGCCAGGTGCCCGACGTTCTGCGGATGGAAGCCATCCACATCCTTGCGTGGGTCGATCCGCTGGATCAGCCGGTTGGCATCTGGAATGCCCGGCAACGGTAGCTGGATCAGAATGCCGTGGATCTTGGGATCGGCGTTGAGCTCGTCGATCAGTGCCGCCAGCTCTGCTTCGCTGGTGCCCTGCGGCAGGTCGTAGTCGAAGGCCTCGATGCCCACCTTTTCCGCCGCACGCCGCTTGTTGCGCACATACACCGACGAGGCCGGATCGCCGCCCACCAGCACCACCGCCAGGCCCGGTCGTGTCTTGCCGGCGGCCACGCGCGCATCCACCCGCAGCTTCAGGCCGTCAAGCAACTCCTCGGCAATGCGCCGGCCATCGAGAAGGCGGGCCGGAGCGGAAGCAGCTGGCGCGGAAGCGGTCATGGGGCGTCAGGTGTAGAGTCGAAGGCCGTCCATTGTCCCCGATTCCGTCATGAGCGACATCACTCCCATCAGCACCTCGAGCAACGACCCGACCACCACCGCCATCGAGGCGGCCGCATTTCGCCGGTTGCTGCAGCATCTCAACCAGGATCGCACCGACGTGCAGAACATCGACCTGATGATTCTTGCCGGCTTCTGCCGCAACTGCCTGGGTGACTGGTACCGCGAAGCGGCCGAAGCGCAGGGGCAGCCGATGAGCAAGGACCAAGCGCGCGAGGCGGTCTATGGCATGCCGTTTGCGCAGTGGAAGCAGCAGCATCAAAAAGATGCCACGCCCGAGCAGCTGGAGGCCTTCGCCGCTGCACAACGCAAGCACGCGCCCTGACATCGCCGCGGCACGGGTACAGGCACGCCGGTCGCGCTGCAGGTGTGCCGCCGCCGGCAGCACTGAGCTGCCAGAACCCTGCTAACGGTTCTTGCGACGCTGCGCAGATCGTGGCATTGCATGACGTCGCGACCGCCGCCCTGCCCCGTCAAGCCAGGACAACTCACCTCGATGGTTGCCAGCCTGCGTTTGGCACGGCGCGACACGCTGACCAAAAAAACGGCGCCCAAGGGCGCCGTTTTTTAAAGCACTTGCTGCAAGACCTCAGCCGCGTGCATCTGCCTGAGCCAGCGCAGTGCGCAGAATTTCCTTCGCCGGGCCACCATGCTTTTCGTGCTCGAGGGCAAAGTGCACCGTCGCCTCGATCAGGCCGATGTGGGCACCGCAGTCGAAACGACGTCCCTCGAAACGGAATGCGTCGACCTGCTCTTGCTTCAACAGCTCGGCAATTGCGTCGGTCAGCTGGATCTCGCCGCCCGCACCGGCACCGGTGGACTCGAGCAGATCGAAGATCTTCGGGCTGAGCACGTAGCGGCCGACCACGGCCAGGTTGCTCGGTGCCACTTCCGGCTTGGGCTTTTCCACGATCGCGTTGATGCGGCCCTTGCGGCCGTCGAACGCGTCGGTAGACACGATGCCGTAGCTGGCCGTCTTGTCATGCGGAACATCTTCCACCGCAATGACACTGCCGCCCGACGCTTCTGCCACATCGGCCATCTGGGTCAGCGCGGCGTCGCCGCGGTTCCACATCAGGTCGTCCGGCAGCAGCACGGCAAACGGCTCGTCGCCGACCACCGCCTTGGCGCACAACACCGCATGGCCCAGACCTAATGCCTCGGCCTGCGTCACGAAAATGGCACGAACGCCCTCCGGCAACGCGTGGCGCACCAGCTCCAGCTGCTCGAGCTTGCCTGCACGCTCGAGCTTCTGCTCCAGCTCGTAGGCCTTGTCGAAATAGTCGGCAATCGAGTGCTTGTAGCGGTTGGTGACGAAGATCAGCGTATCGCACCCGGCCTGGATGGCCTCGTCGACGGCGTACTGGATCAATGGTTTGTCGATGATTGGCAGCATTTCCTTCGGCACCGTCTTGGTGGCCGGAAGAAAGCGGGTCCCAAGACCTGCGACGGGGAATACGGCCTTGCGAATACGCTGGCTCATTACAGTCTTCTGACCTCACGTGCGGGGAATGGAACGACCGTATCAGATCGCGCGTCGACTTTCCGTCGAGCAGCCGCAAAATCCGGCATCAGGCTGCCCAACACAGTCTCCATTGCCTTGATGTCATAGCGATTAACCGCCTCACGCAAACGCGTCACCAGCTGCAGTACCTGCTCGTGCGAGAACTCGCGCACGCCGGCCTCCAGGATCTTCGGGTGCGCGGTGGGACGGTAGTCTTCGTCGGAATAGAACAGCGTCTCGTGCAGCTTTTCGCCCGGGCGCAAGCCGGTATAGAGAATCGCCACATCCTTGCCCGGCTGCTTGCCGGCAAGACGGATCATCTGTTCGGCAAGCAAACGGATCGGCACCGGCTCGCCCATGTCCAGCGTATAGATCGCGCCATGCGAGGCGGAGGCCGCCGCCTGGATCACCAGCTGGCACGCCTCGGGAATGGTCATGAAGTAGCGGGTCACATCCGGATGCGTCACCGTGACCGGGCCGCCCTGGCGGATCTGCTCGCGGAACAATGGCACGACGCTGCCGGCGGAATCGAGCACGTTGCCGAAGCGCACCGTGATGAAGCGCGTCGGTGCATCGCGCGCGTCAAGACTCTGGCAAATCATCTCCGCATAGCGCTTGCTCGCACCGAGCACATTGACCGGCTCGACCGCCTTGTCGGTGGAAATGAAGACGAAGGTTTCGATGCGGGCACGCTGACAGGCGCGCGCGACATTTTCCGTCGCCAGCACGTTGTTGCGCACCGCCTCGCGCAGTTGTTCTTCAAGCAACGGCACCTGCTTGTAGGCAGCGGCATGGAACACCGCGTCGGGCGCTGCAGTGCTCAAGGCATGCGCCACCACCGCCGGGTCGCCGCAATCGCCAAGCACGCGCACCACCTCGATGTCCGGGAACAGCCGGCGCAGATCCGAGTCGATGGTCAGCAGGGCCAGCTCGTCGATCTCCAGCAACACGATGCGACGGGCGCCGTGGCGCGCACATTGCCGACAGACTTCCGAGCCGATGGAACCACCGGCACCGGTCACCATCACCGTCTTGTTGGTCAGCCAGTCGCGGATCAGGCGCCAGTCGGGCGTGACCGGCTTGCGATTGAGCAGGTCCTCGATCGCCACTTCCTTCAGCTCGCCCGGCAGCGAGCGCCCTTCCAGCACATTGATCAGCTTGGGCACCATCCGGAACGGCAGCCCGGTGCTTTCGCAGATCGCCACCACGCGCTGCATGCCGGACGCGTCCAGCGACGGGATCGCGATCACCAGCAGCTTGGCAGCGGTTTCCTTGGCGATCGAGGCAGCCTCATCCAAATTGCCCAGCACGTTGAGGCCCTGGATCTTGGCGCCGTGCAGGTTGGCCGCATCGTCCAGAAAGCCAACCGGCACAAAGGTGCCGGTGCGGCGCAGATCGCGCACCAGGCCTTCGGCGGCGCGCCCGGCACCCAGAATCAACACGCGCTGCGCGGCATCGCCGGAATGCGCAATCTGATAGTCCTTCCAGGCGCGATACAGCAGACGCGGCGTTCCCAGCAGCGCCGACAAGGCGAAGGGATACACCACCAGCACCGACAACGGCACCCCATCCAGGCGGTCGTACGACAGCGCCAGCACGATGGCCACCAGCCCGAGAAAGCTCGATTTGAAGATGTTCCAGAGGTCGGGCACCGACGCGAAGCGCCACAGGCCGCGGTACAGCCCCATCTTCCAGAACACCAGTCCCTGCGCCACCAGCACCACGCCGGTGCGCCAGTCCCACAACGGAAGATCGGGGGCCTCGCGCAGCATCGAGTAACGGCCCGCGTGCAGCAGCTGCCAGCACACCCAGACCATCAGGAGGTCGTGTACCACCACTGCCACTTGCGGCAGCGCCTTGGTCAAACGGTCACGCCAGGAAATCATAGGAATCCGTTACTCAGGAATTGCGCAATCCATCGCGCAGAAAGAACCAGATGGCAGTCACGCCAACGCCCCAGACGAGCGCGGCGACAACCTGCTGCCAGAAAGCATCATGACGAAGTAACACAAACAAGCAGACGGCAGTGACGCTGAAAGCGAAGTAAACACCAGTAACCGGAACGTGTGTCGCAAGACGGCGCGCCAGGCGCTGATAGACATGCTGCGCATGTGGCTCCCACCACCGCTGACCGCCGAGCATGCGAGTCAGCAGTGTGAAGCCGGCGTCTACAAGGAAGGCGGTCAACGGTAGCCAGCCGACCCACCAGCTGAGTTGCCCGCCCCCCACGCTCAGGGCAAGTAGCGCGGCCAGCACATACCCCAATGCACCGCTACCGCCATCGCCGAGAAAGATCCGCGCGCGCGGGAAGTTGAACGGCAGGAAGCCCAGACACGCCGCTGCCACTGCCAGGCCGGCCAAGGACCACCTGTCCGGGACCACGGCAGCGAAGGCCAGCGCGGCCAGCGCCGCCTGACTGGCGGCCAGACCGTTGATGCCATCCATGAAGTTCCAGACATTGATCAGCACGACCGACGCGGCCGCGCTGAGGATGCCGTCCAGGACGTCGCCGGTCGAATGAAAGACCAGCAGCCCGAGCGATGCGGAGGCGACCAGATGAATGGCAAAACGTACCCGGGCCGACAACGGGCGATGGTCGTCCCACCAACCCACTCCCGCCACCAGGATCAACCCGACCGCAAACCAGCCGACCACCGTACGTACGCCCGGTGATACCACCCCTGCCGTCACGCAGCCCAGCAAAATGGCCACGACAATCGCCATGCCGCCGCCACGCGGCGTGGCCACGACATGGCTACGCCGCTCGCCGGGATGGTCGAGCAGACGACGGTGCAGCGCGTAACGCCGCAGCAGCCACGTGCCGACCGCGGCGACCACCAGGTGCAGCGCGCACCAGAGCCAATCGTGCAGCATCAGCGGGACTCACCACGGAGCGCGCCACGGTTACGTGGCGGCTGTATGAAAGCGGTGCCGCTGGCCCTGACACAGCAGCCGGGCCACATGCTCGCAGTTTCAGCGCGGAGCGAGCCAGACTGCAGGTTGCCGTTGATGGTGGAGGGCCGCACGCGCAAGCCCTGCGCCGTGCGGATCACCGCAGGGCCCCGTCCACGCATGGCGCGAACGCCCACCAACGAGGACTGTGCAAGGCGGGAGATCGGTTGCCTGGAGCGCGCCAACACGCCTTACACCACCGCGTAGTTCAGCAGCGGCTTGACCGTGCCCCATTCCTTGCAGCTCGGGCACTGCCAGTGGTGGGTCTTTGCGCCGAATCCGCAGCGCGTGCAGCGGTAGCTGGGATTGCGCACCAGCAACTGGTCGGTGATGTGCTTGAGATCGTTCAAGGTGCCCACCGGATCGCTGCCTTCGGCAAGCGTCAGGTCGATCAAGGCCGATTCGCCACGGACCGAGGGCCGATCCTTGAGCTGGCGGCCGAGATACGCCAGCGCAGGCGCCACGCCATCCTGCGCTTCCATCAGCTGCGTCAGCGCCAGCACCGGGGCGATGCCGCGATAGTGCTCGGTCATCTCCGACAGGAAATTACGCGCACCGGCGATATCGCCGACGCGGCGATATGCCGCCATCAGCGCCGGGATGATCTCCGGCAGGTACTCCGGATCATGCCGGGCCGCGCGCTCGAACGCGCGCACGGCGGCTTCGTCGTGGCCGCGTTCGGCTTCGATGCGCCCTTCCAGAATGCCGGCGCGCACCGACGTACCGTCTGCCTGATAGGCCCGCGCAATCGCCTGCAGGGCCTCGTCGGCCTTGCCCAATCCGCGGTAGCGATCGGCCAGCTCGCACTCGAACTGCGAGATCAGCTTGCCCATCGGCTCGCCGGTGACTTCTTCATAGCGGGTGGCGTTGTCGATCGCCTTTTCCCAGTCACGCTCGGCCTGGTAGATGCCGATCAGATGACGCAGCGCCTGGGGAGCGCGCTGATCGAGTTGCGCCAGTTCGGTGAAGACCGTTTCGGCGCGATCCAGCAAGCCGGACTTCATGTAGTCCTCGCCCAACGCGAGCAAGGCCTGCACCCGCTGCTGGTCGGTCAGGTCGGCGCGCTGCACCAGCCCCTGGTGCAGGCGGATGGCGCGATCCACCTCGCCACGACGGCGGAACAGGTGGCCCAGTGCCACCTGCGTCTCGAAGGTTTCCTTGTCCAATTCGGCGATGTGCAGAAACAGCTCGATCGCCTTGTCCGGCTGCTCGTTGAGCAGATAGTTCAGACCGCGGAAATACGTGCTGGACAGACGACTGACCTGGGTATCGCCGTGGCGCTGACCACCGCGTCGACCGACAATCCAGCCGCTCAATGCCGCCAACGGTAGAAACAGGAAAAACCAGAACCACTCGGTCAGGAAGTCCATACGTGCTTAGAGTCCATCGAGGGGGCGCGGCTCGACGGCGGCAGGCGTGATCGGCCCGGCGTCGGCGCGGCTGACCGCAACAGCCTTGTTGGCCTGGCGCAGCTTGGAATAGAGGGGAATGACCACACTGACCAGCACCATGCCGGCACCGATCAACACACCCACCAGCAGCGCGGCAATGATCGCGACTCCGGAGGTGGTATGCACACTGGAGAACAGGAAATCGAGAGTGATGTCCTGCGAATTGACGGCACCGATGACCAGGCCGACCAACAGGAAAGCCAACATCACCAACAAGCGAAACACCTTCATCGCGAGACTCCGTCGGGAAGGGGCCTAGCTTAACCGAGCCGACATAAACGCAGCGGGAGAGCCGTCGTCAGTCCGCCGCATCGGCCAGATCGACCGGGACCACGGAGCTGACGCGCTCACGCAGTTCCTTGCCCGGCTTGAAGTGGGGAACATGCTTGCCCGGCAACGCAACCGATTCACCGGTCTTGGGATTGCGTCCCAGACGAGGTGGACGGTAATGCAGCGAAAAACTGCCGAAGCCACGAATTTCGATCCGATCGCCATCGGACAGCGCCTGCCCCATCATCTCCAGCAGCGATTTCACTGCCAGATCCACGTCGTCCGACTTCAGATGCGCTTGGCGTCGCGCCAGGATTTCAATCAATTCGGACTTGGTCATGGGAAGACTTGCTTTTTTCGACTGACACATCGGAATCGGCCCGGGCAAGCCCGGGCCGATCCATCACGCTCGCGAGAGCGCTACGCGCTTACTCGGACTTGTTGCTGTTCAACTGTGCACGCAGCAGCGCGCCCAGCTGCGTCATGCCGCCCGACGCAGCGGAGGACTGATATTCCTCCAGCGTCTCGCGCATTTCGGCATCGTCCTTGGCCTTGATCGACAGCTGCAGGGTGCGGCCCTTGCGGTCCATGCCCACGAACTTGGCTTCGATCTTGTCGCCGACCTTCAGGTGCTGGGTCGCATCGTCGACGCGTTCGTTGGCGATGTCGCGTGCAGCGACGTAGCCTTCGATGCCATCGGCCAGGTCGATCGTGGCGCCCTTGGCATCCACTTCACGCACCACGCCTTCGACCTTCGAACCCTTCGGGTTCGACGCCATGTACTGACCGAACGGGTCCTGCTCCAGCTGCTTGACGCCCAGGCTGATGCGCTCGCGTTCCGGGTCCACTGCCAGCACGACGGCTTCCAGCGTGTCGCCCTTCTTGTAGTTGCGCACGACATCTTCGCCGGTGGTGTTCCAGCTGATGTCGGACAGGTGCACCAGGCCGTCGATGCCACCGTCCAGACCGATGAAGATGCCGAAGTCGGTGATCGACTTGATCTGACCGGACACCTTGTCGTTCTTCTTGTGGGTGGCAGCGAAGGTTTCCCACGGATTGGCGGCAACCTGCTTCATGCCCAGCGAGATGCGGCGACGCTCCTCGTCGACATCCAGCACCATCACTTCGACCTCGTCACCAACCTGCACAACCTTGGACGGGTTGACGTTCTTGTTGGTCCAATCCATTTCGGAGACGTGCACCAGACCTTCGACGCCCGGCTCGATCTCGACGAATGCGCCGTAATCGGTGACGTTGGAGACCTTGCCGAACACGCGGCTGTTGGCCGGGTAACGACGTGCGATGTTGTCCCACGGATCTTCGCCCAGCTGCTTCAGGCCGAGGCTGACGCGGTTACGCTCGCGATCGAACTTCAGCACGCGCACGTCCAGCTCGTCGCCAACGTTGACGACTTCGGACGGATGGCGCACGCGCTTCCAGGCCATGTCGGTGATGTGCAGCAGGCCGTCGATACCGCCCAGGTCCACGAATGCGCCGTAGTCGGTCAGGTTCTTGACGACACCCTTCAGGATTGCGCCTTCCTGCAGCTTGTCCATCAGCTGCTCGCGCTCTTCCGAGTGCTCGCTCTCGACCACTGCACGACGCGAGACCACCACGTTGTTGCGCTTGCGGTCCAGCTTGATCAGCTTGAACTCGAGTTCCTTGCCTTCCAGGTAGGCCGGGTCGCGCACCGGGCGCACATCCACCAGCGAACCGGGCAGGAACGCGCGGACATCCTTGATGTCCACGGTGAAACCACCCTTGACCTTGCCGCTGATGCGGCCGGTAATGGTTTCGTTCTTTTCCAACGCTTCTTCCAGCTCGTCCCACACCATCGCGCGCTTGGCCTTCTCGCGCGACAACACGGTCTCGCCGAAGCCGTTTTCGATGGAGTCCAGCGCAACCTTGACCTGGTCGCCCACGCCCACATCGATCTCGCCAGCGTCATTACGGAACTGCTCGATCGGCACGATGCCTTCGGACTTCAGGCCAGCGTTGATCACCACCACGTCGCCACGCACTTCCACGACGGTACCGGTGACGATCGAGCCCGGCTTCAGCTTCGCCAGATTGGCTTGACTGGCTTCGAACAGTTCAGCAAAAGATTCTGTCATTTGGATTTACTCAGTTGAACACACGGGCGCCGGTCGTCGGGTTGCGACAGAGACGGACCGCCCAGCCTGTTGGTCGACCCCAACAACGAGTCGGTTTGGAAGTAGTAGAACCGCCACGCAGGATGCGCGACGGAGCCTTGGAACGCCTTACGGTCGGCGGGACAGGCCCGCTTGCGGAACGCTTACGACGGCGTGCGGGCAGCGATCACCGCAACCACACGCTGGACGACATCCTCGATCCCGATTCCGCTGGTATCGATCAGCACGGCGTCTTCGGCCGGCCGCAATGGCGCCACCACCCGCTGCGCATCTCTGGCATCTCGAGCCATGATCTCGCGCAGCAGGTCGTCAAAGATAACCGAAACACCCTTTTCCATCAACTGTTTATGGCGACGGCCCGCACGTTCTTCGGCACTGGCGGTCAGGAAGACCTTGAAGGCGGCATCCGGGAAGATCACCGTGCCCATGTCGCGTCCGTCGGCGACCAGCCCGGGCGCCCGCCTGAATGCGCGCTGGCGTTCCTTGAGCGCGCTGCGCACCTCCGGAGTCGCGGCGATCGCCGAGGCCAGGGCCCCGGTGGTTTCCAGGCGCAATTCGCCAGTGGCGTCCACCCCGTTGACCAGCACCCGCAAGCCCGCCTCGCCCGCGTCGTCGAACTCCACCTTCGTGTCAAAGGTGCAGCGCACCAGGGCAGCCGGGTCGGAGACATCCAGATCGGCCCAGCTCGCCGCCACCCCTACCGCACGATACAGTGCACCCGAATCGAGATAGTGCCAGCCCAGGCGGGCGGCAACGATCCGGCTGACCGTGCCCTTGCCGGCGCCGGAGGGACCATCGATGGTGAGGACGGGTGAAAGGTCGGTCATTCAGGCTTCCGGGAGCGGCATCAGACGGTAGTGTAGCGCCGCGCGCCACGATTGCGCTGCAACCACTTGAAAGCACGGCGAAAAGCCGGTTAGAATTGCCGGCTTAATTGCGAGTGCACCCTTCGAACGCGGGCACTCTTCCATCGAACCCAACCGTTTACACCGAGGTGTGCCATGAAAGTCCTGTCCTCCCTGAAGTCTGCGAAGACCCGTCACCGCGACTGCAAGGTGGTCCGCCGCCGCGGCAAGGTCTTCGTGATCTGCAAGTCTAACCCGCGTTTCAAGGCGCGTCAGCGCTAAGCCTTTACGGCGCGTGCAAGACCCGAGAAAGCCGCCTCCGGGCGGTTTTTTCTTGGCCGCTGCTTCATGCCGGCAGTGCTTCGCCCGTGACGGGCTTCATGCCGGCAGTGCTTCGCCCGTGGCGGAAGGTCTCCACGCCTGCCGGGCGGTCATTGCATCAAGGCGCAACGCGGGTGCTGGTTTTTTGCTGTAATCACCATCTGAAATCTTGTCCACTGGGGAGTAGATGACATGCGCAACCGTTTGTTTGTGATGCCGCCGATCGTGCTGACAATCGCGCTGATGGGGATCAGTGCCGTCGCGTCGGCCGATACGCTGCTGGTCGATCGTGCACAGCAGAAGCCTGCCGCTGCCCTGCCCTTGCGTGGCGACAGCATGAGCCAGGTCGAAGGCCGCTATGGCGCGCCAACGGAAAAGCTCGACCCGCGCGGCGGCCAGAAGCGCCAATGGCCGACCATCCATCGCTGGGTGTATCCGGCGTTCACCGTGTACTTCGAAAAGAGCAAGGTGATCGACGTGGTGGCCAACAAGGCCGATGCCGACGAGATCGGGCCGAAGCCGCCGATCCGTTGACGACAACGCAGCCGCAGTTGCTGGCGCCTGCGCGCCGCACCTGCGGCCACCACGGTATGCGGCGTGACGTGCGTTGCCCCCGTCAGCAGCCAGACATGCGTTGCCGCGAATCTGTACCAAGCCCAGGCGTCCATGCACGCCCGGGTTGCAAGAGCCCGCATTCGCCTGCGGGAGACCGATGAACGTGCGGGCGGCTGCCCGCACACCAAGAAGAGTAATTGCCAGGCATGACCGACCGTCTTCGTTTTCCCGCCGAGTGGGAACCTCAATCCGCCGTGCTGCTCGCGTGGCCGCATGCCGGTACCGATTGGGCCGAGCGCCTGGCCGATGTGGAAGAGACCTACATCGCGCTGGTGACGGCGATTTCCCGATTCGAGCCGGTGGTCATCTGCGTGGCCGATGACGATCTGCAGATCTACGCCGAAGCACGGCTGCGTTCGGCGCGGGTGGACATGGCACGCGTGCGTTTCGTGGTCGCTGCCTACAACGACACCTGGCTGCGCGATTCGGGGCCGATCACGCTGCGCCAGGATGGCGGCTTCCGGCTCATGGATTTCCGCTTCACCGGCTGGGGCGGCAAATTCGAGGCCAGCCTGGACGATCAATTGGTGAGCTCGCTGGAGACCGCACAGGTATTTGTGCCGACGCCGGTGCAGACGGTGGACTTTGCCCTGGAGGGCGGCGCGATCGAAACCGACGGCGCCGGCACCCTGCTCACGACCTGGAAGTGCCTGCACGAACGCCACCCGCAGCGCACCCGCGAATCGCTGAGCAGCGATCTGGCCACATGGCTGGCGCAGGACCGCGTGCTATGGCTGGATCATGGTTACCTGGAAGGCGACGATACCGACGCGCATATCGATACGCTGGCGCGCTTTGCCGGCCCGGATGCGATCGTCTACCAGGGCTGCGATGTGCCGGGCGATTCGCATTACACCGAACTGCAGGCGATGGGCAATGAACTGGCAGCCCTGCGCAAGGCCGATGGCCAGCCCTATCGGCTGTTCGTGCTGCCCTGGGCCGAGCCGATCCTGGACCAGGGCCGGCGGCTTGCGGCGTCGTATGCCAACTTCCTGATCGTCAACGGCGCGGTGCTGATGCCGGCCTACGGCGATCCGGCCGATACGGTGGCGCAGGCGGTGCTGGCGCAGGCGTTCCCGCAGCACGAGATCGTGGCAGTGCCGTGCCGTGCGCTGATCTGGCAGAACGGCAGCCTGCATTGCCTGACCATGCAGGTGCCGGCCGGCCTGCTTGCGGCCTGACCGTTGTCGACCCGACGGCTGCTAAAGGCAGCGCGTCGTTTCTTGTTCCGGCCGGCAGGCCGGTGTTATGCCATGGCGCGCTACCGTAGTGCGCTACCTTGCAGGATGAGATGCCATGTCCCGTCACCCTCTTTCCGTCGCGCTGATCCAGGAGCGCAACCACGGCGACGCCGAGGCCAATCTGGCCATCATCGAGTCGCGCGTGGCCGAAGCCGCCGCGCAGGGCGCCAAGCTGGTGCTGCTGCAGGAGCTGCACAACGGTGCGTATTTCTGCCAGCACGAGTCGGTGGACGAGTTCAACCTGGCCGAGCCGATTCCCGGCCCCAGTACCGACCGTCTGGGCGCGCTGGCCAAGCAGCACGGCGTGGTGCTGGTGGCCTCGTTGTTCGAGCGCCGCGCCGCCGGCCTCTATCACAACACCGCGGTGGTGTTCGAAACCGACGGCCGCCTGATCGGCAAGTACCGCAAGATGCATATCCCCGACGACCCGGGCTTCTACGAGAAGTTCTACTTCACCCCGGGCGATCTGGGATTTACGCCGATCGACACCTCGGTCGGCCGTCTGGGCGTGCTGGTGTGCTGGGACCAGTGGTACCCCGAAGCGGCGCGGTTAATGGCGCTGGCTGGTGCGGAACTGCTGCTCTACCCCACTGCGATCGGCTGGGACCCGGACGACCAGCAAGCTGAGCAGGAACGCCAGCGCGATGCGTGGATCCTGAGCCATCGCGGCCATGCGGTGGCCAATGGCGTGCCGGTGCTGTCGTGCAACCGTGTCGGGCATGAGCCCTCGCCGCTGGGCGCCTCGGGCATCCAGTTCTGGGGCAACAGCCATGTGCTGGGGCCGCAGGGTGAATTCATTGCCGAAGCCGGCCAGGACCCGACCGTGCTGATCTGCGATGTCGATCTGCAGCGCAGCGAACATGTGCGGCGTATCTGGCCGTTCCTGCGTGATCGCCGCATCGATGCGTACGGCGACCTGCTCAAGCGCTACATCGACTGACCGCATGCCCGTCGAGCTGCGTGCAGTCCGCGATGCGGATATCCCGGCGATCACAGCGATCTATGCGGAGCAGATCGCCGGGTTCAACACCTACGAATACAGCGCGCCCTCCAGCGAAGCGATGCGGGCCCGCGTGCAGGCGATCGTGGACGCGGGCTACCCGTACCTGGTCGCCGAGCATGAAGGGACCGTGGTCGGTTATGCCTATGTCAGCGCGTTTCGTGCGCGCACCGGGTATCGCTTCACGGTCGAGAACTCGATCTATCTCGCTGCCGACGTGCAGGGCCGCGGCATCGGCAAGGCCTTGCTGGGCGAGCTGATCTCGGTCTGCGAACAGCGCGGCTACCGGCAGATGATTGCGGTGATCGGCGATGCCGCCAACCAGGCATCGCGACGGCTGCATGAACGTTTTGGATTTCGCACGGTCGGAGTGTTCACCGGTATCGGCCGCAAGCAGGGCCGCTGGTTGGACGGCGTGCAGATGCAGCGCCAGCTCGGCTCCGGTGACACCGCCCCTCCTTCTGATGAATACCCCCATGACTGAGCAGACCACCCCCGTTCTGGACGATGCGCTGTCCGGCCAGCCGCACCGCATCGTCGAACGCGATGGCGTGCGCTACACCTTGCTGGGCACCGCGCACGTGTCGCTGGCCAGCGTGGCGGCGGTGCAACGCGCGATCGGCAGCGGCCGCTACGACGCGGTGGCGGTGGAGCTGGACGCGCAACGGCTGCAGGCGCTCAGCGACCCCGACGCCCTCGCCCGCCTGGATCTGGTGCAGGTGATCCGAAAGGGGCGCGTGGCGCTATTTGCGGCCAATCTGGCGTTGGCTGCCTATCAGCGCCGGCTGGCCAAGCAGCTCGGCATCGAGCCGGGCGCCGAGTTGAAGGAAGCAGTGAATCTTGCGCGCGCGCAGGGGCTTCCGGTGCATCTGATCGATCGCGAAGTCGGGCTGACCTTCAAGCGTGCATCCGGGCGGCTGGGCTTCTTCGGCAAGATGAAGTTGGCTGGCGGCCTGCTTGGCGGGCTGTTCGCCGCTGACGAAGTCGGCGAAGAGGAAATCGAGAAGCTCAAGCAGGGCGACATGCTGGAGGCGAGCTTCGGCGACTTTGCCAGCGAAAGTCCGGAGCTGTACGAGACGGTGATTGCCGAGCGCGATCGCTACATGGCCACGCGTCTGCGCGAAGAAGCCAGTGCCGGGCAGCACGAGGTGCTGGCAGTGGTCGGCGCCGGCCATCTGGCCGGCCTGGCGCGGCATCTGGAGCAGGACACCGATGCCCCCGGTCCGCTGCGCGAGTCGCTGGAGTACGTACAGCAGCGCAAGCGCATCCCCTGGATCACGCTGGGCATCCTGGCGGTGATCATCGCCGGCATCGGGATCGGCTTCTGGCGCGGTGGCCTGAGCATGGGCGCCGACCTGCTGCTGCAGTGGGCGATGTATACCGGCGGCCTGGCGGCATTGGGCTGCCTGCTGGCCGGCAGCCATCCGTTGAGCATTCTCACCGCCGCAGTGGTGGCACCGTTCAAACCGTTCCGTCTGAGCGTGCCGACCGGTGCATTCGCGGCACTGGTCGAGGTGCATATGCGCAAGCCGGCCTATGGCGATTTCCTGTCCTTGCGCGACGATGCGCAGACGCTGCGCGGCTGGTATCGCAATCGCGTCTCGCGCGTGGTGCTGACGTTCCTGCTGACCAATTTCGGCAGCATGGCCGGGGTGTGGCTGGCGGGTGTGCAGATCTTCAATCGGCTGCATGGGTGAGCGCAAGGGCGCTGCCGTGCGCTGTCTCGTAGGAGCGCACCCACACACCGTAGTGATCCGATGCCCAGCGACCTTCGGCGTAGGGCGTATCGAACAGGATGCGGGCTTCGCGGGCGAGCAGACGGTTCTGCTGGAAGAACACGTGATCGATGCGCGCCGGCTTGTCGAAGATGTGCATGTTCAAGGTGCTGACCGTGACATCGCTAGTGCGGTGCACGCTGCCGTAGCTGTCGCCATACCCCTTGCGTAGCGCTTGCAGGTCCAGTGCATCGGCGGCGGTGTTGAAGTCACCGGCAATCACCACCGGCGCCTGTGCACTGGTGGAAGAAATGAACTCCAGCAGATCGCCGACCTGGCGCGTGCGCGTGGCGGTGCCGCGGGCATCGGCACGTTCGTTGAGATGGGTGACGTAGACGTTGACCGGCTGGCCGTCGACGTCGATCTGCAGATGCGCGGCAACCCGATAGTCGTCCAGCGGCTGCAGCAGGCGCTCGTGGCGCGCCAGCACCCTGCGCCGGCTCAGCAGCGCATTGCCGTAGCGCTTGGGCGCACCCACAGGATCGACCGAGACGAAGATGACCTGGTACCCAAGCTTCCGCGCCAGCCAAATGGCCTGGTTTTCCACGCTGCCGCGCCGCTCGATGACCTCCTGCAGTGCGATCACGTCCGGCGCCAGCTGCCTGAGTTCCTTGGCGATATGCGCGCGACGGCCTGGCCAGTCCTCGCGGTCGTGATGCAGGTTGAGCGTCACCAGGGTCATCTCGCGCGCCTGCGCGGTGGCGGCAGTCGCCGGCCCTGATCCGGCAACCACCGCGGCCGCGCCATGCGGCTTCGCTTGATCAGTCTCCAGCCGCACTTCCGCCGGCCCGGCCTGGGCAGCCGCAGAGCACGCCGCCAACAGCGCCACCGAGGCCAGCATCAGGCCGCGGTGGCGCCACTGCCCTGCCCGTCGCGGACAAGGCACAAGCATCATTGCGCGGCCTTCTCGGCCCGCCGCACCGCGCCGGGCACATCGATCTGCACCGTGGCCGGCAGCTGCTGGATGCGCAGCTCGCCGTTCTGCCACTCGACCGATTCGCCGTTGACGCTGGCCTTGCCCGGTTCGCCCTGGTATGGCCACGCGAACACCACACCGCCCGGCGGCATCAGCAAGCCGGGTTGCAGCCGCAATTGCAGCTGTTTTTCGCTGCGCTGCAGGCTGTAGTTGAGGCGGCCATACGGAGTACGCAGTTCGGCAATGCCGATGCCCTTGCCTTCGAACCAGCGCGTCGGGGTGCCGGCGGCGATCACGATGCTCTGGTCGGATTCGCGGGTGTAGGCAAACATGTCCAGCACCGAGCGGACGAAATCCGACGCCACCCAGGCATGCGGCAGGTCGCCGACGAAGAACGGCGTGCGCGGAGTGCGCGAGACCACTTCGGCCCACTGGTTCCAGGGCTGCGGCGCGCGATCCTTGAAGAAGAATGCCGTCGCATCCCAGGCACGCTCGCGCCAGCCCAGCCGCACGAACGCGGCGACGTTGCGCCATTCGTATGGGGTGTAGTCCTTCCATTCCCGCTTGCTGTCGCGGCGGTCGGAGAACTCCTTCCAGTAGCGCTCGAAGGTGTTGTTCAACAATTCCTGCGGCAGGCGCTGCTGCTCGCCACCCGGCGTGAGCGCGATGGTGGTGGAGGTAGCGTCGAAATCACCGAGTTCGGCCGAGCCGGGCAGGAAATCGAGGTTGTGCTGGCGCACCGCGGCACCGAGCGAGGCGATCAGGTCGCCACTGAATTCATCGCGTGCGGCACCGAACCGGGCGGCGTCATCCGGCTTGTCGAGCGCGCCGGCCAGCATGGCGGCGTCCTTGTAGCCGCGCAGCGCCCAGAAATTGTCCCAGTACGAATGCACCGGCTTGGCCGAATAGCCTTCGTGGCTGATCGACACCGGCATCATTCCGTAGAAGGCCGGGTTGCGCATGAAGTTGTCTTCGGTGCGTTCGCTGGCGCGCAGTTTTTCCATGTAGTCGTAGGCGCCGGTGACGTGCGGCCACATCTTTTCCAGGAACGCCTTGTCGCCGGTGTAGCGGTAATACTCGGCGATGTTGTAGATCAGCTCGCCATGGCTGTCGTTTTCCGGCACCGGGTCGCTGCCGCGGTCGTCCACGCAGCACGGCACCATGCCGTCGGCGAACTGGAACGGCGCAAACCAGTCGACATAGTCGCGCACCACGTCTTCGCGGCCCAGCCGCAGCAGCCCTTCGGAAATCATCGCGCCGTCGCGGATCCAGCTGCGCGAGTACGAGCGCGTGCCCGGCTGCAGACGCGGGCCGATGCGCGAGATCAACATGTGCGCCAGTGCGGTACGCAGCGTATCGACCACCGGCTTGCCTTCGGCCGGCACGCTGATGCGCACGCGATCGAGCTTGCCGCGCCATTGCTGCGCCACTTGTTGTTGCGCGGTGTCGGCATCGAAACCGGCCGGCAGCTGCGCTGCGCCGGTCTGTGGGATCACCAGCGCCACTTCACGCCGTTGGCCCGGTTCCAGCTTCCAGCGGTACAACAACACGCCCGAGGCCAGGCCGGTTTCGTCCTTGACCTGGGTAATGGTCGGCGGCGTGGCTGCGGTGAGGTGGCTGACATCCATGCCGCTGTCGAAGGCACTGGCAAAACCGGCATCCGGCCGCTGCACGGCGAATACGCGCGGCTTGCCATTGACGCTGACCTGGCCACCATCCACCGCCAGCTGGTCGATGCGGCTGACGCCGCCCAGGGTGTTGAGGAACTGCGCCGGCGGGTTGACCTGGAACGGCCGCACCGCGAGCGCCAGGGTGAACTCGCGCGCGTCCTTGCCGGTGTTGTGCAGTTGGTAACGCGCAACCAATTGCGCCTGCTCCGGAGTGCCCTGCACGAAGGCAGTCACGCGCAGATTCATCAGGTCGTGATGCCAGTCGACGCTGGGAATCGGCAGGTAGTCGTCCTGCAGGCTTTGCTCGCTGCTCACATCGGACCAGTGCAGCAGCTTGCCGCCGGTGACCACGAACGGTTCGATGCTGAAACCGCCCTTGCCCACTTCCACCGCACCGTCTTCACCGATCAGGCCCTGCTCGGTACCGCCGTCCAGGCCGATGATGGTCCAGTACGGCTGCTCGCCGGAGAACCCGCGCGGGTAGCTGCCGCGCGGCAGCTGCGCGGCGAGCGACTTGATGAAATCATTCGGCGTTGCCGCAAATGCCAACGGCTGCAGCTGCACTTCCTTGATGCCGTAGCGCCAGTTGGGGCCGTCCTTGAGGTCGAAGCGCAGGTAGCGCGCCTCGGTATCGGGCAGCGCCAGCCAATCGGTACCACCCGCACCGGCGCTGACGGTGCGCAGGTCGCGCCAGCTGCGCCCATCGGCCGAGGCACGTACCACGTATTGCGAAGCCTGCAGGCCGGGCACCCACTGCACCACGGCGCCGCCGAATTCGCGCACCTTGCCCAGGTCCAGCGTTACCGTCTGCTGCTTGACCGCGCCGCTGAGCCAGAAGGTATCCGGCTTGCCGTCAGCCAGGCGTTGTTCCAGCGCGGGCGCGGTGTCGGTGATGGCCTCTGCCTTCAACGGCGAGGTGTCTTCCGGCGGCAACGGGGTGAGGGTCAGCCGATCGAAGCACACCGTGCCCTTGCCGCCCACCTTGTTGTAGATGGTGAACTCCACATCCGCGCTGCTGCGCAGTTGCTTGTCCGCACCCGGGCCCCAGGCCTTTTCGATGTTGCGCTTGCGGTAGTTGAACGTGGTCCAGTTTTTCGGGAAGGTGAAGCCCGGCCGGTTGACCCACCACACGTTGTCGCCGCTGGCATCGATGAGCTTGAGCTGCAGGTCGTTGGAGGGCGACTCGCCGCGCACCGCGAACGACATCCGGTAGTTGTCCGGATAGGTGATCGGCAAATTGCGACGGATGCCGACATAGCCGGACACGCCATTGAAGTTGTAGTCCAGGCACAGCGCATGCCCGCCCGAGCTGGTGGCCACCGGCCGCAGCGAACCGCTGACCTGGTTGGAGACCACCAGGCGCCACGCGCCGATGTCGTTGAAACCGTCGAGCACGCGCTCCTGCGCCTGCGCCACGCCCGCAGACGTGACGAAAGCGGCCATGGCACACAGTCGCAGGAACACTGGTTTCACCCCTTCACACTCCCCAGCAGAAGACCTTGGATGTAGTAACGCTGCAGCGCCAGGAACAATAGCAGTACCGGAATCACCGTCACCACTGCACCGGCCATCATCAGTTCCACGTCCATGATGTGCTCGCGCGACAGCGCCGCCAGCGCCACCGGCAAGGTGTATTGCTCCTGGTCGGTCAGCACGATCAACGGCCACATGAAGTCATTCCACGAGCCCATGAAGGTGAAGATGGTCAGGGTGACCAGCACCGGCTTGAGCATCGGCAGCACGATCTGGAAGAAGATCCGCATCTCGCTGGCGCCATCGATGCGCGCGGCCTCGATCAATTCATCGGGAATGCTGCGCGCGTACTGGCGCACCAGGAAGATGCCGAACACCGTGGCCAAGGCCGGCACCACCACCCCGCCGATGTTGTTGACCAGGTGCAGCTGCTTCATCAGCAGGAACAGCGGCAGCATCGCCACCTGCGCCGGGATCACCAGCGCGGCCATCAGGATCTTGAAGATGCGCTCGCGGCCGACGAACTGCAGCTTGGCAAACGCATAGCCGGCCATGGTGTTGATCAGCAGCGAGCCCAGCGTGATCAGCCCGGACACCAGCAGGCTGTTGGCGAAGTTGCGCGCCATGCCGGTGCGCGCAAACAGCTCGTGGTAATTGGCGGTGGTGAACGCCGAGGGCAGCATCGGCGGCGGAAACCGGCTGGCCTCGCCGGTGGGCATGAACGACACCGACAGCATCCATAGCAGCGGCGCCAGGCTGATCAGGGCCAGCACCAGCAGGCCGCCGTTGATCAGCACGGCATTCCAGCGCGACTCGCCGACATCACGGCTCATATCAGGTCCTTCTTGCGGCCAAAGCGCAACATCACGGTGGTCACCGCCAGGATGATCAGGAACAACAGGAACGCCACTGCCGATGCACGGCCGAGGTTCCACCACTTGAAGCCTTCTTCGAACATGAAATACAGCACGCTGACGGTGCTCTGCAGTGGGTCGCCGCGGGTCATCACGTAGGGTTCGGCAAACAGCTGGAAATAGCCGGAAATGGTGATCACGCCAACCACCATCAGCACCGGACCGAGCATCGGCAAGGTGATGTGCAGGAACTGCTTCCAGCGCGAGGCGCCGTCGATGCGCGCGGCCTCGTACAGGTCCTGCGGGATCGCCTGCAGCCCGGCCAGGAAGATCACCATGTTGTAGCCGAAGTTCTTCCACACCGCGAACAGCATGATGGTGGGCATGGCCCAGCGCGGGTCGCCCAGCCAGTCGATCGGGGCGATGCCCAGGTGGCTCAGACCGAAGTTCACCAGGCCGTATTTGATGTGGAACAGGTAACGCCAGATCACCGCCACCGCCACCAGCGTGGTCACCACCGGGGCGAACAAGGCGGTACGGAACAAGGCCTTGAAGCGCGAGGCCTTGGCATTGAGCAAGAGCGCGGCGCCGAGCGAGACGCCGATCGACATCGGCACGCCCAGCAGTACGAAGTACGTGGTGTTCCAGAGCGACTTCCAGAACAACGGCGTCTGCAGCAGTTCGACATAGTTGCCCAGGCCGACGAAGCGCAGATGGCTGCTGTCGGCCAGTGCGTACAGGTCGAAGTCGGTGACGCTGAGCACCAGCGCGGCGAACACCGGCACGCCGAAGAACATGCCCAGCACCATGATCGACGGCGCGGCAAACACCCAGCCGGCGACGGAATTGCGTTTCATCATGGTGCGGCTCCCTGGCCCGCGGCGGCGGCTGGCGTGACGATTTCTGCAGACGGCGCTGCTGCGGGTGTGGCCGTCTCACCGGCCGGACCGACATGCCCGCCTTCCTGCTCGAAGATCCAGCGGCGCTTGGCTAGAATCTCGTCCACACGTTGATCCAGTTCCTGCACCGCGGCGTCGTGCGATTGACCGCCGCGCACCACACGCTCGGTCACCAGACGCATTTCCTGCACGATGCGCTCCCACTCCAGCACCTTCGGCGTGGCCTTGACCCGCTCCAGCTGGTCGCCGAAGGCATGCGCCAGTTCGTCGTTGGCCAGCGACGGCAACTTCCAGGTACTGCGGCGCGGCGGCAGGTCGCCGATGATGGCGTGGAAACGCGCCTGCACCGTGGGCTGGGAGAGGTATTCGATCAGCTTCCAGCTGGCGTCCTTGTGCTGGGACGACTTGAAGATCACCAGGCTGGAGCCGCCGGCAATGCCCGCACCCAGGCCGTTCGGCCCAGGCAATGCAGCGGTGCCCCACTTGCCTTCCATGCCCGGCGGCTGGCGCAGCTTGAACTCGCGCACGTTCCAGGGCCCGGACAGGTAGAACGCGTAGTAGCCATTGAAGAATTCGTACCAGACGTTGGACACCTGGGTCTCGGAGACCTTCGGCGCCCAGCCCTGCTGGTACATGTTGTCGTAGAAGCCCAGCGCCTCGCGGAAACCGGCGCCGCGGAAGTTGCCGTAGTTGTCGTGGTCGCGCAGCAGGCGGTCGTCCTGCTGCAGCGCGAACGACAGCTGCTGCTCGAATTCGTTGAGCGGCATCAGGATGGCGTAGCGGTCGGGGCCGACCTTGCGCTTGATCGCCGCCATCACCTGTTCCATCTCCGCCCAGGTCTTGGGCATTTCGCTATAGCCGGCCTCGCGCAGCAGATCCTTGCGATAGAACAGCAGGCGCGTGTCCACATACCACGGCACCCCGTACAGCGTGCCATCGACCACGTTGGTGTCCCACACGCCGGGAAAGTAGTCGGCCGGGTCGACGATCGTCGAGCGCGCCACATACGGCTGCATCGGCTCCAGCGTGTCGAGCAGCGCAAATTCCGGCAGCCAGGTGTTGCCGAGCTGGCACACGTCCGGCAAGCCGTCGGCGGCGAAGGCGGTGAGCAGTTTTTCGTGCGCCGCGGTCATCGGGATGTTTTGCACATCGACGTGGATGTCCGGGTTTTGCTTTTCGAAGTCGGCCACCAGCTCGGCGACCACTTCGGCTTCCTTGCCCATGGCCCAGAAGCGCACGGTGGTTTTGGCAGGGTCGGAGCGATTACATCCCGCCGCACCTGCACACAAGGCGGCGACCAACATCAACAGTTTCAAAAGGCGCACGGATTACTCGGGTTTTTGGCGTTGCGAGGGGTCTTGCTGGGCCTGGGCGGCGGCGGCACGCGATTCGGCCATGCCCAGCGAGCGGGCAGCTGCCTTTTGCTCGTCCTTCTGCGGCAACGGCTGCGGCTCACCCTCGGGCGTGAGCCAGCCACCGGTGAAGCCGGCGCGTTCCAGACCAGCGCGGATGTAGGGGTTCTTTTTCATCACCGTCCAGACGAATTCGTTCTGGTAGTTGGCAATCATCGCCAGAATCGGACCCTGGTCGATGGCGATGTAATCGCTGGCCACCCAGCCGCGGTCCGGCACCATGCGTCCGGTCTTGAGCGGAATGTCGTAATTGAAGCTGGGGTTGAACGAGTCCAGGAACCCGTAACTGGAATACAGGAAGTTGCCGTAGCGCTTGTGCATTTCCTCGGTGGCCGGGATCACCACTTCCGGGGCGAACACGATCGAGGAGATCGCCGCCGACGGCACGATGGTGCCGTCGTCGAAGTTCTCGCGCAGGCCGGCGCCGCGCGAGGAGTAATGGCGGAACTGGCGCTGCTCGCCGCGGTATTCCTGGCTGGTGTTCTGCGGGCCGTCGCCGGCGGTCAGGCCCCAGACGTTCTCGCCGTAGTCCTTCCACTTCATCGGATTGTCGATGGCGTAGTCGCGCTGGGCCAGGGTGGCGCGGCGGCTGTTGAGGAAATAGTCGATGCCGCGTTCGCGCATGTACTGGTCCTGGATATCGCGGAAGTCGATCCAGACATGGCTGTACTGGTGGCCGAACAGCGGGCCGAAGGACAGGTATTCCTGGCCCTGGTACACGCCCCAGTCGTTGTTGTAGGTGCGGGTCCAGCTGGTCCACGCTTCCGGGTCGACGCCGTGCGTGGGCGAGCCCAGCGCGAGGATGTACAGCATCATCGCCTCGTTGTAGCCCATCCAGTCGTGGTCGATGAAGCCGCTCTCGGGGAACCAGCCCATCGAGATCAGCGGCGCACGCTGCTGCAGCCAGCGCCAGTCCACGCGCTTGTAGAGCGTATCGGCAATCTGGCGAATTTCTTTTTCGCGCGGGTCCTCGCCGTCGTAATACGACTGGGTGAACAACACGCCCATCATCAGCAGTGCGGTGTCCACGCTCGACAGTTCGACCCAGCTGTCGTAGCGGTTGCCCTGCTGCATGTCGAGAAAGTGGTAGTAGAAGCCCTTGTACCCGGCCCGACCGGTCCGCTGCGGCCCCATCGGCGCGTCGCGGAAGAATTTCAGGGTGGTCAGGGTGCGGTCGATCGCCTGATTGCGGCTGACCCAGCCGTTCTCGATGCCGATTGGATACGCGGTCAACGCGAACCCGACCGAGGCGATGCTGGCAAACGGACGCGACGGAAACCGGTCCGGGGACAGTCCGTTGAGTTCATTGGTGGTGTCCCAGAAGAACTGGAACGTGCGGCGTTCGATGTCCGAGAACAGCGGCGGCAGCGGCGGCTTGACCGGTTTGGGCGGCAACTGCGCCTCGATCAGGATGACTTTCACCGGCGCCTTCTTTTCGGCCACCTTGGGTTCCTCGGCCTGTTTACAGGACGCCAGCAGCAGCGCGCCCAGCAATAGTGGAATCGTCAACCAACGCGACGTGTTGCCCCTGTCCATCCGCCCCCCGCTTGTGTAATCGATTACATCTCGCACGCCAACCTACCCTATCCAAGCGCCGAGTTCGACCGCCCCGGCAGTGTGCCGGGGCGGTCGAAGACCTTACCAGTCCAGACCGAAGGCCAGACGGAAGGTGCGCATCGGCGACGCCAGCACACCGGTCGGTGTGCCGTAAGCCGTGTTCAAGTCAGCCAGTGTCCCGGTGTCGCCGTTAAAGTTGGCGTAGTTCACCCAATTGAACACGTTGAGGATATCCGCACGCACGTTGAATTTGACACCTGCGCCGGTATCCCACTGCTTGTTGGCCGCAATGCTGAACTCCTTGTAGCCCAGCGTGCCGTCCGGCTTGAACTGGATGATGTCGCATTGATCGTTGCCGGCAAGGCAATTCTGGCCGTAGCGCGCAGTCTGGCTGGCCAGCGACAGCTTGCCGGACAGCTTGATCTCGTACGGCAACTCGTAGATGCCGGTGACCACCAGGCGGTTCTTGGGAATGCCGCCGGCTTCACGCCAGCCGTAATCCTGGATGCGTTCGCGGTCCAGCGCGTAGTGCTCGCCGAACTGGCGGTTCTCCTTGGCATCGGAATAGGTATAGGCCACGGTCAGGCCCCAACCGGAGTCTTCGTCGAACGGCTTTTCGATCTGCAGCGCGAGCTGGTTGTTGCGGGTCTCCACGCCATTGGTGCCCAGCACGATGGCGCTGTAGCCATCCGGGCCGTCGGTCGGCACGCCCGAGGTGGTGCCCGGCTGGAAGAACGAACCGTCGGGCAGACGGTTGCCGCGCAGGAAGGCAAAGCCGTCGTGGCTTTCGATGCGACTCAGGGTGACATCGGTGAACCAGTCCTGGCCCCACAGCGGCACCATGTTGCGCATGCCGATGCTGAATTGGTCGGAGTACGGGGTCTTGATGTTGTTGTCGATCAGGTAGATCTCGCGCCCGCCGCCGCCGGCGCTGGTGGCCGCCAGCGCGTCGAGCCCTTGCTGGGTGCTGTAGGCCGGATTCCACGCCGTGCACGGGTCGCCCAGGCACGCACCGTTGTTGGCGCTGGTGAAGTAGTAGCTATACGACTTGAACGAGTTGTTGAGCTGTTCCAGGGCCAGGTAGTCGAAGATGTTGCGGTCGTACGCACGGCCGGCACCGCCATAGATCACGTGGGCCTGGTCGCCAAACAGGTCGTAGGACGCGCCCAGGCGCGGCTGCCAGGCATCCTTGAAGGCCTTGCGGTTGTTGCCGGTGCTGATGAAGTTGTTGATGTTGTAGTTGGCGTTTTGCAGGTTGGGCCAGTTCTGCAGCGCACCGGCCACATCCGTCGGGGTGACGAAGTCCAGGAAGGCCGGGGTTTCTTCGTAGTCGTAGCGCACGCCCAGGTTCAGGGTCCAGTGCTCGTTGACCTCCCAGTCGTCCTGCAGGTAGATGCCGTATTGCTTGTTCTTGGACACCACCGACCCGCCGCCTTCCACCAGCGGCGCGCCGAAGCGCACGCGGTACGGCGTCTGCACGTCGGTGAGGATGTTGTAGTAGTACTGCGGGTTGGCCGGATTGAACTGGGTCGAGTCCAGATCGATGCTCTTGAACTTCACGCCCATCTTGACGGTGTGGGCGCCATGCCATTCCAGGCTGTTCAAGGTCAGGTCGTCCTGGAAGGTCCAGCCCTTCTGGCCCTTGCGCTGGAAGCTGCTGCCGGCGCCGGCAGACAGGACTTCGTCCTCGATCCCGCGCACCGGCACGTAGCTCAGCACGTAGCCGGTGCCGTCGTTGAGCGGCGCCTGGTTCCAGAACGCGCTTTCGTAGCTCAGGTTGGCTTCGTTGAGGAAATTGGCGCCGCTGTACTGCCAGCGCAGGTTGGCGCGCTTTTCTTCCTGGCCGTTGACGCTGCCGTGCTCGTAGGTCGAGGTGCGGCCGACGTCGTTGAGCTCGTCTTCCTTGCGGTACTTGCCGGTCAGTTCGAACAGGTTGTTCTCGCCGATGGTCCAGTCGATCTTGCCGAAGTACAGGTCTTCCTTGAACGGCGTGCTGTAGGTGGCCACCAGCGGCTGCAGCTGCGCCGGCAGCTGGTCGATACGGTCGGAATAGATCGAGCCGGGGATCACCACGTTGGGCGTGGTGTATTCCTTGGCTTCATAGGCGATGAAGAAATGCGCCTTGTCCTGGAGGATCGGGCCGCTGAAGGTGGCGCCGTACTGGGTTTCCTCGAAGTCGTCGCGCACGCCGGCCTTCTTCTCCAGCGGGCTCTCCTCGCGCCAGCCGTCGTTGCTGGTATCCCAGAAGAAGCTGCCATGGAAATCGTTGGTACCCGACTTGGACGAGGCCACGATGGCCGCGCCGCTGACCTGATCGAACTCGGCCTTGTAGTTGGAGGTGATGACCTTGTATTCGCCAATCGCCGACTGCGGGAACGGGTTGCCGCGGCTGGAATCCTGGCCGCTCACGCCGCCGGTCAGGACGTAGTTCTTCTGGCTGACACCGTCGATGTAGACGTTGGTGCCCTCGGCCGAGGTGGCGCCCGAGCGCACCTTGGTGGTGCCGTTGGCGTCGCGGGTGAACTGCACGTTCGGCACGGTGTCGGCCAGTTCCAGGAAGTTGCGCGTGGCACGCGGCAGGTTCTGGATCTGCACGTTGGAGATGTAGGTGGCGTTTTCGGAGGTACGGGTTTCCACCAGCACCGGTGGCGCCTTGACCTGCACCGCATCCAGCGTGGTGGCGTTACCACCGGCCGCCGTGGCCGGCTCGCCGCCGACGCCCAGGTTCAGCGTGGCCGTCTGGCCGACCTGCACCGTCACGTTCTGCGAGCTGGTCTGGCCGTTGGCGGTGACGTCGATGCGATAGGAGCCCGGCGGCAGGCCACCGACCGAGTAACCGCCGTTGCTGACCTGCACGGTCCGGGTCAGTCCGGTGGCGAGATTGGTCGCGGTGACCTGGGCCTGCGCCGCAGGTGCAGCGTCGACGGTGACCTGGCCGCGAATGGTCGCCGCGGTGCTCTGCGCAAATGCAGGCGCGGCGCCCAGCAGCAGGCAGCTGGCCAGGGCGCAGCTGAGCAGCTTGCGCGCCGGGCGCGCGGTATGGGAGTGGTGGTGGCGCATTGGTCCCTCCAGGGATCGGTACAGATTGTTGTTGTGGCGTTGCGGTCTTGCAGGAACGACCGCTGCGGGGGCAGCGGGAGCGGACAGGACGTCCGCGAAAAGGTCAGCCGCCGGCGTCGCCGGCACCGCAGGACGCACGGATCACCAGCTCGGGCCGCAGCAGTTGGCGCAGGCCGTCGTCACCGCCGGGGGTCTCGACCAGCCGCATCAGGCGGGTCATTGCCTGCTCACCCAGGCGCGCGATGCTGACCCGCATCGTGGTCAGCGCCGGGTGCACGAAACGCGCCAGCGGGATGTCGTCGAAACCGGCCAGCGCAACGTCGTCCGGGACCACGATATCGGCCTGCGCAAACGCGTAGAGGCAGCCCAGCGCGGTCATGTCGTTGGCCGCGAACACTGCATCGGGCAGCGGGCCGGCGGCCAGCATGGCCAGCCCGGCGCGATGGCCGGAGGCTTCGTCGAAGTCGCCGGCATATTCGATGCCCTGCGCCTGCTCACCGTGTGCGGCCATCGCGTCACGAAACCCGCGCAGGCGCTCGCGCGCATCGAAATTGAGCGCCGGCCCGCCGATGAAGGCGATGCGCCGGTGCCCGGCCCGTAACAGGTGCTCGGTCATGGCCATGGCGCCGGCGTGGTCGTCGATGCTCAGCACCGGATAGCCGGCTCCGGGCAGGTGGGCATTGATCAGCACCGTGGGCAGCGACTGCGGCAGGTTGTCGGTCAGGAAACCGGGCTGCTCGGCATACGGCGAAAGCACCAGCAAGCCATCCACCCGACCCCGCATCGAGCGCAGCGCCCTGCCCTGGGCCTCCGGATCACCGTGATAGCTGGACACCAGCAGGTGCTGGCCGGCAGCGCGGGCGGCGCCATCGATGCCACGGATCAACTCGGAAAAGAATTCGCCGTACAGATCCGGCAGCACCACGCCCAGGGTCTGGGAGCGCCGGCTGCTCAGGCTGCGCGCAGCAGCGTGCGGGCTGTAGCGCAGCCGTTCGGCGACCTCCATGACGTGCTGCCGCACCGGCCCGGCCACGTTGTCGTGCCCGTTGAGCGCGCGCGACACCGTCGCCACGGACACCTGCGCTTCCCGTGCAACATCTTTGATGGTGACCGCACCCTTGGCCATGCGTGTCGCCCTCCGCGACCGGCTTCCCAAAACTGGCGCGGACTGTAAGCGTTTTCATAAGCGGGCGTAAACCCCTGTCTTCACGCGTGTGAAACCGCTTACAGATCAAGCATCTGCAAGTGATGAATACGTGAAGCAATGTGCTGCGGCGCAACAAATACGTGCCCATGTGTCCGCAAACGAAGCACAACGCGGATCACGGTTGGCAGTTTTCTCCGCGTCGTGACCGGTGCAGGCATGACCACCCGGCAAGGCGTGTCGGGCTGTCGACAGCGCGCGGGCGAAGTTCGTAACACCGAAGCGCCAGCGCGGCTACCAAGGGCTGAATCTCTATCGCGTCGCGCCTCGCAAGTAGCTCGCAGAAAGAGTGCGTGATGGCCCATCGCCGGCAATGCAGCAGCGCTCAGGTGTACTACAGCTATGTCATGGAGGTGCTGCTGCCAGGCGCCATGGCTGGGTCGTCCACCCGGGCACTGCCGCGCCCGTAGGCGCGCACCCGGGCGCGACGGGGCGTTATCGGTAACGCGCTGTCGCGCCCGGGTGCGCTCCTACATGAAGCGGTCTGGTCGCTCCGGCTAGCCGGCCTCCCCCGGCGCCAATGCCTCGATCGACAAGGCATGGATATCGGTCTGCATCATCTCGCCGACGGCCGCGTATACCGCGCGGTGGCGCGCGAGCGGCGGCTTGCCGGCGAAGGCGGCACTGACCACGCGCACATTGAAGTGCCCGCGCCCGTCGCGTGCGCCGGCATGGCCTGCGTGACGATGACTGTCATCCACCACCTCCAGCTCGGTTGGCGCCAGCGCCGCCTGCACCGCCGCGCGGATTCGCTCGACCCGGCTCATGGCAACACCCGCCGGAACGGGCGGACCTCCGTGCGCACGTACACGCCGGCCTCCACGTACGGGTCGGCGTCGGCCCATGCGCGCGCATCCTCCAGCGCGTCGAACTCGGCGATCACCACACTGCCGCTGAAGCCGGCCGGACCGGGATCCTCGGCGTCGATGGCCGGGCATGGGCCCGCCACCAGCAAGCGGCCCGCTGCCGCCAAGGCCTGCAGGCGCGCCAGATGCGCCGGTCGCGCCTGCTGCCGCGTCGCCAGGGCGTTGGCCTGGTCATACCCTTCGATTACGTACCACACACGCCACCTCGCCAGAACTTGAAGATCACCGCCCGATTCTAGCCGCGTCAGTGCTGGACACCGCCCCCGCGCACGCATTACCCTTGGCACCACTGCACACGCAACCGGACGCAGCGGCCCGTCGGCCCAGGCCCCACGCCACACTCGACGAGCGATTCGCTGCCCACCGCCGGCTCGCGTAGACGACCTCCTCGCTGTTCCGTCGCCGCATGCCACGCGGCGCACGTTATATGTGGATTTGTAGGATCGTGCCGGCCCAGGCACGACATTGATCGTAATAACTCAAGGCAAAGCCCTGCAGGCGCGGCTTCAGACCGTGGCCGGCGACCGTAAGACCCGATGTCGACCTGATGAATTCCGAACTCGCGCACGTCGCGACTCCGCCAGCCACGAGCGCGCCGCCACAGCAGCAGGAAATGCCGCTGGCGGTGGTGCATGGGCAGCCGGTGCTGCAGATCCCGCAGGATCTGTATATCCCGCCGGACGCGCTGGAAGTCATCCTGGATGCCTTCGAAGGCCCGCTGGACCTGCTGCTGTACCTGATCCGGCGCCAGAACCTGGATATTCTGGATATACCCGTGGCCGAGATCACCCGGCAGTACGTGGACTACATCAATGTGATGCAGGAGCTGCGCTTCGAACTGGCCGCCGAATATCTGGTGATGGCCGCGATCCTGGCCGAGATCAAGTCGCGCATGTTGTTGCCGCGCCCGCCGAGCCAGGATGGCGAAGAAGAAGATCCGCGCGCCGAACTGGTACGCCGCCTGCAGGAATACGAGCGCTTCAAGCAGGCCGCCGAGGATCTGGACACCCTGCCCCGCATGGGCCGCGACAGCGCGCCGGTGCAGGCGCATCTGCCCGAGCGCGCGGCGGTCAAGCTGCCGCCGCCGGTGGAATTGAAAGAAATGCTGATGGCGCTGTACGACGTGCTCAAGCGCGCCGAGCTGTTTACCGGCCATGCGATCAAGCGCGAAGCGCTGAGTGTGCGCCAGCGCATGGGCGATGTGCTGAGCCGCCTGGACGACGGCAGGTTCTATCGCTTCGAGTCGCTGTTCACTGCCGAGGAAGGCAAGCTCGGCGTGCTGGTCACCTTCCTGGCGCTGCTCGAATTGGCCAAGGAGCAGTTGCTGGACATCGTGCAGGAAGCGCCACTGGCGCCGATCTACGTGAAGTCGCTGGCGTTAGGAAATACCAACGCGCCGCTGCAATTCTCCAGCGAATTCGATGACAGCGATGCTGCCAACGAACCTATCTGAAGCCGATCACCGAATGGATCAAGCGCTGATCACCCGCATCATCGAAGCCGCCCTGCTGGCGAGCAGCCAGCCGCTGACGCTGGCGCAATTGCAGGGTTTGTTTCCGGAAGAAGAACCCGCGCCGCCCGGCAGCGTGGAGCGCGCGCTGGAACTGCTGCGCGAGGGCTGCGCCGAACGCGGCGTGGAACTGGTCGAGGTGGCCTCGGGCTTCCGCTTCCAGGTCAAGGCCGAGGTGCATGGTTGGGTGGCACGGCTGTGGACCGAGCGCCGCACCAAGTACACCCGCGCAACGCTGGAAACGTTGGCCTTGATTGCCTACCGTCAGCCGATCACCCGCGGCGAGATCGAGCAGGTGCGCGGCGTGGCAGTCAGCAGCAACATCATCCAGGCGCTGGAAGAACGCGAGTGGATCCGCGTGGTCGGCCACCGCGATGTCCCGGGCAAGCCCGCCCTGTTCGGTACCACCAAGGGCTTTCTGGATTACTTCGGGCTCAAGCGATTGGACGAGCTGCCGCCATTGTCTGAGTTGAAGGACATCGCCGAGCTGGAACCGCAGCTGCCGCTGGACCGCGACGGGCAACTGGATGGCGCCGTGCCGGCGTCGGCAGCGATGCAGACCGGGCAGGATCAGGCAGATGCCGATGCGGCTAGCGCTGGAGGCGCCGATGCGGACGCAACTGCTGATGGCGCCGACGTTGATGGCGCTGATGCAGACGCCACCGCTGACGCCGCGGCCGATGACAGCGACATCAGCGCGACGCAGGAGGATCTGGAAGCGCCCGTGACCGCCGCGGTGGCAAGCCAGGACGGCAGTTCCCAGGCAGCGACCGATCATCAGGCCAATGCCGGGCGCGATCCCGAAACAGACATCGACACCGTTGCCGACCAGCACGCGCCGGCAACGGCCAGCGATGCCGGGATCGACCAGCAACACCACGCTCTTCGCGACGCCATCGACATGGACGATGCCGACGCGACGGGCGCGCAGACACCGCAACACCCCGGGCATGCCCCGGCGCAGGACCAGGATACGCACCACCCAGATGACGCCCGCGAGGGCGACCCCGACACCGCGCCGGGAACGCGCGCGGATGCAGCGAACGAAGACGAAGACAACGCCGTCGCGACGACGACCGTGGCTGTTGACGAAGCCGATTCCGACCCAGAGGCCGACCCGCAACGCGGCGGCCGGAGCCAGACACATGAGTGACACCCCCCGCAAGCTGTCGTTGAACAAGCTTTCCCTCAAGCGCGACAGCGCGCCCGAAGCGCCCAAGCTGGAGGAGCGCCTGCACAAGGTGCTGGCCCAGGCCGGCCTGGGCTCGCGCCGCGCGCTGGAGCAGCGCATTGCCGATGGCCTGATCAAGGTCAATGGCGCCGTCGCGCAGACCGGCATGTCGGTGCGCAGCGGCGACAAGATCGAACTGGACGGCCGCAGCTTCGTGGCCAGCGCGCTGACCGAACCGTCGCGCGTGCTGATCTACAACAAGCCCGAAGGCGAAGTGACCACGCGCGAAGATCCCGAAGGCCGCCCGACCGTGTTCGAGTCGCTGCCGGCACTGAAGGGCTCGCGCTGGATCGCCATCGGCCGCCTGGACATCAACACCACCGGCCTGTTGCTGCTGACCACCGACGGTGAGCTGGCCAACGCGATGATGCACCCCTCCTACGAGGTCGAGCGCGAGTACGTGGTGCGCGTGCGTGCCCCGGAAGGCGAAGAAACGGTCTCCGACGCCATCATCGAGCGGCTGTCGCGCGGTGTGTTGCTGGAAGACGGCGGCGCCAAGTTCGACGAGATCGAGCGCATCGGCGGCACCGACTCGCACGACTGGTTCCGCGTGGTCGTCAAGGAAGGCCGCAACCGCGAAGTGCGCCGCCTGTGGGAATCGCAGGGCTGCCAGGTCAGCCGCCTCAAGCGCAGCCGCTACGGCAAGATCTCGCTGCCGCGCGAACTGCTGCGCGGTCAGTCGGTGGAAGTGGCGCAGGAGAAGGTGGAAAGCCTGCGCGCCGAACTCAAGCTGGAAGAAGGCGCGCCGTCGGCGCTGACCCTGCAGCCGGTGATCGGCCAGCGCCGCGCCGCCAAGTCCACCGTGCACGTCTCGCGCGATGGCCGCAGCAATGCCTACGTCAACGGCCAGACGTCCGGCGCCGACGAAGGCCGTGAGCTGCGTCGCTTCGACAACCTGCGCGAAGATCGCGGCCGCGGCGGCCGTGGCAAGCCTGGCGGGTTCAAGGGCGGCCTGACCGTCAGCGGCGAAGCGGCGGCCAAGCAGTCGCAGCAACGCCCGTTCAAGCAGCGCGGCCCGGCCAAGGGCGATCGCTCGCTGCCCGATGGCAACCCGGCGGCATTCCGCAGCTGGTACGTGCCCGATGGCGTGAGCACAGGCCCGAGCGGCCACCGCAACGCCGGCCCGGGGGGCAACAGCACCGGCCAGGCACGTCCGTATGCCAAGAAGGGTCCTGGCGGCGCGCGTCCGGGTGCCGGCGGCCAGGGCCGCGGCGGCGCAGGTGGTCAGGGTCAATCGCAGGGGCAAGGCCAGGGACAGCGCAAGCATCCCTATGGTCACCCGGGCAACGCGCCGATCTTTCCGTCCGATCATGCCAACCCGGGGTTCAGCCCGTATGGCGCTGCGCGTCCTGCCGGACGCCCGAGCGGCGGCCGTCCGGCGGGCCCGGGCGGTCATCGCGGACCTGCAGCCGGCAATCGCGGCCCCGGTGGTCCGGGCGGCGGCGCGCGTGGACCGGGTGGTCCCGGTGGCGCACCGCGTGGTGGCCCGGGCGGGCGGCCGCCGGGTGGCGGCAACCGTCGTCCGCCAGGCGGCGGCAATCGCGGTCGCTGAGCATCAGTTGATCCGCGCAACGAAAAACGGCCCCTCGCGGGGCCGTTTTCTTGTTGTAGCCGACACGATGGACCTTCGACTGGAGCAGAGGATTCCGCCGGGTCCACTCAGGCAGGCGCGCCAGCAGCCGCTGTCTGGCGCAAGCTTGCCGCGAGGCAGGAGCCGCGCGCATCGGTCGATGCGCGCGACGCGATGCTGCCGCTTACTTGCGGCGCTCGATCACGAAGTTGCCTACATTGACACCCAGATCCACACCCTCGCCGGTACCTGCCAGCGCCAGCGAAATATCGCCCTTGGTGACCACCTGTGCGGTGCTCGACTTCACGATGCCCGCATGCGCTTCGGCAGCGGCATAGGTGCCGAACAGGTCGTTGAGGCTATAGGCACCGGAGAACGACCCACGGCCGCCGGTGATCTTGGACTTGCCGACCGTCAGGCCGCCGCCCTTGCTGGAAATCTTGACCGGGATGACCGCGCCGTTGTCGCAGGTGATGGTGCCGGTGCCGCTGGCGGTCTTGTAGAACACCGACCAGCCGGACAGATTGAACTTCAGCTGGCAATCGATATTGCCGGCGGCCTGCGCCTGCGGGGCCAGCGTTGCCGCGCCAAGCAGGGCAAAAAGAGACAGTGACTTGATCATGTGTGCGTTGCCGGTGATGGACGTGGCGCGAGACTAGCAGCGCCGATGTGGCAGCCGCGACAAGGTGGCGGCAACGTTCCAACTCGCGTTCAGCCAATCATTACCTGCATCCCGTCCCTGCGTGAGTGCTGCGGGCACGGGCGCGGCATGGGATGATCGGCGCATGTCACGCACTGCCCACTCGCTGCTCTTCGTCGCCTTGTTGCTGCCCTCGCTCGCGCATTGCGGCGAGGCGATTCCGACCACTGGTTACACGGTCGTCAACCGCTATCCGCACGACACCGCCGCCTATACCGAGGGCCTGTTCTATCTGGATGGCCACCTGTACGAGAGCACCGGCGAGCTGGGCCATTCCAGCGTGCGCAAGGTCGAGCTGAAAAGCGGCCGGGTGCTGCAGCAGGTGGATACGCCGGCGCCCTACTACGGCGAAGGCATCGTGGCCTGGCACGACAGGGTGATTCAGCTGACCTGGCGCAATCAGCGAGGCTTCGTCTACGACCTGGCCACGTTGGCGCCGCGTTCGCAGTTTTCCTACCAGGGCGAAGGCTGGGCGCTGACCAGTGACGCGCGCCAGCTGTACATGAGCGATGGCACCGCCAGCATCCGCCGGCTGGACCCGCAGACCCTGAAGCAGATCGGCAGCATCCAGGTCACCGCGCGCGGCCGCCCGCTGGACAATCTCAACGAGCTGGAATGGGTGAAGGGCGAGCTGTGGGCCAATGTCTGGCTGACCACCCGCATCGCACGGATCGACCCGGTCAGCGGCAAGGTCATCGGCTGGATCGACCTGAAAGCGTTGGTCCCCGATGCCGACACGTTGACCGACCCCAGCAACGACGTGCTCAACGGCATCGCCTATGACGCAGAACACGACCGCGTGTTCGTCACCGGCAAGCGGTGGCCGACGATCTATGAGATCAAATTGGCTGAGTAGCTGGGATTCGGGATTGGGGATTCGAGGTTGGTGACAGCGGGCGGGCTCGCGCCTGGGCTGGATTGGCTTGCACCAATCCCGACTTACACATCCCGAATCTCGAATCGATCGGCATCCAGCATCGCCGGGAAGCGCGCGCGGTGCTCGGCCAGTGCAGCTGCACTGATGGTGGTGGTGACGACCTGTTCGCGCTCGCGGATTTCGACCTGCGGCTGGCCAAGGAAATCGATCACCGCGCTGTCGCCGGCGTAGTGCAACTGATTGCCGTCCACGCCGATGCGGTTGACCGCGGCAACGAAGCACAGGTTTTCGATCGCACGGGCGCGCAGCAAGGTCTTCCACGCGTAGGAGCGGGCGGACGGCCAGTTGGCGACGAACAGTTGCAGATCGAAATCCAGCTGTCCCGGGCGCTCCACATCGAAGCGGTTGCGGCAGAACACCGGAAAGCGCAGGTCGTAGCAGACCTGCGGATTGATCCGCCAGCCCTTCCACTCGACGCAGAGGCGATCGCGCCCGGCCGCATAACGCAAGTGCTCGTTGCCGAAGCGGAACAGGTGACGCTTGTCGTAGTACTGCAGCGCGCCATCGGGCGTGGCCCACAGCAGCCGATTTAACACCCCCGCAGCGGTGCGCAATTGCACGCTACCGGTGACCGCCGCATCCAACCGTGCCGCCTGTGCGCGCACCCAGGCCACGGTCGGCCCGTCCATGCCTTCGGCCTTGTCGATGGCGTCGTTGGAAAATCCGCTGGTAAAGGTCTCCGGCAGGATCACCAGATCGGTCTGCCCGGTCAGCGGCTCCAGCAACGCGCCGTAATAGTCGCGATTGCCAGCCGGGTCATGCCAGCGGGTGTCGCCTTGGATCAGGGAGATGCGCAGATCGTTCATAGAGAGACGGGGATTTGGGATTCGGGATTGGGGATTCGAAATAGCGGGTGTCGGGCGGGTTGGTGCTATCGGTGTCGTATAGATTCGAAGCGACAAGCGGCGCGCCGCCGTTGCCAATCCCCAATCCCGACTCCCGAATCCCAGCTCGTCAGAGCTTCTGCAAACGCTCGATCGCCGCATCCAACGTTGCATCGTTCTTGGCGAAGCACAGCCTTGCCAAACGCTGACCCGCCGGTGCGTTTTCGTAAAACGGCGACAGCGGGATCGCGGCCACGCCCTTCTCCACCGTCAGCCATTTTACGAACTCGATATCGGGCAGATCGCTGATGGCCGAATAGTCCACCAGTTGGAAGTAGCCGCCGGGCACCGACAACGGCTTCAGGCGCGTGGTCAGCAGCTGTTCGCGGAAACGGTCGCGCTTGGCCTGATAGAAGGCGCCCAGTTGTTCGTCGTGCTCAGGTTCGTCGCGGATCATCGCGGCAAAGGCGTGCTGGGCCGGGCCGAAACTGGTGAAGGTGTTGTACTGGTGCACTTTGCGGAATTCGGCCTTCAGCGCCGGCGGTGCGATGGCGTAGCCGATCTTCCAGCCGGTGCAGTGGTAGGTCTTGCCGAAACTGGAAATCACGAACGCGCGCTCGCGCAATTCCGGCCAGCGCAGCACCGATTCGTGGCGGTGGCCGTCGAACACGATGTGCTCGTAGACCTCGTCCGAGAGCAGGAAGATGTCGGTGTCGCGTAGCAGCTCGGTCAGCGCCCGCATGTCGTCGGCCGAAAGCATGGCGCCGGAGGGGTTGTGCGGCGAATTGATCATCAACAGGCGCGTCTTCGGCGTGATCGCGGCGCGCAAGGCGTCCCAGTCGACCGCGAAGGTCTGCGGGTGCAATGCCACGTGCACCGCACGCGCGCCGGCCAGATCGATCGCCGGCTCGTAGCAGTCGTAGGCCGGGTCCAGCACGACGACCTCTTCACCGGCGCGCACCACCGCGTGGATGGCGTTGAAGATGGCCTCGGTGGCGCCGCTGGTGACGGTAATCTCGGTGTCGGCATCGACCTGCGCGCCGTAGCAGCGCTGCGCCTTGCCAGCGATGGCCTGACGCAGCGCCGCCACGCCGGTCATCGGCGGGTACTGGTTGTGGCCGGCGCGCATGGCACGGTCCAGCTCATCGACCAGGCGCTGCGGCACCGCGAAATCCGGGAAGCCCTGACCCAGGTTGACCGCGCCGTGCTCGGCCGCCAGCTGCGACATGACGGTGAAGATGGTGGTGCCCACCTTGGGCAGCTTGGTCGTGAGGAGCATGGTGCCTGTCTAGACAAGAAACGGGGGACCGCGAGTGTACGCAAAGCCGCCAGGCGGATGCGCCCGGACGCTGCAAAACAGCGTTCCCCGACCCATTGCGGCGCCTCCGGCGCTGCCTCATACGTCCCCGGCATGCCACCATCGTCGCTACAATGCGCGCCCGGTCTGGTGCGCCCTCGCCCCGGTCCTTCCCCATGCCGTCCTGCGACGGGAGCCCGCTGCACCGATGATCGAACCGCTGCACACCGCACCACCGCTGCTGGCGGCGCACGCCCTGGCCTTCAGCCGCAACGAGGAGCCGGTGTTCGGCCCGCTGGATTTCCATGTCGATGCCGGCGAAGCCCTTTTGGTGCAAGGCGACAACGGCGCCGGCAAGACCACGCTGTTGCGCGTGCTGGCCGGGCTGCTGCATGTGGAGCGCGGGCAGATCCAGATCGACGGCAAGACTGCGCGGCGCGGCGACCGCAGCCGCTTCATGGCCTACCTGGGTCACCTGCCCGGCCTGAAAGCCGACCTCAGCACCCTGGAGAACCTGCACTTCCTGTGCGGCCTGCACGGCCGCCGTGCCAAGCAGATGCCGGGCAGCGCGCTGGCCATCGTGGGGCTGGCCGGATACGAAGATGCCCTGGTGCGGCAGTTGTCGGCCGGGCAACGCAAGCGCCTGGCGCTGGCGCGGCTGTGGCTGTCGCCGGCGCCGCTGTGGCTGCTGGACGAGCCGTACGCGAATCTGGATCTGGACGGCATCACCCTGGTCAACCGGATGATCTCCGCGCACCTGCGCGGCGGCGGCGCGGCGCTGGTCACCACCCATGGCGCCTATGCGGCGCCGCCGGTGCGCACCCGCATGCTCACCCTGGAGGCGGCAGCATGAGCACGCCTTCGCCACAACCCTCGTTGCTGCAGGCCGGCCGCGCGCTGTTGCGTCGCGATCTGCAGCTGCTGTGGCGCCGTCGCAGCGACGCCTTGCAGCCGGCGCTGTTCGCGCTGCTGATCGTGGTGCTGTTCGCGCTGGGCCTGGGCGGACGCCCGGACCTGCTGGCGCAGGCGGCACCGGCGGTGCTATGGCTGTCGGTGCTGCTCGCCGGCCTGTTGTCGCTGGACGCGCTGTTCCGCAGCGATGTCGACGACGGCTCGATGGAGCAGTGGCTGCTGGCACCGGTGCCGCTGGCGTGGTTGATTGCGGTGCGCGTGCTGCTGCATTGGGCAACCAGTGCATTACCGCTGATTGCTGTGACGCCGCTGCTCGGCGAATTGCTGCACCTGCCGCATGACCAATTGCCGGTGCTGCTGGCATCGTTGGCGCTGGGCACACCGCTTTTGAGCCTGCTCGGCGCGGTGGTCGCTGCACTGACTGTCACCATGAAACGCTCTGGTATTCTCGTGGCATTGCTGGCGCTGCCGTTGTATGTGCCGGTGCTGGTGTTCGGGGCCGGCAGCGTGGCGGCGAGCGGCCAAGGGCAGGATGCGGTGGGTGCGTTGCTGCTGCTGGGTGCGGGCTTGGTGATCGGCATCGTGCTGGCACCGCTGGCAGCGGCGGCGGCGATCCGGATTTCGCTGAGCTGATCGACGTTACAGATGCGCCGTTGACGGGACACCGTAGGTCGTACGGCGGTGTCGTACCGAGAGCTGTCTCCATGCAAGAAGCCATCGCCATGCCAAGAGCCATCGCCACCGCATGAACGTCGTCGCCCGCTGGTTCCACCAACTCGCCTCGCCCCCGATCTTCGACCGATTCACTGCGCGCTGGGCGCCGTGGTGCCATGCGCTGGCCGCGTTGCTGCTGGGCGCCGGCATCTGGCAGGCCTTGTTTGCGGTGCCGGCCGACTACCAGCAGGGCGACAGTTTCCGCATCCTGTATATCCATGTGCCAAGCGCGTGGATGAGTCTGTTCGTGTTTGGGGTGATGGCGGTGTACGCGGCGATCGCGCTGATCTGGCGCATCAAGGTGTGCGAGATCCTGGCGATGGCATGCGCGCCCATCGGTGCGGCATTCACTGTGATCACGCTGTTGACCGGCAGCATCTGGGGCAAGCCGATGTGGGGCGCCTGGTGGGACTGGGACCCGCGCCTGACCACCGAACTGATCCTGTTGTTCCTGTATCTGGGGGTGATCGGGCTGTACCACGCGATCGATGATCGTCGCCAAGCCGCACGCGCGGCAGGGTTGCTGGCGATCGTCGGCGTGGTGCTGCTGCCGGTGATCCGTTATTCGGTGGTGTGGTGGAATTCGCTGCACCAGGGCCAGAGCATTCGCCTGTTCGGGCCATCGACCATCGATGCCAGCATGTTGCTGCCGTTGTGGCTGATGGTGATCGGCACCAAGTTCTGGTTCGCCGGGTCCCTGCTCACCCGCGCGCGCGCCGACAACCTGCGCCGCGAGGCCGGCAAGGCCTGGATCGTGCGCGATGCGGAGGGCACGGCATGAGCTACCTGCCCTATGTCATCGCTGCCTATGCGGTGTTCGTGCTGGTGCTGCTGTGGGACCTGATCGCCGGCCGCTGGCAGGTGCGCCGTGCGTTGAGGGTTGCGCAGGCGCGCCGCCTGCGTGAGCGCAAGCGCGTGCTGCCCAGCGATGCAGAGCTGAGCCGATGACCCCGCAACGTCGCCGCCGTCTATGGCTGGTGATCGCGCTGGTGCTGGCCGGGGGGCTGGCGACCACGCTGGTGGCCATGGCCCTGCAGCGCAACGTGGCCTACCTCTACACGCCTTCGGAAGTGCTGCGTGGCGATGCCGGCGCGCATTCCCGTTTTCGGCTTGGCGGCATGGTCGAGAAAGGCTCGTTCAAAAGGGCCGCCGGTTCGCTGGAAGCACAGTTCCACGTCACCGATGGCGACGCGCAGCTGCCGGTACGCTACGACCGCATCCTGCCCGACCTGTTCCGCGAAGGTCAGGCGGTGGTGGCCACCGGCCGCATGCAGCAGGGCGTGTTCGTGGCCGAAGATGTGCTGGCCAAGCACGATGAAACCTATATGCCCAAGGAAGTGGCCGACAAGATGGGCAGTGCGCACCGCAAGCATCAGGTGGCCCCCGGCAAGGTGATGCAGTGAGGGATGGACTGATGGACGGCGCTGCCGGGGCCTGCGACCGGCGATCGGAAGTGCGGAAGAGACTCGATGCAGTCGTCGGAAGCTGCGCGGCGGGTGTGTCTTCCGGTGTTCCCGGCGGCACGTTGGACGCTTCTCGCCCCTTCCGCCGGCCGACGCACGCGCCGGCCACGGAAGACGGCGCGATCGCAAGAGGCGGCGTTGCACGTCACCGGGCTTGGCGCGCCACCCTGTGCCGCGGTCTGTGCGGGTCTTCCGACGTGGCCCGTCTGCCTGCCGCTTCCGCTGGCGCGTTCCACGCCGCCCGGTTCTGGGTCTCCCATGCTTCCTGAGCTCGGCACCTTTCTGCTGGTGCTGGCCCTGCTGGTGGCGCTGGTGCAGGCCGCCGTGCCGTTGGCCGGCGCCCAGCGTGGCCGCAGCAGCTGGATGGCAGTGGCGCGGCCGGCGGCGCTGGTGCAGCTGGGCCTGATCGCCACCGCCTTTGCGGTGCTGACGCACGCGTTTCTGGTACAGGACTTTTCGGTGCGCTATGTCGCCGAAAATTCCAACAGCCTGCTGCCGGTCATGTACCGCTACTCGGCGGTCTGGGGCGCGCACGAAGGCTCGCTGCTGCTGTGGACCCTGGTACTGGCGCTGTGGACCGGCGCGGTGGCGCTGTGGTCGCGGCAATTGCCGGCACAGGTCGTGGCGCGCGTGCTGGGGGTGATGGCGCTGATCAGCGTCGGCTTTCTGGCCTTCCTGTTGTTCACCTCCAACCCGTTTGCGCGCCTGGTGCCGGTACCGCTGGAAGGCGCCGACCTCAATCCACTGCTGCAGGATCCGGGCCTGATCATCCATCCGCCGATGCTGTATTGCGGCTATGTCGGCTTCGCGGTGCCGTTCGCCTTCGCCATTGCTGCATTGCTGGAAGGCCGCATGGACGCACGCTGGCTACGCTGGACGCGGCCGTGGACCAATGTGGCGTGGTCGATGCTCACCGTGGGCATCGCGCTGGGCAGCTGGTGGGCGTATTACGAACTGGGCTGGGGCGGCTGGTGGTTCTGGGACCCGGTGGAAAACGCCAGTTTCATGCCGTGGCTGGTCGGCACCGCCCTGCTGCATTCGCAGGCGGTCACCGAAAAACGCGGCAGCTTTGCCAGCTGGACCCTGCTGCTGGCCATTGCCGCCTTTGCGCTGTCGCTGCTGGGCACCTTCCTGGTGCGCTCGGGCGTGTTGACCAGTGTGCATTCGTTTGCCGCCGACCCGTCACGCGGACTGTTCATCCTGGTGTTCCTGCTGGCGGTGGTCGGTGGCTCGCTGCTGCTCTACGCGTTGCGCGCGCCACGGATGTCGGCCCACGCTGACCCGCGCCGCGCATTTGCCGGCAGCTCGCGCGAAACCTTGTTGCTGTTGAACAACCTGCTGCTCGCCTGCGCCTGCGCGATGGTGTTGCTGGGCACGCTGTATCCGTTGCTGGCCGATGCGCTGGGCCTGGGCAAGCTGTCGGTCGGCCCGCCCTACTTCGGCACGCTGTTCGTGGTGTTGATGGCGCCACTGGTGGCGCTGTTGCCGTTTGGCCCGCTCACCCGCTGGCAGCGCGAACAGGCCTCGCGGCCGCTGGCGCTGCTGGCGCCGTGGGCGGCCCTGGCGCTGGCGGCCGGAGCGCTGGCCTGGTTCATGGCGCCGCAAGGCCAGTTCAAGGCCGCGATTGGTGTGGCCGGTGCGGCCTGGGTGATGCTGGGCACCGCACGCTTCCTGTGGACGCGGCGGGCGGCCAAGGGCCGTCGCTACACCGCCGAAATGCTGGGCATGGTGCTGGCGCATCTGGGCGTGGCGGTGTTCCTGGCCGGTGCCTTGCTGGTTGAATCGCTGAGCCTGCAGCGCGAAGTGGCGCTGGCGCCCGGCCAGCAGGTGCAGCTCGGCCGCTATGCGCTGCACTTCGACAGCCTGGAAGAACGGCGGGGACCCAATTACGTGTCCGACCGCGCCAACCTGCAGGTGCTCAAGGACGACGCACTGGTCGGCATGCTGCATGCAGAAAAGCGTCGCTACGCCAGCGGCGGACAAACCCTCACCGAGGCGGCGATCCGCCCCGGCCCGTTCGGCGACCTGTATGTCGCCCTTGGCGAACCGCTGGGCAATCAGGCCTGGGCGGTGCGCGTCCACCTCAAACCGTTCGTGCGCTGGATCTGGCTGGGGGCGCTGCTGATGGCGCTCGGCGGCCTGGTCACGGCCGCCGACCGGCGTTTTCGTCGTTTTCCGGAGATCCAAGATGGTTGAGTCACGTTCGCCCCGCCTGCCCACGGCCGTCCTCGTGGGCGCCATCGTGCTGCTGCTCGCACTTGCAGCACTGCTGGTCTATGCGGTGGTGCGCTCAGGTCACGACGATCGCGATGCCCTGCCCTCCGCGCTGATCGGCAAACCGGCACCGGAGTTCGCGCTGCCGCTGCTGCACGACCCCAGCATCGTGGTGCATGCGCGCGAGCTGCGCGGTGCGCCGTACATCATCAACGTGTGGGGCAGCTGGTGCCCGGCCTGCCGTGAGGAACATCCGGTGCTGAGCCGCTTTGCGCTAACCAAGCGCGTGCGCGTGATCGGCTACAACTGGAAGGACGAGCGCGCCGATGCGTTGCGCTGGCTGGAGCAACTGGGCAACCCGTATCTGCTGGTGGTCGCCGATCAAGATGGCCGCACCGCCATCGACTTCGGCATCGCTGCTGCGCCGGAGACGTTTCTGGTCGACGGGCGCGGCGTGGTGCGCTGGAAATATAGCGGCATGCTGACCCAGTCCATCATCGATACCCAGCTGATTCCGGCGCTGAGCAAGATCGAACGCTCGCCCACTGCCGCACCGGACCTGCACGCCAACCAATGACGCGCGCCTGGCTGCTGACGTTGCTGCTGTTGCTGCCCTGGCTGGCCCTGGCCCAGCCGGTCGGCGACCCATCGCCGCTGCAGTACCGTTCGGCGGCGGAAGAAGCGCGTTTCCACGCGCTGACCGCCGAGCTACGCTGTGTGCAGTGCCAGAACCAGTCGCTGGCCGATTCCAACGCGCAGATTGCGCAGGACCTGCGTCGCGAGGTGCTGGCGCTGATGCACGACGGCCGCAGCGATGCGCAGATCCGCCAGTTTCTGGTCGCCCGGTATGGCGAGTTCGTGTTGTACCGTCCGCAGGTGGAATCGCGCACCTGGCTGCTGTGGTTCGGCCCGTTGCTGGTGCTGCTGTTGGGCGGGGTAGCGGTGATGATGGTGGTGCGTCGGCGCAGTGCGGCCGCACCCGCGTTACCCGCCGACGAGCAGGAGTGGTGATGGCCGGCTTCGTCATTGCGGTGATCGTGATCGCGTTGCTCGCGTTCGGCGTGGCGCTGCGGCCGCTCTGGCGTGAAACGCGCGGCCTGGCGGCCGGCATCGCGGTGCTGTTGCTGGCCGCCAGTGCGGCGTTGTACTGGCTGGTCGGCACGCCCTCGGCGATTGAGCAGGCCGCCAACCGGCCGGCCGCGCCGCACACCCTGGACGAAGCCATTGCGCAGTTGCGCACGGCGCTGGCGCGCAATCCCGATCAGGCCGAAGGCTGGGTGCTGCTGGGGCGCTCGCTGTCCAGCCAGCAGAAGTTTGCCGAGGCCCGCGATGCCTTCGCGCGCGCGGTCGCCCTGCGCCCGGACGAGCCGGATGTGCTGGTGGCCGCCGCGCAATCGCGCATGCTGGCCGACGACAGCGGCCGCCCGGACCCGCAGGCAATGCGCCTGCTCGAACACGCGTTGGTGGTAGCGCCTGACCATCAACGCGCACGCTGGTTCCTGGGCGTGGTGCAACGTCAGGCAGGCCAACCCGCCCAAGCCAGCGCCACCTGGGAACCGCTGCTGCGGGTGGTCGACGCCAGCACCCGCCCCGGCCTGCTCGAACAGATCAACGCCGCGCGGCAGGAAGCCAAGCTGGAGCCGATCCAGACACCGGCGGCGTCCGCCGCCGATGCAGCCGCTGGCAAACGCATCCAGGTGCGTGTAACGCTGGATGCGGAGTTCGCAAAACGGGCCGGCCTGCCCAACGACACCAGTGTGTTCGTGATCGCGCGTGCGGCCGACACACCGATGCCGGTAGCAGTGGAAAAACACGCACTGAGCGAACTGCCGGTGACCCTCACCCTCGACGACGGCGACAGCCCGATGCCGACGCGTCCGCTGTCGTCGCTGGACAAGGTGCAGGTGCTGGCCCGGCTATCGCGCAGCGGCAACGCCATGCGCCAGGCAGATGACGTCGAGAGCATGCCGGTGACGGTGGAACTGCCGGCAGGCACGCCAGTGGAGCTGGTGATCGGCCGCTGAGTGCTCGCCGTGTGTCATTGCGCGCCTTGGGGGCCAATGGACAAGGAGCGACCAACCACACGCAGCTTGCAGTCGCATGCAGGTTGCGCGCCACCATCGTGACTGCTTGAAAGCTCTGCGCACCGACCACTGTGACTGGCCCTGCGCCTTTGCTGCCCGGATCAAGCAATCAGGTAGCGACGGCCTGCATCGTGCCTATCGCGATCGCTTGGCGGTCTTCACGTCTGGTCGAAGGCGCGGTGCCCTCACCGCTCGCGGGATACGCCGCCAGTACGTCCATATAGGCTCGATAGCGGCATCCATGCCGCCACACGGTCCCGCAATCGGTGAGGACACCACGCTAGAAAGTGGCTGGCGGTTTTGTTGAAAAGCCTGGCGGTTTTGTTGAAAAGCAAAGACACCGCGTCGCAGTTTGCTAGTCGCTGTTGAAATCCATGCAGACCGACCATCTCCACTGGTCCTTGCCCGCCCACCGTCGCGGGACCCTTGGCGGCATGGATGCCGCCACGGAGCTTAC
>NZ_JBEGFC010000010.1:82024-212973 GCF_040202405.1 Xanthomonas sp. WHRI 6106 | reverse complement strand
CACCGCTCGCGGGACACGCCGCAAGTACGTCCCTGTAGGCTCGGTGGCGGCATCCATGCCGCCACACGGTCCCGCAAGCGGTGAGGACACCACGCCAGACAGTTGGTTGGTGGTTTTGTTGAAAAGCAAAGACACCGCGTCGCACGGTTTGCTGATTGCTCTGTTGAAAGCTCTACACACCGACCATCTCGACTGGTCCTTGCCCACCCACCGTCGCGGGACCCTTGGCGGCATGGATCCCGCCACGGAGCTACATGGATGTACTTGCAGCGTGTCCCGCGATGGTGGGCGGGCAAGGGCCCTGCAGCAAAGGCGCAGATAATCCGATTTGCGCCTGGTCTACCTGGGTCGAGCAATCAGGTAGCGACGACCGCATCGTGCGTGTGTATCGCGATCAATTTGTTCTATTGAAGTCTTGTCGAGGCGAAGACACCACGCCACAGTTGGCCGGTGGTGTGTTGAATAGCGAAGATGCCGCGTCGCCATCTTGCCAGCTGCTTGTTGAAACCCGTGCGCACCGACCATCTCCACTGATCCTTGCCTGCCCACACCACGCCGGACAGTTGGCTGGTGGTTTTGTCTAAAACGAACATGCCATGTTGCTGGTTTCTTTTTGACGCTCTGCGCACCGACCATCGTGGACGGTCCTTGCAGCAACGTGGCGGTTGATCCGGCCTGCGACGAATCGACTGCCCTGGGTGGCAAAACGATCGCGCGGTCTACGTTCCTCCAGCGGCGCTCGCCACGTTCGCAGGCAGCCAAGCTGCACCACGCGATGCATGCCGGTATTCCACCTGATCACGGACCCCTGCCGAAAGTCATTTGACGCAGCAATCATCGCCCGGCAAGAATCGGCGATGCCGCGTGGAGCGCTCCACGCATCACCACACCACCTGCGCGCCGCGCGGGACTATTGGGGAGTTGCCCGTGCAGCGACGTGATTTCCTGGCCCTCACCGGGCTGACCATGGGCGGGCTGATCGTGCCGGCCTATTTCGGCAAGGCGATCGCCGCCGAGCAGTTGTTGACACCCTTCGATGTGGGCCGCAAGAAGCGCCTGGCCGACGCCGGCTTGAACGCTGCGCGTCAGGCAGGGGCGAGCTATTGCGACGTGCGCATTGGCCGCTATCTGCGCCAGTTCGTGATTACCCGCGAAGACAAGGTGCAGAACGTGGTCAACACCGAGTCCATCGGGGCCGGCGTCCGCGTGATCGTGGGCGGTGCATGGGGCTTTGCCGCCACCAACGAGCTCACCGAACAAGGCGTGGCCAAGGCCGCCGCGCAGGCAGCGGCGATTGCCAAGGCCAACGCCAAGGTGCAGGGCACGCCGGTGCAGCTGGCACCGACGCCGGGCGTTGGCGAAGTCAGCTGGAAGACGCCGATCAAGAAGAACGCGATGGAAGTGCCGATCAAGGACAAGGTGGACCTGCTGCTCGGCGTCAACGCCGCAGCCACCGCGGCCGGCGCCAACTTCGTCAACTCGATGCTGTTCGTGGTTAACGAGCAGAAATATTTCGCCAGCACCGACGGCTCCTACATCGACCAGGACGTGCACCGCATCTGGGCCCCGATGAGCGTGACCGCCATCGACAAGGTCAGCGGCAAGTTCCGCACGCGCGATGGTCTGTCCGCTCCCATGGGCATGGGTTACGAATATCTGGATGGCGCCGCATCCGGCAAGTTCGTCTCGCCCAACGGCGTGGTGAATTACGGCCTGTCTTACGACATGAAGGAAGACGCCATCGCCGCCGCCAAACAGGCGCAGGAGAAGCTCAAGGCACCATCGGTGAAGCCGGGCAAGTACGACCTGGTGCTGGACCCGTCGCATACCTGGCTGACCATCCACGAGTCGGTGGGCCACCCCCTGGAGCTGGACCGCGTGCTCGGCTACGAGGCCAACTACGCCGGCACCAGTTTCGCCACGCTGGACAAGCTCAAGGCCAACTTCCAGTACGGCAGCGACAAGGTGCACATCCTGGCCGACAAAACCCAGCCCGGCAGCCTGGGCGCGGTGGGCTACGACGATGAAGGCGTCAAGACCAAGCAGTGGGACCTGATCCGCGACGGCAAGCTGGTGGATTACCAGGCCATCCGCGACCAGGCGCATATCCTGGGCAAGACCGCGTCCGATGGCTGCTGCTATGCCGACTCGTGGTCGAGCGTGCAGTTCCAGCGCATGGCCAACGTGTCGCTGGCGGCCGGCAAGACGCCGCTGAGCGTGAGCGAGTTGATCAAGGACGTGGAAAACGGCATCTACATCATCGGTGACGGCTCGTTCTCGATCGACCAGCAGCGCTATAACGCGCAGTTCGGTGGGCAGCTGTTCTACGAAATCAAGAATGGTGCGATCACCCGCATGCTCGAAGACGTGGCCTACCAGATCCGCACGCCGGAATTCTGGAATGCCTGCAGCGCCGTGGCCGATCAGCGCGACTACCGCCTGGGCGGTTCGTTCTTCGACGGCAAGGGCCAGCCGAGTCAGGTCTCGGCGGTCTCGCATGGGTCGTCCACCGCCCGTTTCGACGGCATCAACGTCATCAACACCGCCCGCTCGCTCGGCTGACAGGAGAAACCCACATGAGCATCCTTACCGAAGCGCAGGCCAAGGCCATTCTGGACAAGGTCATCAAGCTGTCCAAGGCCGACGAGTGCACCGCCACGCTCACCGGCTCGATCGACGGCAACATCCGGTTTGCGCTCAACAACGTGTCCACCAGCGGCATCGTCGACAACACCGACCTGCAGGTGCAGGTGGCGTTCGGCAAGCGCGTGGGCGTTGCCACCATCAACGAATTCGATGACGCCTCGCTGGAACGGGTGGTGCGTCGCGCCGAAGACCTGGCGCGGCTGGCCCCGGAAAACCCCGAGTTCATGCCGGCGGTCGACAAGCAGACCTACAAACCCAGCCCCACCTTCAGCGAGTCCACGGCAGCGGTGGACCCGACGTTCCGTGCGCAGGTCGCGGCCGATTCGATCGCACCGTGCAAGGGCAAGGGCCTGATCGCCGCCGGCTTTCTGGAAGACGGCCAGAGCTTTACCGCGTTCGCCAACAGCAAGGGCAACTTCGGCTACCAGCGCGGTGCGCGCTTCGACTACACCTGCACCGTACGCACCGAAGATGGCCGCGGTTCGGGCTGGGTGGGCCGCAACCTGAAGGATGCCGCCGACTTCAAGGCCGAGCAGGACATCCGCATTGCGATGCGCAAGGCCAGCGACTCGTCCGAGGCCAAGGCACTGGAACCGGGCAAGTACACGGTGATCCTGGAGCCGGCCGCGGCGGCCGGGCTGATCTCCTTCATGATGAATTTCTTCGACGCACGCCGCGCCGATGAAGGCCGCAGCTTCCTGTCCAAGAAGGGCGGCGGCAACAAGCTCGGCGAGCAGGTCTACGACCCGCGCGTGAACATCACCGCCGACCCGTGGGATGCGCGCGCGGCGGTGCTGCCGTGGGACGAGGAAGGCCTGCCGCGCGAGAAGATGGCCATCGTGGAAAACGGCAAGATCGCCAACCTGCAGTATTCGCGTTTCTGGGCGCAGAAGAACGGCAAGCGTGCGGTCGGCGAGCCGGGCAACCTGCTGATGGCCGGCGGCGACAAGAACATCGCCGAGCTGGTGCGCGGTACCGAGAAAGGCATCCTGGTCACGCGCACCTGGTACATCCGCATGGTCGACCCGCAGACCGTGCTGCTCACCGGGCTCACCCGCGATGGCACGTTCTACATCGAGAACGGACAGATCAAGTATCCGGTGAAGAATTTCCGCTTCAACGAATCGCCGGTGATCATGCTCAACAACATCGACGAACTCGGCAAGCCGGTGCGCGTGGCTGGCGACGAATCCAGCTTCGTGATGATGATTCCGCCGATGCGGCTGCGTGATTTTACGTTTACCTCGTTGTCGGATGCGGTGTGAGTGAGGGGCAGGGATTCGGGAATGGGGATTCGGGATTCGGAGAGCGCATGCAGCTCTCCTGCGCCCGTCATCTTGCCGGCACGTGTTGTTCCAGCGCTCCGATCCCCGGTGCCGTGCTTGGCTGATCGCCGCCACTTTCTCGGTCTGCTGCTCGGTAGCGTCGCTGCGTTGGCGCTACCGCGGCAGGCACGGGCGGCGGGTCATTACGATTTCTGGTTCACCCGGCTGCGGTATGACTCGGGCGATTGGGATGTGGATGCGCGCATGCCGTCCAACCTGATCACCTCGTTGATCGATTACACCCAGTTGCGCGTGGACCCGGAGGAGCATGTGCTGGATCTGGCCGACCCGCGCATGCTGCAGGCGCCGTTCTGCTATCTGTCCGGGCACAAGCTGGTGGAGTTCAATCCGGCCGAGCGGCGCAATTTCGAGCACTACGTACGCAATGGCGGCTTCGTGTTCGTGGACGACTGCAATCACGATATCGATGGCCTGTTCGCCACCTCGTTCGAAGCGCAGATGGCCTCCATGTTCGGCAAGACCGCATTGCAGAAGTTGCCCAAGTCGCATCGCCTCTACAGCGCGTTCTTCAAGTTTCCCGATGGCCCGCCGGCCACCGGCTTCGAGCTCAATGGCTGGGGCGATGACCTGGTGCACGATTACCTCAAGGGCATCAGCATCGACGGCCGGCTGGGGGTGCTGTACAGCAACAAGGATTACGGCTGCGAATGGGATTACGACTGGCGCAACAAGCGCTTCCTGGCCGAAGACAACACCCGCTTCGGCGTCAACATCGTGATGTATGCGTTGACCAACTGACATCGATCCGTAGGAGCACGCTGGCGCGCGATGAGGCTTTATCGGTAACGCCACATCGCGCGCCAGCGCGCTCCTACGCCAGCAGCCACATAACGAGACGTTTTCCATGACTTCCCCCAACGAAGACACCCTCAGCGCCCAGCTCTCGCAACTTGGCGCACTGCGTGCCGCGCTGGCCCAGGCCGTGGTTGGGCAGGACGCAGTGGTGGAGCAGTTGTTGATCGGCCTGCTGGCCGGCGGCCATTGCCTGCTGGAAGGTGCGCCCGGCCTGGGCAAGACGCTGCTGGTGCGCTCGCTGGGCCAGGCATTGGAACTGCAGTTCCGCCGCGTGCAATTCACCCCCGACCTGATGCCCAGCGACATCCTGGGCACCGAGTTGCTGGAAGAAGACCATGGCACCGGGCATCGGCATTTCCGTTTCCAGCAGGGCCCGATCTTCACCAACCTGCTGCTGGCCGACGAGCTCAATCGCACCCCGCCCAAGACCCAGGCGGCGCTGCTGGAGGCGATGAGCGAGCGCACCGTCAGTTATGCCGGCACCACCTATGCGTTGCCGGCGCCGTTCTTCGTGCTGGCCACGCAGAACCCGATCGAACAGGCTGGCACCTACCCGTTGCCGGAAGCGCAGCTGGATCGGTTTTTGCTGCATGTGCGGGTGGATTACCCCAGCGAGCAGGAAGAGCGCGACATCCTCAGCCAGACCACCGGCAGCGCCAGCGCGCAGGTGCCCAAGGTGATGGACGCGGCCAGTGTGCAGGCGCTGCAGCGACAGGTGCGCGATGTGCATGTGGGCGCGGAGCTGCTGACCTGGATCAACCGCCTGGTGCGTGCCAGCCGGCCCGGCCCGCAGGCCGCCGACGCGGTGCGGCAGTGGGTCAAGTGGGGCGCCGGCCCGCGCGCCGGGCAATCGCTGGTGCTGGCGTCCAAGGCCCGTGCCTTGCTGCACGGGCGCTTGGCTGCCACCCGCGAGGATGTGCTGGCGCTGGCAGCACCGGTGATGCGCCATCGCCTGCTGCTGTCGTTTGCCGCCGAGGCCGAACAGCGCAGCGCCGACGATGTGGTCGCCGCGCTGCTGCACGCCGTGCCGTACCCGGGCTGAGCGCGACATGCACGCCCCGTTGCCGGCGCTGATTCCAGCCGATGTGCGCAGCCGCCTGCGCGGCCTGCAGCTGCGGGCGCGTCAGGCCCAGGGCGGCCACGGCATCGGCCAGCACGCCAGCCGCAGCCGCGGCGCCGGTCTGGAATTCGCCCAATACCGCGCTTACGAGCCGGGCGATGCGCTGCGCCAGATCGACTGGAAGCTGTACGCACGCTCGGACCGCTTTTTCGTGCGCGAAGCCGAGCGCGAAAGCCCGCTCACCGTGTGGCTGCTGCTCGATGCCACCGCATCGGCCGGGCAGGCCGACAGCGCGCGCCGGGACCACACCCGCCTGCACACGATGGCCACGCTGGCCGCCTGTGCGGCAGAGGTGGCGCTGCAGCAGGGCGATCGCGTCGGGCTGTATGCCTTGCATGGCGGCGGCCTGGTGGCGGTGCCGGCCGGTGTCGGCAGCCGCCAGCGCGACCGGCTGTGGCTGGCCTTGCACGGCCTGCGCGCCGGTGGCCGCTGGCCGGGGCTGGATGCGGTGCGTCCGTTATGGGAACGCATCGCCGCACACGACCTGCTGCTGTCCATCGGCGACGGCTTCGATGAAGAACTGGCCAGCGCACTGGAAAAATTCGCCGCCGCCCGCCGCGACGTGGTGCAGCTGCAGGTGCTGACCTGCGATGAGCGCGATTTCCCGTTCGATGGCGGCCACCGCTTCCGCGACCCGGAAACCGGCGAAGAACTGCTCGGCGATGGCGCGGCGATGCGCGCGGACTACCTGCAGCGCTTTGCCGCCGCCCAGCGCGCGCGTCAGGCACGCTGGCAGGCCGCCGGCATCGCGCACGCCGTGCACTATCTGGATGCACCGCCCGACGCCACCCTGCGCCAGGTGTTTGCCCGGGGCATGACGCGATGAGCGTGCGGGTGCAGTGCGCCGTGCGGCGCGCGTGGTTGGCGGCCAGCCGGTCAGCGGCCGGCACCCCCGCTGCGCCGCTGCACCGTCCACGCTCGTGCAGCGCAGCCGCTGCACGGCGGTGTTGCGGCAACGCCGGAGCATGGCAGTGAACCTGCTGCTGCTCTTCCCCGCCGGGCTGGCCGCACTGGCGGCCCTGCTGATGCCGCTGCTGATCCATCTGGCGCGGCGTAGCGAGCACCGGCCCACCGACTTTGCCGCGCTGCGCTGGTTGCGGGCACTGCCGCGCCCGCGTCACCGCGTGCGCCTGGACGAGCTGCCGTTGCTGCTGGTGCGCTTGCTGCTGCTGGCCGCCGTCGCGCTGCTGCTGGCCGAGCCGGCCATGCGCGAGCATGACGATGCACGCCCGCGTGTCGCGCTCAGCCCGGGGGTCGATATGGCCGCCGCACGCCAGCTCGGCCACGCCACGAACGCGCAGTGGGTGTGGCTGGCACCGGGTTTCCCGCCGGTCAATGCAGATGCGAATGCCGATACCCCGACGACATCCGCCACCCCCGCCAATGCCGCACAGCCAGTCTCCAGCCTTTTGCGCGAACTCGATGCCAGCCTGCCGCCGGGCGCCGCGCTCAGCGTCATCGTACCGGCCCAATGGGGCCCGCTGGATGCGCAACGCCTGCAGGTGTCGCGCCAGGTGCACTGGCACGTGGTGCCCGGCCAATCGCCGATGACGGCGCCGGCCGCTGCCGCGCCGCTGCGCCTGCAGGCGATTGCCGACGATAGTGCCGCACCGGCCCTGCGCTATCTGCGCGCCGTGCATGCCGCCTGGGCGCTGCCGGGCAGCCTGCCGGTGGGCACGCCGGCCGCTGCCCAGCCGGCGCGCTGGGCCCCCGGCACGGTGGTGGCCTGGCTGCCGCACAGCGCCCCGCAGGCGTCAGTGATGGCCTGGGTCGCAGCCGGCGGCCAGCTGCTGGTGGATGCGCAGACACCGCTCCCGCCCACACTCGCCGCCGCGCTGCAGCCGGTGCAACAAGCGGCCTCCGGCGAACCAGTGATCGATGCCGCAGCACTCGGCCGCGGACGCGTGCTGCGGTGGGCTGCGCCGCTGCAGCCGCAGCAACTGCCCGCGCTGCTGGAGGCCGATTTCCCAACCCGGCTGCACGACACCCTGCAGCCGGCGCCCACACCACAGCGCGCGCTGGCGCAGACCCAGCAACCGCAGCGCGGTGCCGCTACGCGCCTGAGCACCGCACCCTGGCCGCTGGCGCCGTGGCTGATCGGCCTGGTGCTGCTGCTGTTCGCGCTCGAACGCTGGCTCGCCACCTCGCCGCGCCGGGCCAACGCCGCATGAGCACGCCGGCACTGCAGCAGGCGTGGCGGGCGGCACGGCGGCGCCAGGCCGCAGGTGTGCTGCTGTTCGGGCTGCCGCTGGCGGCGGTGCCGGCGGCACTGGCGTGGCGGGCCGGTGCGCCGGCAGCGGTGATTCCGCTGCTGCTCCTGGGCCTGCTGGCAGTGCTCGGCGTGGCAGCGCTGGAGGCGCGTCGGCTCGACCAGGCCTGGCTGATCCGCCGGCTGGACCGCGAGACCGATCTGGAAGACAGCAGCGATTTGCTGTTCGCCCCGCTCACCCAGCTCGGTCCGCTGCAGGCCTTGCAACGGCAACGCCTGGAGCAGCGCCTGCGCAGCAGCCCGCGCGATCTGCGCCCGGCCTGGCCGTGGCGGCGCTTGTGGCCGTGGAGCACGGTCGGTGTGCTCGCCTGCGCTGCGTTGCTGCTGTGGCCACCACCGGCCACCCAACGCACGCCGCCAGCCGACCGCATGGCTGCCGCGCGCGCCGGCAGCGGCGCGCCCACGCTGCGGCAGGCGCAGCTACGTAGCAGCCCGCCCGCCTACACCGGCCTGCCTGCCACGCGCCTGCCCGGGCTGGATGCGCGGGTGCCCGCCGGCACCCGGCTGGACTGGCAATTGCAGGTCAGCCCGGCGCCGCGCAGCGTGGCGCTGCGGCTCAGCGACGGCCGCCTGATCCCGCTTGCCCGGCAAGGCGGCAGCGGCCACTGGCATGGCCACTGGATCGCCGAACGCCCCAGCCTGTATCGCATCCTGATCGACAACGCCCCGGCCGACCGCCAGCTGCATCGGCTGGACGTGCTGCCCGACCGCCCGCCGCAGGTGCGCGTGCTCGCGCCCGAACAGAGCCTGGTGCTGTGGACGCCGGCCAACGGGGCCTGGGCGCTGCGCTTCGAAGCCAGCGACGACTACGCCGTGGCCGCCAGCGCCGAGCTGCGGCTCACCCTGGCCCAGGGCAGCGGCGAAAACATCACCTTCACCACCCAGCGCCGCGCGCTCACCGGCAGCGGGCCGGCCACCCGCCGCAGCTTCGCCACCACGTTGCAACCGCAGGCCCTGGGCATGGCGGCCGGCGACGACCTGATCGCGCAACTCATCGTCCACGACACCCGCCAGCCCGGCCCGCAGGAAGGTCGCAGCGCCAGCGTGATCCTGCGCTGGCCGCCGCCGGAGCAGACCATGGCCACCAGCCTGGAGGCCAGCGTCAAGCAGACCCTGCCGGCGTACTTCCGCAGCCAGCGCCAGATCATCATCGACGCCGAGGCGCTGCTGAAGGAACAGCCGCGCCTGGACGCGGCCACGTTCCTCAAGCGCTCCGACGCCATCGGCGTGGACCAGCGCCTGCTGCGGCTGCGCTACGGCCAGTTCCTGGGCGAAGAGAGCGAAGGCGCGCCGCAAGGTCCGCCGACCGCCGACGCGCCACCCACCAGCGACGCCCCCGCCGACGATCTGCCCACCGCCGATGCGCCAAGCGCGCCCGCCGCTGCTGCAGACACCCACGCGCACGCCGGGCATGACCACGCCGACCACGACAAGGCCAGCGCCGCCGAGCCCGGCGCCGCCGCGCTGGACGACCATGACCACGATCACGGCGGCAGCAACGGCCGGCCCGAACGCAGCAGCTTCGGCCAAGCGGAAAACGTGCTGGCCGAGTACGGCCATACCCACGATCACGCCGAGGCCGCCACCCTGCTCGACCCGCAGACCCGCGCCCTGCTGCGCGCTGCGCTGGACCAGATGTGGCAGTCCGAAGGCGAGCTGCGCCAGGGCCACCCCGAGCGCGCCCTGCCCTTCGCCAACAAGGCGCTGGGCTTCATCAAGCAGGTGCAGCAGGCCGAGCGCATCTACCTGGCGCGGGTCGGCACGCAGCTGCCGCCGATCGACCCCAGCCGGCGCATGAGCGGCAAGCGCGATGGCATCGGCCCCGGCCCCGATGCGCTGGATGCGCGCACCCGCCCCGACCCGCAACCGATGGCGCTGTGGCAGGCCCTGGGCGAGGCCGCACCCATGCACGATGCCGCCGCGCTGGATGCCTTCGCGCGCTGGCTGGCTGCCCACGAGCGCCAGCTCGATGCGCCGCTGGATCTGGCCGCCGCCGTCGAGACCCTGCGTGCCACACCCGACTGCGCCCGTTGCCGGCAGCACCTGCGCGCGCTGCTCTGGCCGGTGCTGGTGCGCCCACCGGCCGCCGTGCAGCCGCGCGCGGCGCCCGATGCCGGCGGCCAGCGGTATCTGGATGCCTTGCACGCACAGGAGCGTCGCTGATGCCGGCCTGGTTCGTCATCGTCCTGCTGGCCCTGATCACGCTGCTGGCGTGGTGGCGCCTGCGCGCTGCGCGCATCGCCGGCTGGCGCAAGGCCGCCCTGCTCGCCCTGCAACCGCTGTGCGCCGCGCTGCTGTACTGCACGCTGCTCCCGCCGCCACTCCCCGGCCCCAGCGGCACCCTGGTGGTGGCCACCGCCGGCGCCGGCATGGCCTCGCTCGCGCTGGCGCCCGGCGACCGTCTCATCGCGCTGCCCGAAGCATCGCCCGGCCTGCTCCACGCCGAGCGCATGCCCGATCTGGCCACCGCACTGCGCCGCCATCCCGGCACCACCGGGCTGCGCATCGTTGGCGCCGGCCTGCCCGCGCGCGACCGCGACGCGGCACGTGGCTGGCCGCTGCATTACAGGCCGCCGCCCCCCACCCCGGGCCTGACCGAGCTGGTCACCCCGGCGCTGGCGGCGCCGGGTGACGACGTGGCCATCGCTGGCCGCATCACCGGCCTGCCCGCAGCCACCGTCGAACTGCTGGACCCGGCCGGCCGCCGCGTGGATCTGGTCGCCCCCAACAGCGCCGGACGCTTCCGGCTCACCGGCAGCGTGCGCGCCGCCGGCGATAGCGTCTTCGTGGTGCGCGTGCTCGGCCCGGACGGGCGCCCGCGCGACCGGGCCGATGTGCCGGTGTCGACCGTCGATACGCCTGCCGCCGCCCTGTGGATCCTTGCCGGCGCGCCGCAGCCGGAGCTCAAGTACCTGCGCCGTTGGGCACACGACGCCGGCCTGCAGCTTCACACCCAGATCGCCACCGGCGGCGGCGCGCAGCTGGGCGACGCCCCACGGGTGCTGGACGCCTCCACGCTGGACCGCACCGACCTGCTGGTCATCGACGAACGTGCCCTGGCCGCGCTGTCGCGCGCGCAACGCATGACCCTGCGCGCCGCCGTCGAGCGTGGTCTTGGCCTGCTGCTGCGCCTGACCGGCCCGCTGGATGCCGCACAACGCAGCGCCGTTACCGAGCTTGGTCTGCCGCTGCGTGGCGATGACGCCGGCGCGCCGATGCAGATGGCGGCCGCCCGTGCGCCGCAGCCTGCCTCGGCGATGGCGCAGCAACCCGCTACAGGGACCGGCGGTAGCGCAGCGCCGGCATTGCCCGTGCTGGAACGTCGCACCCTGGTGCCCGATGCAGACGATGCCATCGCCGTGCTGCGCACCGCCAACGGCACGCCATCGGCGTGGTGGCGTGCGCATGGACGCGGACGGATTGGCCTGATCACCCTCACCGACAGCTACCGCCTGGTGCTGCAGGGCCACCCCGCACTGCACGCCGCGCTGTGGAGCCAGACGCTCTCGCCCCTGGCCCGCGCCCACCCCGCACCACGCCTGGCCACCCGCACCGGCTGGCGCAACCAGCGCATCGGCGTGTGCAACCTGGGCAGCGCAGCGCAGTTGCAGGCGCCCGACGGCACCACTGCCCCGTTGCCACCGGACCCGGCCACCGGACCGGCGGCCTGCGCCGGCCTCTGGCCCGAGCACACCGGCTGGTATCGCTGGCAGGACGCGCACCGCGGTGGTGCCCTTTACATCCGTGCCCCCGCCGACGCCCCCGCGCTGTCTGCCAACACGCAACGCGACGCCACCCTGGCGCTGGTCACCCCCAGCAATGCCACCCGCCAGGCGCAGCCCGCACCGCAGCCCGGCCCCCGCTGGCCGTGGTGGCTGGGGTTTGTAGTGGCCGCCGCGCTGCTGTGGTGGCTGGAGCGGTGGCGTGCGGATCGCCCGGTGCCTTCGGGCAGGCAGGGGTAGGCGTCACCCCGCGCGTGGCCGGTGTGCGCTGGCTTCACGCGCGCCACTGCTGGGCGCGCGCGATCGCTGTGTCGCTGCGGGTCTGGGTCGGTTCAACGCACAGCCCAGCGCTGATGCCCTTTGCTGCGTACGCCGCACATTGCCTGCAGGAAGCGGCGCAGTGCGAGGCGGTCACGGCCGTCACTTGGGGGGAGAATCGCTTGCGCGGCATTGGCGCGTGTGCGTTGGAGTGCCTCCGCTGCCAGCGCGGGCCGGGGCGCGGAGCGGGAATTGAGGCGAAGCCTGGTTGGCACGCACTGCAGGCTTCGCCCGAACCCTCATCCGCCCTTCGGGCACCTTCTCCCGGAGGGAGAAGGGAGCGTGTGGTCGACAGCCTCGTGTGTCCGAGCACCTTGAGGCCTGCACGACACCGCGAGGGGCTGGGGCTTTTCTGGCGTGTCGATGACGCGCTTGTGGCGCCGATGCATGGCCTTTGCTCGGAGATCGACCGGGCTTTGCATCGCTACTCCCGACGCGGCAGAGGCTACCCGCGTCGCCACACCCGGCAATGATTGTTCGCCGGCAATGCTACGTCGTCGATCAACTGCAAGCCGGCCGCCGTTGCCAACGCATCCACGGCGTCGGCATCGCGAATGCCCGAGGCGGGGTCGCGTTCGCGCAGCATCGCGTCGAAGGCGCGATTGCTGTCGCTGGTAAATTGCCCATTGCGATTGAACGGCCCATACACCGCCAGCACTGCCTGCGCCGCCATTACTGCGGGTAAGCCTGCAAACAAGGCCTGCACCTGCGGCCAGCCCATGATGTGCAAGGTGTTGGCACTGTAGATCGCATCGAAACCACGCTGGCCATCGGGCAGCACGGGCAAGGCCGGCAGTGGCGCCAAACCAGCCGTCGGCGTCAGCACCGCCTGCAGGACGATCGGCTGCGGCGTGTTGGGCAGCGCGGCTTCATCCAACCATTGCTGCATGCCCGGCAAATGATCGGCGTGGTCGCTGGCCTGCCACTGCAACCACGGCATCGCCGCGGCAAAGTGCACGGCGTGCTGGCCGGTGCCTGCACCGATTTCCAGCACATGCCGCCGGTCGGCGAAGTGCTGCTGCAGCACCTGGAGAATCGGATCGCGGTTGCGCGCGGAGGCGGGGGAGAATGGTTTATTCATCGTGCTTAGATCTTTGAAGTCCGAATTATTCAACGAGATGCGAGGTCAAGTGACCAGGTTGACGATCAGGCTTTCTTCCCTGCCCCGTAGACGGAATGTGGACATCCATCCCATCTCTTGGATACCCATCGCGCCACTATCGGCGGGGGGGATCTACTCACGAGGACATCTGCATGAACAAGGCCGTTACTTTTTGCACCGCAAGTATTTTATTGGCTGTTGCCAGCCTAGCCTCCGCGCCCAGCGCTCATGCGCAAGCGTCAACGGTACTGCTTGATTGCACAGGCAGTGATTATTGTTGGGCGGGAGTAGACAGCCCGGGGTCCCCTCAGCCGTTCAAATACGCCTGGAGTTTCAGCAACACGGCAGGCGCCATCTTTCCCAGAAACTGCACCAACAGCTCCGATTGTTCTTTTTATTGCCCACGCACCAGTACCTTCATCAACGCCACGGTCATGGTGAGTGACGCGAACAACCAATTTGTCGGCTCTGCCACCGCACGGGCACTCTGCACGCCGCAGCCAATCTGACTCACGCCTGCGACAGATCGTGTCCATGGGCACGGGATCGACCAGGCACGTCCAGCTGGTCGATCCCACCGCCACACACCTCACCGCGCCGCAGGTAACGCCTCATACGCGCGCCGCACTGCCTCTTCGCCGAACTGCCGTTCCAGCCGGCGCACGATGAAATGGCCGCGCGCCATCGCCTGGAAGTGGCGCATGAACACCGTGTTGAGCGTGGCACCGCTGACCGCGCCGACCAGGGGCACCGCCTGCACGGCGAGTTTTTCGCCCACGTTGACCGAGAACTTGGCAGCCACGCGCGCGACCAGCGACACCAACGCCGGTGCGCCCTTGCTGGCAAAACCGTGCGCGGCCACGTGGCGGGCGGCGGCGCTGAGCTGCTGGGCCATCGCTGCACGCACCGCGAAATAGCCCGACTCGGCGCCGTCATCCACCACGCTGCGGCCGCCGTGCGCCAGCACTTCCAGGCAGGCCAGCGCGGTCTCCGGGTCCTGCAGCGATTCGCCTTCGGCACGCGCGATGTCGGCAATGGAGCGCAGCATCACGGTGGTGGTCAGCGGCAGCTCCACCATCAACCCCGGCAGGCCGAAAAACCCGCCAGCGCCGCCGGCCACCGCCACTGCCATGGTGTGGCGCGTGGTGGACGCCGGCTGCAGGGGCTCGGTCTTGCCGCGCAGGCTCAACAGCGCCGACTTCATCGCCACCTGCAGCGCGCGGCGGGTCACCCCGTCGATGCTGCGGGTCACCATCCTGGGCAGCCGTCTGGTGATCAGGCTCTCGATCGGCGCGCCCAGCGCATTGGCCAGTTGCGCCGCAACACCGGGGTTTTCCAGCAATGCGTGGGCCGTGGCCAGATCGCGCTGCGCGGCAGCGTCCATCACCGGTATCGGAAGCGTCGTCATGCCTGCTCTCGCTCGTAAGGGGCCTGGGCCGATGGTACCCAGCCTCGCGTGAGCGTCTTACGAGCGGCGTGCGCAGACTCGGTTGCCGCTGCAGGTGCCGGCAAAATGCGCGATCATCGGCGTCCACGCAGGCAATGCCCACCAGATGAACCGTGAGATCCGCCACAGCATCGTGATTGCCGCCGCGCCGGAAGTGGTGTCCGCCGCGCTGTCCGAGCCCACCCAGCTGGCCCGCTGGTGGACCCGTGAGGTGCGGCTGGTGGACGGCCGCGTGTGCCTGGACTGGAGCGGGCACGGCTGGCAGGTGGAGCTGCGCATCGATGACGGCGCCGACCACCGGCTGGTGTGCTGGCACTGCGAGCGCTCTAACATGCTCGACACCCTGGCCTGGGAAGGCACGGTGATGCGCTTCGATCTGATCTCCACCAGCCAGGGCACGCGGGTGGAGTTCGTGCAGTCGGGGTACCGCGAGTCGCCATGCTTCGACGCCTGCTCGCAGGGCTGGCAGTACTTCCTGGGCAGCAGCCTCAAGCGTTACGTCGAAACCGGGGAAGGCACGCCCTATCCGGACGTGCCCGACCCCCGCAGTCCGGTGCGCTAGTCGCGCGCCGCGCCGCTAGGCCGTGCGCGGCTGGCCCAGTGACGGTGCCGCGGGCACCGGCAACTGCGCATCCACCGTCACCGGGATGTCGGACTGCAGCAATGCGCGCGCTTCGGCATCGCTGGCCACCGCCGGCGGCGAACCCCGCAGCGGCAGGCCGGCGGTCTCGCGCACGAACAGCATGGTCACCAGGCCGACCGCCGCTGCACCCATCAGGTAATACGCCGGCACCAGCGGGTCGCCGGTGCGTTCCACCAGCCAGGCGGTCACCAGCGGCGTGGTCCCGCCGAACAACGACACCGACACGTTGAAGGCGATCGACAACGCGCTGTAGCGCACCGGGGTGTAGAACAGCGCCGGCAGCGTGGACGGCATCGAACTGGTGAAGCACACCAGCGCCAGGCCCAGCAGCATCAGCCCGGCGAAGATCAATCCATCGTGGCCGCTGCCGATCAGCAACAGGCACGGGATGGCCAGCGCAAACAACGCAATGCAGGCGCCGATGATCATCGGGCGCCGGCCCAGCTTGTCGCTGAACAGGCCGCCGACGATATTGAGCGGCATCATCACCAGCATCACCAGGATGATCAGCAGCAGGCCCTTGCTCTCGGCATAGCCCATGGTGACGCTGAGGTAGCTGGGCATGTAGGTCAGCAGCATGTAGTCGGTGACGTTGAACACCAGCACCAGCCCCACGCACTTGAGCAGCTGCGGCCAGTGCAGGCGCAGCAAGGTCATCAGGCCCTGGCCGGCGGTTTCGCGCTCGCGCTGTTCCGATTGCTCGGTGTAGGCGCGAAAGGCCGGGGTTTCTTCCAGCTTCATGCGCATGTACAGGCCCAGCAAACCCAGCGGCCCGGCGATCAGGAATGGCACGCGCCAGCCCCAGTCCAGCATCTGCGCCGGGCTCACGCTCATGTGCAACGCGGTCACGGTGGCGGCGCCGGCGATATAGCCGCCCAGGGTGCCGAATTCCAGCCAGCTGCCCATCAGGCCGCGGTTACGGTCGGTAGCGTATTCGGCAATGAAGGTCGCCGCGCCACCGTATTCGCCGCCGGTGGAAAACCCCTGCAGCAAGCGCGCCAGCAACAGCAGTGCCGGTGCCCACAGGCCGATGCGGTCGTAGGACGGAATCAGGCCGATGCTGAAGGTACCCAGCGCCATCAGGATCATCGTGGCCGCCAGCACCTTCTGCCGCCCGTAGCGATCGCCCAGCGGGCCGAACACCATGCCGCCGATCGGCCGCACCAGAAACGCGACGGTGAAGGTGGCAAAGGTGGCGATCAGCTGCGCCGTGGGATTGCTCGCCGGAAAGAACACCTGGCCCAGCGTCACCGCCAGGTAGCCGTACACGCCGAAGTCGAACCACTCCATCGCATTGCCCAGCGCAGCGGCGCCGACCGCCCTGCGCAGCATGCTGCGGTCCACCACGGTGACCTCGTCGAGGTGCAGCTGGCGGCGGCGTTTGAACCAACCGAAATGCGAACGGATCGCGCGTGTGTCGTGCATGAGCTTGGTCTCCAGACTGGCTTGCGGCCACCGCTACCCGCACGTCCCGGCAGCTGCACAGGACACGGCACATCACGCATACACGGCACAGGCACATGCACTGGAGTGGCCGGAGGCATTCCCGGACGGCCGCGTCAACTCAGCGGCGCTGCGGGACAGATGACCAACGAGATGGGCGTATGCCCAAGGGCTTGATCAGTGCGCCATGTTACACCAGCGTGCAGATCGCTGCAGACGCGACTGCATATGGCGCTGGATTTGGGGTCTTTTTTGCGGAGTTTTGCAGACGATTCACACGCACACCACTGCGCGCGCGGCCTGTAGGAGCGCACCAGGGCGCAACGGCGGTATCGATAATGCCCTTCGCGCCCAGGTGCGCTCCTACGGCAATTAGCCGATGTCGAGTGCCGACAATAGCGGCTGCAGGTCCTCGCGCGTTTGCGGGCGGACCGCGCGGGCGACTTCTTCGCCATCGCGCAACAGGATTACGGTGGGCCAGAGCTTGACGCGGAACGAGCGGCCCAGCGGGCGCCCTTTTCCATCTTCGACCTTGCGGTACTCGATTGCATCAAAGCCACCCAGCAGTTTCTGCAGCAGCGGTTGTGCGGCAATGCAATGCCCGCACCAATCGGTACCGAATTCCAGCACCTGCACACCGCGATGCGCATCGATGTCGCTGCGCTCCGGTGCCTGCGTGGCATAGTCGCGAACAAACCCCATCTGCACTGTCTCCGTTACGCTGAGTGAGAACACATCATTGCGCGGAGGCGCACCTGTAACGTACCGGCGCCCGGGTACCGGAGTGTACGCGGCGTACCTCGGATGCCGGGCGCCGGCGGCGTGCGTATGCGCTGCAGGCGCTGCGCCTGACGCTTACGACAGCGCGCGCTGGATGTCTTCCAGCGGCAGGTTGGTCAGGTCCTTGGCCAGGTCGCCAACCAGCCGCTGCTGGGTTTCCTTATGCAATAGAGGGCGCACGCGGCCCAGCGTGGTCGGGTCGGCCACCAGCACCAGGTGCGTGTACTCCTGCTTCAATGCCCCATCGTTCAAGGCCTTGGACAGCTGCTTGGCGAACGTCATCTCGTCCAGGTCTGCCTCGGTGAGATCCTGCGGTGCCTTGCCGGCGGGGCCATCGTCGTCGACGTTCTGCACGTCGGTGCGCGCGTGCTGGCGCAGCACGACCTTGGCCTCGTTGCCGGTATTGGTGAACCAACGCGCTTCGCCGCCGTCGGCCACCACGACTAAGGCACCCTGAGGAATTTGCAGACTCATCCGATTTCTCCTGTTTCGATGATCGGTGCAGCGTGTGCCGCACCCAGTCGGCCTCAAGCTAGGTCAGCAGATGTAAGCAAGGTGCCTAGCCGGCGTCAGCGCGGCGTTAGTGGCGCTGCCAATGGCGGCGGCGGCAGCCCCAGATGGCGGCTGAAAAAGCGCGCCATCACGCGCAGGGCCTGCTGGCTTTCCGGCAAGGTCTCGGTGAAATGGAACCCGTGGCCCAGGCCGTCCCAGACATGCAGGTCCGATTCGCGCCCCAGGTCGATCAAGCGCGAGTGCGTGTACGCGGCCGTGCTCAGCTCTGCCGCGCGCGTGGCGGTGATCAGCAAGGTGGGCGGGAACTGCCGCAACACTGCATCGGAGAACACCGGCGACACCAGCGGCTCGTGGAAGTCCACGCCCTCGCCGTAGTACAGGTCTTCCATGATCGGCAATTGCCCCGCCGCGTCGGGCAACAAGGCATCGTTGACCGCGGCGGCCACATAGCGCGAATCGCCCCGATAGCGCGCATCGCCGGCCGCGCAGAACATGCCTGCTGCCGCCGGCATCGGCAGGCGCTCCTTGGCAAACCACGCCAGCGACTCACCGGTGAGCACACCGCCGGCCGAGCAACCGAACAGGCCGATACGCTCGGGCGCATACCGCTGGAGCGCGGCGCGATACACCGCGGCCACATCTTCGCTGGCCGCCGGGAAACGGTGCTCCGGGCCCATCCGGTAATCCACCGCGATGACCGTCATGCCGGTCATCGCCGCCACCGGGATGGCTTCCATCAACCCGAACGATTGCGCACTGCCCATGATGAATCCGCCGCCATGCAGCTCGATCAGCAGGCGCCGGGCCTGTTCGGGCGTGCGTGTGCGTGGCTCTACCCGCAACACCGGCACCTCGTTCCAGCGCTCACGCGTCACCTCCACCGGATAGCGCGTGCGCAGCTGCGCAACCACGCCTTCGGCCCAGCGCTCGGTATCGGCGCGAATGCGCGGCAGCTGCTGCAGCAAGGTGGCGTTGTCGGCCTTGGCCAGGGGGTCTGCACGCGCCACCTCGGCCTGCACATGCGCACGCGCGGCCGGGCTGAGGTACTCGGACACCGGCAAGGCGAAGGGCGCCACCTGGCGCGTACCCTCCGCCGCCGGGGCCGCCGGCGTCGCCGCGCGTTCTGCGGCGGTGGCACTCAGTGCACAGGCGGCGCCGATCAGCGCCATCAACCCACGTGTCATCCAGCACGGTCGTGTCATGCAATGCCCTCCCAGGCGTGATCAGCCGTCGAGCATACCGGTGCGGCACCGGGCGGCACTGTGCCGGATCTGTCGGCGTGGCCATGGCCGCCCGCTGCGGTGGTGGCTGCACGCCCATACGCGCCCGGCAGACGGGATGGCCTCGCAGCGCGTTTGCCAGGCAAGTCGCACACGGTATCCAGCAATGCCGTCAGGCCGCTCGCTCAGCGGCCGGCGTGCGCCGTTCAGTGCGGTGTTTGCCCGGGAATGGAGGTGGGCGTGCCAAGCGCCTCCTGCACATACAGGCGCTTGACCAGCACAAATGCCACCACCGTCAGCGGCGCGGCCAGCAACACGCCGGCCGGCCCCAGCAGGATGCCGATGCCGAACAGCGAAAACAGCAGCAGCACCGGCGGCAGATCCACCGTGCGTTGCTGGATCAGCGGCAGCAGCAGGTTGCCTTCGATCTGCTGCACCACCACGAACAGGCCCGCAGTGGCCAACGCCATCTGCGGGCTCACCGTAAACCCGAGCAGGATGGCCGGAATCGCCGCCACGATCGGCCCGACGATCGGCACGAAATCCAGCAGGCCGGCAACGATGCCCAGCGCCAACGCACCAGGGATGCCCAATGCCCACAGCCCCAGCCCGGTGAGCACGCCCACCACCGCCATCGCCATCAGCTGGCCGCGCAACCACAGCCGCAGCGCGGTGCCGCTGGCCTGCAGTGCCTCGTCGGTGGTGGCGCGCGCGTGCGCCGGCAGCAGCAGCAAGACCCCGCGCCGGTACAGCTGCGGCTGCGCGGCCAGATACACCGCACCGGCCAGCACCAGGAACAGGTTGGCCACACCGCCGGTGATGCTGAGCGCAAACGCACCGGCGCGCGGGGCCAGGTTGGACACACGTGCCGGCGCCTGGCGGGTGAGTTCTTCCAGTGTCGGCCCCAGGGGCCCGGCCGCCACCCAATCGTGGAAGCGCGTCCACGCCTGCGGCAGCGTGCGTTGCAGGGCCCCCACTTCCGAGGCCAGCTGCGAGCCGAACAGCCACAGCAGTGCGATAAACCCCAGCGTCAGCACCACCACCACCAGGGCCAGCGCCCACCCGTCCGACACGCGCGTGTGGCGTGTCACCCAGCTTGCCAACGCCCGCAGCAACACCGCCACCACGATCGCGCCGAAGACCATCAGCAACAGGTCCGACAACGTCCACAGCATCCATGCGCACGCCACCAGGGACAGCACGATGATCACACGGACGGCAAAGGCGCGAAGGTCGGAAGAAGGCATGGGCGGCTCACTGCAAAAACGAGCCCGGAGCCTAGCGAAGACAGCGAGAAGAGCATGTCGCCACACCGTGCAACAGCGCCGCACGCGCCAGTAGCGGCGCTGTTTGAACGCACCACGCCGGCTGCCATACAGCGTCGGCCCGCGTGGATATGCCGCGCGCTGTGGGCGGCTGACACGTAGGGGCCAGTGCGGCACGCTGGCGCCAGGCAGTGCCCGTCGTGGGTGATGCCAACACCCGCCAGCCGCGCACGCATCGCAATGCCTCAGTCGCAAGCCGCGCTTTGATTCCCGATTCCCGATTCCCGATTCTGCCCCAGCCTTGCGCCAAGCCTGGCGACCGTCCCGCTGTGGCAACGCTACTCAGTCGACCGGCCTAGCCTGCTCGGCCCGCACCTGCCGCACCGCCTGCACCGCCGAGCGGGTCAGCGGCGTGGGCAGCGCATCGAGCGCAAACCAGCCGATGTCCAGCAGCACCTGCGGCTCGCGCAACTGCGCCTGTTCGCTGCCATCGATGCTGGCCAGATACACCGGCGCCACCCAGTGCTGCGGCGGGTCCATGTCCGGCTCGAAGTGGCTGACCACGCACAGCACGCGCTGCGGGTGCACCTGCAGGCCGGTTTCTTCCAGCACCTCGCGCACCACTGTGGCTTCCACGGTCTCCATCCAGTCCACCTTGCCGCCGGGCAGCCCCCAGTGCCCCTGCTCCGGCGCGCGCCCGCGCAACACCAGCAGCAGGCGGCCATCGGCACGCTGGATGAAGGCGCCACAGCCAACGCGTGGACGTAACTCGGTGGACGTAGGCATCGCAAACGCTCGCAGACCCTGGCGCATGAGTGTCCCAGATGTGGGCCTTCGGGTGCCACGCGTCTGCGGCATCTGGCGCTGTTGCACGGCAGGCTGCAGGGCTGACAAGGACGATGGATTCTTATCTGTACTGCATCGGCGCTGCGCGCCATCGATCGTCCGCCTGTGTCCACGCGCACAGACACGCGTGATGTCTGCGGCCTGGCAGCTAATGCCCCGGCACCGGCGAGCGCACGCCTGCGGCAAACCCGTGCGTTCGGGCCGACCACGCGATCAAGAAGCCACCTGCCAGCACCACCGCCATGGCGGCCGGAAAGCTCTGTGCGCCCCAGTGCCCCAGCAACACACCGCCCACCACGCCACCCGCGGCGATGACGCTGTTCCAGGCCACCACATTGAGCGAGAGCGCCACATCGGCACCATCGCCTGCGCTATCGGCAAGTGCGGTTTGCAGCAGGGTCGCGGCACCGCCGAAGGTCAGGCCCCATACCGCGACACAGACATACACGACCGGTTGGACTGTCTGCAGCAGCGCCAGCACCACCGAGACCGCAAAGAACATCGCCAACGACGCCAGCACGGTGCTGCGCAGATGCCGTTCCACCAGCTTGCCGGCCACGCCAATACCCGCCAGCGCAGCGATGCCGAAGATCAGCAGCAACGCGTCGACGCGATGGCCCAGGCCTGCCCGTGCGGCGAATGGCGCGACATAGGTGTAAAGGATGTTGTGCGCCAGCATCCAGGCCATCACCGTGGCAAGCACGGGGCGGACGCCCGGCGTGACAAGCACGGTGCGTAACGGCACGCGCTGCGTTGCCGCCTGCCCGGGGTAGTCGGGCACCTTGAGCAGCACCCAGACGATCAGCGCGATGGTCAGCGCCGACATGCTGGCAAACGCGGCCTGCCAGCCGACCACGCCGCCCATCCAGGTCCCCAGCGGCACGCCAAGCGACAACGCAATGGGCGTACCCACCATCGCAATGGCCATCGCTTTGCCCTGCTGCTCCGGCTGCACCATGCGCCGGGCATACCCGGCAAGCAGGCTCCACGCCAGACCGGCCGCTGCACCGGCGAAGAACCGCGCCACCAGGGTCAGCGCGTAATTGGTCGACAGCGCCGTGACCGAGTTGAACAGCAAAAACCCGACGATGGTCAGCAGCAGCACGTTGCGCCGTCGCCACTGCTGGGTGGCGATGGTCAACGGGATGGCCGCCAGCAGCGAGCCCACGGCGTAGGCGGTCACGGTCTGCCCGGCCAGCGCGGGAGTGACGCCCAGGCCCTGGGAGATCTGCGGGAGCAGGCCCGCCGGCAATGTCTCGGTGACGATGCAGATGAAGCCGGTCATCGCCAATGCCAACAGGGCGGCGATGGGTAAGCGAGCAGCTGCTGTCGCGCTGGTCGCGGGGGAGTTCTGAGAATTCACACGATGTCCTTCGTCGTAAGCCACTGATCCAGGTAACTCCGCAACGCCCGGGCAGTGAGCGCTTCAATGCACCGGGTCGCAACATATGTACCGATCAATATAAATCTAGGCTGGGCGCACCCTGTTGTCAACGACATATGTATCAAATAGTATTTATGTCAAGCGGAGGGTGTTATGGCACAGATGGGCAGACCACGGACCTTCGACCGCGATGTCGCGGTCGACGAAGCACTTCAGCTGTTCTGGGAACAGGGCTACGAATCGACGTCGTTGAGCCAGCTCAAGGCTGCCATCGGCGGCGGCATCACCGCGCCCAGCTTCTACGCGGCATTCGGCTCCAAGGAAGCGCTCTACACCGAATGCATGGAGCGCTATCTGGCGACCTATGCGCAGGTCACCGAATGCCTGTGGGATGACGCGCTGGCGCCAAGGCAGGCACTGGAGCTGGCCCTGCGGCGCTCGGCCAAGATGCAGTGCGAGCGCGGGCACCCGAAGGGCTGCATGGTGGCGTTGGGGGTCATGAGCGCGCCATCACCGGAGCTGGCAGCACTCTGCGCCCCGCTGACACGATCGCGCGCACGGTCGCGCGCAGGCATCCGCGCCTGCGTGGACCGCGCAATTGCCAGTGGAGAACTGGCATCTCACGTCGATGCAGCTGCCTTGAGCTGCGTTTTCGACAGCTTCCTGCTTGGACTTTCGACGCTTGCCCGGGACGGCATGCGCTTCAAGGCAATGGAGGCGGCGATTGCGCAGGTCATGCAGCTGTGGGACCACCACCAGGCCAGCCAGGCAATGCCTGGCCGTGCACGGGATCGATAGACCTTTCGCGCTGAATTGCCGAACACGCGCGCGCATTGTGTGGAACCGCACCGGTGTTTGGACCGTTCAAAGAGACGCAGCCTGTGTGTCGCCACGCGTCAGGCCGTCACTGCGCCTGCGCAACCACGATCAGTCACATGCATCGTGTGCCGTATGGCATCTCATGCGTTGGCATCGCAATCCCCTGGCACGGCCTTATTCTGCTGCGGCAATCGCTCGGTGATAGAGCGCTTGACGTGGCCAGCGTGTTCTTCGACCCAGCAAAAACCCGCTGGCTGGCGCGCATTGCTCGCCTCCGCCCTCGCCTGTACTGACACCGCCTTAGCGCCGCGTTGGCGAGGATGACGCCCTTCCGCGCCGGTGCGGCGCGCACTGTTGGAGGTGATATGTCCCGTATCCTGGTGATCGGCGGTCATGGCAAGGTGGCGCGTTTGCTCACGCCGCTGCTGGTGCGTGGCGGGCATCACGTGACTGCGGTGTTCCGCAATCCCGAGCACGAAGGCGATGTCATCGCCGATGGCGCCACGCCGGTGGTGTTCGACATCGAACATGCGGACACCGCGGCCATCGCCGCGCAGCTGGCCGGGCATGATGCGGTGGTGTGGTCGGCCGGTGCCGGCGGCGGCGATGCAGCGCGCACCTATGCCGTGGACCGCGATGCGGCGATCCGCTCGATGCACGCGGCCGAGCAGGCACGCGTGCGGCGCTACGTGATGGTGTCGTATCTGGGGGCCGGGCTGGAACACGGCATCGGCCCGGACGACGGGTTCTTCGCCTATGCGCAGGCCAAGGCCGCGGCCGACGCGCATCTGCGCAGCACCGCATTGGACTGGACGGTGCTGGGCCCCGGCCGGCTCACCCAGGATCCGCCTTCCGGCCGCATCACCCGCGACCCGGGCAGCGACGCCGACGGCGGTGTGTCGCGCGCCAACGTGGCCCAGGTGATCGCCGCCGCACTCGCCACCCCGGCCAGCATCGGCAAGACGGTGGGGTTCATCGACGGGCAGACCCCGATCCAGCAGGCGCTGTCGCAGCTGGACTGAACGCCGGGCATGGCGATCGCAACAAGGCGCACGGTGTTTGGCGCTGATTGAAGGTCTGCCACCCGTGCTGGGGGATGACGTTCCGCCGGCCCTGTGCCCCGGGGCCACACACCGGCTCGGCCCAGGGCATAGCGCGTCGTACGCCGGTGGGAGGCTCCTGTTGTCACCACCGCACACCACGGTGGCGTGGACCGGCGCCTGCGCTGATTGGTTCCTGCGCCTTGCCGCGTCATGTACGGCCGCACAAATGAAAACAGACACCGCGCGCTGCACGGTGTCTGTCGAAGGTGGTCCAACTGCGGATGCCTGCACCCTTTAAGCTGCCTAGATGCTCTAGAACTGCACAGCTGGTGACGCATGGTGGGGGGCGGTGCGTTAGCACCACGTGCAGTGCTGCGGTCAGCTTGAAGACATCCCGCTCATTGCTGCACTGCGGGCAAAGACACGCGCGCCTTGCAGCGCTTGCCCGGGCGCGCCATTGCGGCAGCCGGGCGGCAGTGCAGGCAGCGGTGACTGCATGCACGCACGCTAAACGCCAGCGCGCCGACCGACCGGTCACGCGCTCCACCACTGCGGCGCTCGGCCAACGGCCAGTTGTTCCGACGCGCGGAATGCGCGGCGATGCCGACACTCCAGACAACGCGCGCGCCGCGGGTGCGGGTGACCAGTCGTCAGCACCACGCGCCAGTCAGGGCCGCACGGCAACGGCATGCCCCATGCCCGCTGCAATGCAACGCGTGCCTGCACCGGCACGCCAGCCGCGCAGCAGGCCGTGCGTCGCCGGCGCCGTCGGCAAGCGCTCGCCGTGGCGCAGCGTGCCCGGTAGCTGCGCTGCGCATTGCCGCCATGCCCGCCATCGCCGATAGTCGCAGCACTGATCAGACGACTGCCTATGATGCTTGTGACTGTGGTGCTGCTTGCTGCCGGACTGATCGCTGTCGCGATGATCGTCGGTGCCCTGGTGTGGATGCACATGCGCCAACGCGCGCCCACGCCGGGTGCCTCGGACGTGCCCACCACGCGGCCGGCCCGTGCAGCGGCGGCCGCCACACCCGTCGTGGCTCCCTCCCACAGCCGCACCGCCCCCGCGTCGCAGCCAACGCACGGCGTGGCGCCCCCCTCGCCAACCGACCCGCCACCGATGCAGCCGCTGCTGCGGCGCATGTATGCCGCGGTGATGGCCAACCCGTCGCTGGCCGATGCCAGCCTGCCCGGCGACCCCGCCCAGCTGGCGGTGCTGGAGGCAGTCGGCAACGCACTGGCGCATGTCGATCTGCGTCCGCAGCTGTTGCCGCGTCGCCCACACCTGTTGCCGCAGTTGATGCGTGCGGTCAACGACCCAGATGCATCCGGCCGCGGCATTGCCGCCATCATCGCGCAAGACCCGGCATTGGCCGCCAACCTGCTGCGCATCGCCAACAGCGCGCTGTATCGCCCGCAGGGCGGCCCGCTGGAAAGCCTGGAGCGCGCAGTGGTGCATATCGGCACCGAAGGCGTGCGCCAGATCGTTGCCGCAGCGGTCATGCAGCCGGTGCTGAGCCTGGACGGTGGCCTCCACGCGCGCCTGCCCGCAGCGGTGTGGGACTACGCCCTGCGCACCGCCGCCGCCGCAGCCGCCTACATGCGCGAACGGGGCGGGGACACCTTGTCGGCACAGCTGGCCGGCCTGCTGCAGGGCCTGGGCGCGGTGGTGATCCTGCGGGTGCTGCGCGATACCTACGCCGAGCGCCCGGGCCTGCCCTACAGCCTGGAGATCGCCGCCGCCCTGGTCGAACGCCACACCGCGGCGGTGGCCAAGACCATCGCCACCACCTGGGACCTGCCGGCAGCGCTGGGCACCGCCCTGGACGAACAACGCCCCGAGCACGACACCACCCTGCTCGCCAGCCCGTTGGGCCGCGCCCTGCGCTACGGCCGCCTGGCCGCCGTGCTGGCCATGCTGGCCCGTCACGGCGCCGAGCAGGAGGAGCACGCGCTCAGCGTACTGTCCACGCTGGAGCCGGACCAGGCGGCCAATGCCGCGCTATGGCAACGGCTGGTGGCCTCCAGCGTGGAGTGAGGCCGGCCGCTTCGCGCCAGGTCGGGCACACGCAGGCAGGCAAGCGCCTGCATGGCGCCGCAGCGCTCAACCCTCGCTTGCGATCATCTCCTTCACCCGCGCGGCAAGCACGCTCACGCTGAAGGGCTTGGCCAGCACCGCCATGCCCGCTTCCAGGTGGCGGTCGTTCAATTGCGCGTGTTCGGCAAAGCCGGTGATGAACAGCACTTTGAGTTTGGGCCGGCCCACGCGCGCGGCATCGGCCATCTGCCGGCCGTTCATGCCACCGGGCAGGCCCACGTCGCTGATCAACAGATCGATCCGCACCGGCGACTGCAGGATGCCCAGGCCCGCGGCGCTGTCGCCGGCCTCCAGCACGGTGTAGCCCAGCTCTTCCAGCACCTCGGTGAACAGCAGGCGGATGGACGGCTCGTCGTCGACGATCAACACGGTTTCGCCGGCCAGCGAGGGTGCCAGTTCCAGCGTGGCGGTGCCGCTGTCGCTGCTGTCGTCGGCACCGGCATGCCGCGGCAGGTAGATGCACACCGTCGAGCCGTTGCCCACTTCCGACTGGATGCGCACCTGCCCGCCGGATTGCTTGGCAAACCCGTAGATCATCGACAGGCCCAGGCCGGTGCCCTCGCCGATCGGCTTGGTGGTGAAGAACGGATCGAACGCGCGCGCCACCACGTCCGGCGGCATGCCGGTGCCGGTATCGCTCACGCACAGCGACAGGTAGTGGCCCTCCGGCATGCCCAGCTGCTGGCCCATCTCGTGGCCGATCCAGCGGTTGCTGGTCTGCACGCACAGGCGCCCGCCGTCGGGCATCGCATCGCGCGCGTTGATGCACAGGTTGAGCAGCGCATTCTCCAGTTGCGGCGCATCCACCAGCGCCAACCACAGCTCGGCGGCGGCGACGTTTTCCACGCAGATCCCCGGGCCCACCGTGCGCTGGATCAGCTCCAGCATGTCCACTACCAGCCGGTTGACGTTGGTCGGCTTGGGCAACAGGGTCTGCCGCCGCGCAAATGCCAGCAGCCGGTGGGTCAGCGCAGCCGCGCGCGTAGTGGCGCCCTGCGCGGTGGCCACGTAGCGCTCCAGGTCGCGGAAGCGGCCTTGTTCGATGCGCAGGCTCATCAGCTCCAGCGCGCCGGAAATGCCCGCCAATAGATTGTTGAAGTCGTGCGCCAGCCCGCCGGTGAGCTGCCCCACCGCTTCCATCTTCTGCGATTGGCGCAGCGCCTCTTCCACCGTCATCAGCTCGCGCGTGCGCTCGGTGACCTGCTGCTCCAGCGTGTCGCTCAACTCGCGCAAGGCCGCCAGCGCGCGGTCGCGCTCTTCCGACAGCGCATGGCGCGCCTCGATGTCCAGCAGCACGCCGGGAAAGCGCAGCGGCGTGCCGTCGGCGCCCTTTTCGACCCGGCCATTGGCCTCCAGCCAGTAGTACTTTCCGTCGCGCCGTTTGACCCGGTACTGGTGCGCGTACGCACCGCCGCGGGCGATGGCTTCGCCAATGGCCACGCGCAGCCCCTCGCGGTCGTCCGGGTGCACCGTCCGGATCACCTGTTCCAGCGTCAGGCCGTGGCGGCTGCTGGACGGATCGAAGCCGAAGTTCTGCGCAAACGCCTCGTCCACCGAAAACGCGTCGGTGGGCAGGTCCCAGATCCAGGTGCCGATGATCGCCCCGGCCGCCAACGCCAGCTGCACGCGCTCGGCATTGCGGCGCGCCACGGTTTCGGCCTCCAGCGCGCGATCGCGCTCGCTGGTGCGGTTCACCACCTCATGCACCAGGTGGGTGTTCTCGTTGCTCAGCATCGCATGCTGGATGTCGCGGTTGCGGTCGGCCGCCACCTGCGCGGTGGTTTCGATGGCGATATTCATCAGCCCCACGATGCTGCCGTCTTCGCCGCGGATCGGCGAGGCGGTGGCATTCCAGTAGGTCATCTCGTTGACGCCGTTGCGCAGCATCGGCAAGGCGATGACCCCCTGGCCGAAGCCCTCGCCGGTTTGCATCACCCGGTCGAAGTCCTGCGCGATGGGCGCGTAGGTTTCCTTCCACACCTCGGTCACCGGCTGGCCCAGCGCCTGCGGATGACGCTCGCCCATCGATTGCACGTACACGTCGTTGTAGAGCAGGCGCAGCTCCGGCCCCCACAGCACCGCACCGAGCAGGGTGGAGTTGAGCACCACCGACAGCGACGAGCGTAGCGACTGCGGCCAGGTCTCGGGCGCACCCAGCGGTGTGGCGGCCCAGTCGTGTGCGCGCATCAACGCGCCCATCTCGCCGCCCCCCGCAAGAAACTCCAGGCCGGCGGACTCGGTGACGGGGCGCTGTGTGCTCACGTGACGGCATTGCCTGGCGGAAAGTGCGCGCATTGTGGCACGCAGCGACCTCAGCAGGCCGTGCAGACGCGCGCGTGCCCCGCGGTGGCGCTGCGCGCGCCAGCTGGGCGTGCTGACGCGGGGATGACGGCATGCCCACGTCGCACTCACGTCCTGCGGGTACAGACTGAGCCGCAACATCCCCAACCGTATGAGGCACCCCGTGGACAAGAACCGTATCGAAGGTACCGCCAAGCAGGTCAAGGGTTCCATCAAGGAAACCGTTGGCCATGTCACCGGCGACAAGAGCACCGAGCTGGAAGGCGCTACCGAAAAGAATGTCGGCAAAGTGCAGAACAAGGCTGGCCAGGTCGCCGACAAAGTGCGCGACGCCGCCAAGTAACGCCGGCAAGTCAGCACTATAGGCAGGCATTACGCCCGCCGCGCTGAAGCAGTGGATTGGCCTCCAGGCGTCGCGCATGACGACGTAGACGGTGGATTCCACTTCGGCGAGAGATCGCACCAACGCCCCGACATGATCGGGGCGTTGGCGTTTTGGGGTTTGGAAATAGTTTTTGAGTTACCGGGCTGACGGCCAGGATTGTTTGCACGCAGCCGCAACGGTGATCAAGCCACGTGCACGCGCACAACGCACTCCCTGGGCTGCGTCCTAAACGCCGGCCTTGCGCCCGCGTTCAGCAGGCCGCTTCGCAACGCTGTCGCCATGTTGCTGCCACCACACGGTCAGCGCTTCCATCGTCGGGCCCAGTCCGCGCGCCTTTGGCGTGATGGCGTATTCCACGCGCGGCGGCACCTGCGCAAACACGGTGCGCGTGACCAGGCCATCTGCTTCCAGCTCGCGCAACTGCGCGGTGAGCATGTGCTGGGTAATGGTGGGAATCGCCTTGCGTAACTCGCCAAAACGATACACCCGCTGATTGAGCAGCCACATGATTTCCAGTTTCCATTTGCCAGACAGCAACGCAAATGCACGGCGCATTTGCTCGTGCATGTTGCGCTCGCCGTCCTCAATGGTCTGCTTTTTCATACTAAGCCCCGGTGATTCATCCTACTTTTCAATAGGTATCTTAGGCGACATTCTGATGGCCGGTTGCATTGACATAGGGGCTGGCAAGCACCATGAGCATTTCTATTTACTGGATCAGTACCGCGCTGCTGTGCCTGTTGTACCTGGCTTCTGCCGGCATGTATCTGGCCAAGGGCGAGTTCGTGCGCAAGGCGCAGGCCGAGCTGGGGTATTCGGCACCGTTGCTGGTGCCTTGGATGATCGCCATCAAGATCCTGGGCCCGGTGGCGATTGTGTGGCGCTTCAACACCGCGTTGAGCGATCTGGCCTACGCCGGCATGTTCTACCACCTGCTGTTGTCGGGCATGGCGCATCTGGGCGTGCGCAAGCCCAAGGACACGGTACCGGCCGTGTTGGGGCTGTTCTTCCTGCTCGCTTCGTTCAGTGCGCAAAACGCCGCGCGCCAGCCGCCCTCGCCCTATGCACCAACTGCAGCGGCCATCCACGCAACGCTGCAGTGATGCAACACAGGGTTGGTCACTGCCGGTTGGGCGGCTGTACCGCACCAAATGCCAGCTCGCTGGATGCACCTGCGGCTCCGCTGCAGCAGTGGGCACAGTGCCTGTAGCACCTGTTCGAGCAGGTAGTTTGATACGTCGTTATGCGTCGCTAGCATTGCTTGGGAGCACGTGCTGGCAATAGCGCCACTCATGAACGGGCTGGTCGTCCAGGTAAACATCTGGCTTGGGCAAGAAGCCTTCGAAGCACTCTTCGATGCCCAGCTCCACTGCCGAGTCGCGGGCATACTCTGCGCCCCCGGAACTCCAGAGGTAAAGCGCTACTCCTTGCTGGTGCAGCTCCCGCACGCGGGCGATGACAGGAGGCATAGGGATGCGTTTGGTGCCGAAGGTGCGAACCAATGTGTCATCAACATCTACAAACACCACACGTTGTTTCATGGGATACCTAGCGTTTTAACGAGGAGCGAAGCGGCGTCGGCACGAATAAAATGACGCGACCACGAAAAGAAATTCCAAATACGGGAAGGATCCTTGCCGAGTCATGGACTACCGTCAATCTTCTCACTTCCGTCGACGCGCTTTGACGCCTGATGCAAGCGAGTGAGAGAGCTCTCACGGCGCTCGACGACTGGTGTAAGGTCGAAATGCGTCGTCACACCACCCTCGCCTGATCGTGGATTAGCTTCAATAATCGAACTGTCAGCTATCGTATTCGATCAACCCTGTGGCTTGCGGAAGGTCTGCAATGAACTGTGCGATGCGCGCATCGTGAGAGGCCGAGCGAAACGCAGCTGCTTGTTGCGCGCATGTCCGAATGAGGGCCTCCTTTTCTTCTGTCGATGAAGATTGCAGCTCTGCTGTCATCGCCTCCATCGCTGCAACCGCCGAGTCCGGATCAATGACGTCATTGCCGGAAAACTGCAGGAAGACAAAAGCGGCAATAAGAGATTTGCAGAGATTTTCCATAAAGTCCGGCGAGTTGGATTCCTGAGTGGACGAGGAAAGATTCTAGCTCCTTGTGGTGAACGGCCTAGACTGGTCGTGATTGCCAACCCGGGCAGTGCAATGCCCTGGCATCACTCGCCCACCGCCGCGCGGCAGGCGGCCAGCGCACGGCTGATGTGTTTTTCCACCATCTTGACCGAGATGCCCATCACCGCCGCCACCTCGGGGTAGCTGAGGCCGTCGAAGCGGTTAAGCATGAAGGCCTGGCGGCATTTGGGCGGCAGCGCGGGCAGCGTGTGGGTGTGCAGGTGCTGCAGGGTGCGGCGGGCGTCCACCAGCTGGTCCACCGCCGTGCCGGCGGCGGCGAGCGGTTCGCTGTCCTCCAGCGGCACATGGCGGGCGGCGTGCCTGCGGTGGCGCGTGCGCCAGTGCTCCAGCACCACGTTGTGGGCGATGCGGTACAGCAGCAGCTTGTAGCTGTGGATGTCTGGCGTGTTGCGGTAGGCCAGCAGGCGCAGCACCGTTTCCTGGGCAAGGTCGGCGGCGGTGTGCGGGTCGCGCAGGCGCCGCCGCATGTAGGTGAGCAGCTCCGCCTGCAGCTGCACCACGGCCTGGTCAAAGCGTTCCCTGGGCGGCGCGTGCTCCTCGCGCACGTGCCAGCGTGTGGTGACGCGGCCAAGCGTGTAGATACCCGCCGCGGGCGCGCGGGCCGGCAGCTCGCCCACGGCGTAGGCGCTGCGGTGGCGCCACGGGCGGCTGCCGTAGCGCTCAACCGGCACCGCGCTTGCGGCATGCGTGCGCGCCGCGACCGCCTGGCCGATGACAGCGTGGCGGTCTGCACGCAACGCGCCGGTCATGCCCTCACTCATCATGCGACGTCTCCAGCAACGGGCCGGGCGCATGCGGCGCGCGCATGCGCTGCGGCGTGATCAATGTGGGTCTACAAGGCTGATGACCAGCTCGCCATCGCGCTGGCGGATGTGCAGCTTGCTGCCGATGGCAAAGCCCAATTGTTCCAGCCAGCGGCCGCGCAGGCGCAGGGTGGGAATGCGCTGGTGACTGTCGGGATAGTACCCATAGCCAACGGTACACTGCTGCGGCGCACGCGGCCGACCGGGCCGCCGTGGTATGCGGGGTTCGGCACGGGGTTCGGGGATGGGCGTGCGCTCGAGGTAGCGCCGCGGCGGGATCGAAGGATCCAGCGAGCGCCAGACAACTTCGGTAGGCGGCGGCACCGTGGCGCGCTTGCGCGATGGCTTGGGACTGGACGTGGATCGACGCATGGCAAAGCCCTCCTTGACGAACAGGCCCCGTCGCACGACGCAACGGGATGTCGGGAGGCTAGAAACCGCACACAGACGGCAGGCGTTATTCTCAAAGAGATGCGCATTCGCCCCTTTCCGACGCAAGTGTCACGCCGGTTACGCCTGCAAGAAACTACAGGCACAAAAAACCCACCGGACTGACGGAGGTGGGTGCCGCTGTGTGAGGAGTTTCTAGGCTCCTTGCAGCGAGATTGCTACGCGTTGAGTGGTGTGTCAACTGGTTGCAGCGACTCATTACAGTGCTGCGCTTAGCCGGAAAATTCTCTTATGTAGGCGGCTTCTCCGCATCGGGAAAGCACCTCAGCTTGACCCTGCCCCGCGCCACCCGCACACTTCCAGCCGGAGCCTAGAAACTCCCCACACAGCGGTACCCACCTCCGAGTTTTGGTGGGTTTTTTGTGCTCGGCCACTTGGCTTGGCACTGCTCGGCGTTCCTACGCCGGGAGGGCGGCGAATAAAATACCCGCAAGGGGAATAAGCCCGCCGGCTGTGTGCGGTTTCTAGCCTCCCGGCATCCCGCTGCGTTGTGCAGCGGGAGCTGCCTCATGGCAAGGAGAGCGGCATGCACAACGAACCCGGCTACTGGATGTCCGAAGGCACGCAGTACCACCTGCTGCGCGTACGCGACCAACTGCGCCTGCTGGCCACCTTGGCTGCGCCGCGCACCCGCGACGAAGGCGCCATGGGCATGCCAGCCATTCCATTGCAGCAATGGGCGCACTGCCTGCAGCACCTCGCCGAGCAGGTTGACGATGTGCTGGAGGATTTGAGTAGCGTGTCGTAACCAATGTCGTCGCAAGCGTTGGCTAAGTTGACGACGAACCTGTTGTTCTACTTGCCCTAAGCTGCAGCCGCGTTTTTCAACGACTGCCATGGCTCACCCCCGCACGAGCTAGCCATTTCTTACTCAAGCCTGGAACGACAGTCGCTGCCGCTCCACGGAGGTATGCAAAGCCTTAAGGAATTTTATCCATCTCTAGCGACACCAGCACTTTTTCAGCGCGGCCACGGGCAGCCCTTAGTAGTGCAGCCGCGGGGTAAACGGTGAGCGATGTGCCGACGACTAGCACTTTGGCTGCAGTAGAGATGTGCCACTTTGCCTCGTCCATGTATTGTGTTTTTTCGCCGAACCAAACGATGTCCGGCCTGAGTTGAGTGCCATCTTCACAGCACTGCCGTAGCGAAATCGCCGAGTCGTCGATGCGGTAGCGCTTTGGGTTCTCAGAGGTCCCACGCGCGTAAGCGAGTTCACCATGTAGATGAATCACCTTGCTGGAGCCAGCACGCTCATGGATTCCATCAACATTTTGCGTGACAACGACCACTTTAAAGGCTTGCTCCAGCTCCGCTATTGCGAGGTGCGCTGCATTGGGCGCAGCATGCCACGCTTTCAACCGGCGCTCGTTGTAAAGGCTAGAACAGCTTCTGGACGTAGTTGCCATCCCTCAGGGCTGGCAACCTCTTGCCAAGAATAGTTGTTCCATAGGCCCTTAGCATCCCTGAAAGTGGGTAACCCGCTCTCCGCGCTCATGCCGGATCCAGACATAACAACAGTCTTTTTTGGATCGACCTCAGGTTTCATGGTAACTCTGGCATCTGTTGGTCAGTCGACGCAGGGGTAGCATCAGCGCCCGTGTGGCTGGCTAAGGCTGATCCATCGCATTGTTGGCTTGAGATCTTGGCCCGAACTAGCATCATCGTAGATACGGAATTCGTCCCTTTCGCTGCAGCGTGCGTTCCCATTTCCTGATGATGCCGCGTAAGGGCTCCTGACTGTCATCCTCGTAGGTATCAACGAGGTCCTGTTCGTCCACCGACAATTGCAGCACGCGCTTGATGCAGCCACAGCCGGCAAGTTGCGCTCCGCAGAAAGGACATCGCTCCTTAAGGCAGAAGAGCTCATGGAGCTCGCCAGGCTGGCAACCACAGTCGGGGCAATCAGTCGTCAAGAAGAATTCTCCATTTAAACTGATGCTGTTTAGGAATCGCGGCACGGTGATGCTTGAAACTTGGGCATTTGTGAAAGATCCCCTGCCGCCACATCGCCACTTATCACTTAGTCTAGTCCTGCTCTTCAAATGACAACATATCAAGAGGGCCAAGCACATTCCGCGAAATTGACTCTACCCCCTATGTCCCTCTATGTCCTCGGGGCGGCGGCTCCGTGACGTGCTTGCGTGCTGATGTGGAACGGGACGTGGATAGACGGATGGCAGAGCCCTCCTTGACGAACAAGACCCGTCGCCGGCTGGCGACGGGATGTCGGGATGTCGGGAGGTTAGAAACCGCAGACAGACGGCGGGCGTATTTCCCCGAAGGGTATTGTATTAGCCGCTCTCCCGACGAAGTCATCGCTTCGGTTGCGCCTGCAAGAAACTACAGGTACAAAAAACTCACCGGTTTTTCGGAGGTGGGTACCGCTATCTGAGGAGTTTCTACGCTTCTTGGCGTAGAGATTGCTACGCCAAGTGTGCTTGGTGCCGGAAATCTCCGGACCTGCGGCCTTGCCGTTGCCATCTCCGCTTTGCTGAAATGAAAAAGCCGGCGCAAGGCCGGCTGTTTCTCCCTGACTGCTACGGCGCAAGCCCGTAGCAATGAGGGTCAGTTGGTTGGGCAGGCATGCGATGCGGCCAGACCTGCACGTTGGCGTTGGTTGCTCACGCCGGCACATGCACCACGTCTGCCAGCAGGGCGCGCTGCCTGTGCAGATGCTGCTGGAAGCGGCTGGCGTAGTCCTGCGCCGCCGCGCCGATGACGCTGGGCCGGGCGGCCAGGGCGCCGCGCCAGGCGCCAATGCGCGGCAGCCCTTCAAAGATGGGTGCACAGACACCGGCGGGCAGCAGGCCGAAGTAGCGCAGCAGCGGGCCGAACACCACATCGACCATGCCGAACGTGGGGCCGGCGAAATACGGGCCCTGGCCCCGCGCCTGCTCGAGCGTTTGCAGCTTGCTGCGGAACGCGGCGCTGGCGGTGTCGGCGCTGGCCTGGTCGCTGGCATTGAGGAACTGCCAGGCGTCGGCAACCGTGGGCGCGGCAAACTCGATCCAGGCGCGTTGCTGCGCACGTTGCAGCGGGTCGCGCGGGTACAGGCTGGTGCTGCCGCTGGTCTCGCCGAGGTATTCGCAGATCACCACGCTCTCGAACAGGGTGGCCACGCTGCCGTGCGGCTGGCCAATGCGCAGCAGCGGCACCTTGCCGGTGGGCGACAGGGCCAGGAACCAGTCCGGCTTGGCGTGCAGGTCGATATCCACGCGCTCGAAGGCGACGGCGTGTTCCAGCAGCACGATGGCGGCGCGTGGCACGAACGGGCACAGCGGGTGGCTGATCAGGGTGCGGGTGTTGGGCATGCGGGCCTCCCACCTCGAGTAGCATTGGGGTCTACAGTCCAAGGTTGATGACGGTGATGCCGCCCCGGTGCCTGACGCGGCCGGCAGATCCCACGCCACCGCTCTACAGGCCCTGGACGTTGCCCACCTTCGGCGCCGCATCCGCTGTGGAGACTGCGCCCTGCAGCCACGAGGCGTATGCCATGACGCTTGCCGAGCCAGCCTCCATGCGACCCCGCGCTGCACTGGTGGCGATCATCGTGGCGCAGCTGCTGGGTACCTCGTTGTGGTTTTCCGCCAATAGCGCGGCCGACGACTTGATGCGGCAGTGGGGCGTGGGTACATCGGCGATCGGTTTGCTGACCATGGCCACGCAGGTGGGTTTTATCCTGGGCACGTTGGGCTTGGCGCTCAGCGGGTTGGCAGACCGGTTTGCGGCCAGCCGCATCTTTGCCGGCTGTGCATTTGCGGGTGCGGCGTGCAACCTGGGCTTTGCGGTGTTTGCCAGCGATGTGGCCACTGGGATGGTGTGGCGCTTTGCGGTGGGGCTGAGCCTGGCGGGCGTCTACCCGATCGGGATGAAGCTGGTGGTGCAGTGGGCGCCGCAGCATGCGGGCAAGGCACTGGCGTGGCTGGTGGGCATGCTGACGCTGGGCACGGCGTTACCGCAGGGTATCAAGGCGCTGGGCGGCGCACTGCCGTGGCAGACGCCGATGGTGGTGGCATCGGCACTGGCGGTGATTGCAGCGTTGATGATCCTGCGCCTGGGGCACGGCGCGTCCGCGCCGCAAGGTGCTGGCGGCAGGCTGGCATTCGGCGCGGTGTTGCAGGCGTTTGCATTGAAGGACTTCCGTGCGGCCGCCTTTGGCTACTTCGGCCATATGTGGGAGTTGTATGCGCTGTGGACGCTGACGCCGCTGCTGATCGCGCGCGCAGGGTTGGCGCAGGCGCTTGGGGTGAGTACGGCCGCACTGGCGTTTGCGGTGATTGCCGCCGGAGCGGTGGGCTGCGTACTGGGCGGGCAGTTGAGTGCACGCATCGGCAGCGCGCGGGTGGCGGCGTTGGCGTTGCTGGTGTCGGCACTGTGTTGCCTGGCGTTGCCGTGGGTGGGGGCCTTGTCGGCTTGCGCGGGGTTGGCGCTGATGCTGGTCTGGGGCGCCAGCGTGGTGGCGGACTCGCCGCAGTTTTCGGCATTGGCCGCACGCGCCTGCCCGCCTGCGATCGTGGGCAGTGCCCTGTCGATACAGAACGCGATTGGCTTTGCGATCACGGTGGTGGCGATCGGCCTGACCACACGGCTGATGGAGACGCTGGGGCTGCACGTTGCGTGGGTGCTGCTGCCCGGCCCGCTGCTTGGGCTGCTGGCGCTGATGCCACTGTGGCGCAGGCGGCCGGAGGCATCGGCATGATGCTCGGCTGACGGCATGTGCCCCAGGTTGAGTGTGGCAGGTGGCAAGGCATCAATGCAGCCGGGCCGGCGCCCGTGAAGCACTCGGCGGGCCGGTGTTTGGCGAGCGCATGCGTTGAAGGCCGCGCATCGGCGCGCTGCGATGTGGGTTTGCCGGGCGGCCGACATCCGGGACGTGCGTGGCGAGGCACTAGATTATTCAAACGGCCGTGGAGACGGTGGCCGGTTCTTGGCGTAGGTCTGGTACAGCGAGGCGGCGCGCTCGTCTACGGCGATATGTTCGACGCCGCTCAAGCCCTGTGCTGCAAGCGCAGTGGACGCCTTGCGGTCGCCCAGCAGGTACGCCAGCCGCAGGTAGGCCGCGCTATCCACGCGATTGGTGCGCGGGGTATGGCCGGCGTAGACCTCGGACAGGCCGTAATACGCGTAGAGGTTTCCGCTGGCTGCGGCGTTGCTCAGGATGGCCAGGCCCTGGGCGAAGTGGCCGCTCAGCGCTGTCTTGACGCCGTAGCGCACTGTTGCCGCCTGGTTGCCTGCCTGCGATTCGGCGTTTAGCTGGGCCAGGTCCATGCCGCCCAGGCGGGCAGCTTCGGTCTGCGAGGGGTAGCCGTGGGCCAGCAGCCAGCGCGCTTCTGCCTGCGTGTTGGCCACCAATGGCCCACTGCTGGCGCAGGCGTTGACGCCGCGCTCGCACAGGTAGGGCGTTGTGCCGGCAGCGGTGCTGGCTGCACGGTTGCCGGCTGCTGGCGTTGCCCTGCCCGGTGCAGCGGTGCCACCGGCCGTGGAGGCATCGCTGCGTGGCGGTTGGGTGGTGGGCGCCGCATCGGCCTGGGCGTGGTGCTGCGCGTCTGTGCAGCCAGCCAGGACGGCGGCAAACAGTGCCATGCGCATGCTGCGGGTTGGTGTCATCTCACTCTCCGTGTGTGTGCGGTGGCGCAAGGCGCGGCGCCACCGCGTTTGGTCATGCATTGCTGGGGCTGGCGCACCTTGGCGCGCAGTGGCGCCGTGGTCAAGGCCGGTCTGGGCGCACTGGTGGCGCAGTGCCATCGCCATTGATGGCCCACTGCGCGGCAAATGCGCGTTGATAGGCGGGGCGCTGTTCGCCGCGGGTGACGTAGTCCTGCAGGTTGGCAAATCCATCCAGCAGGCCGGTGAGCTTGATGCGGATGAGCACCGAGATCATGAGCAGGTCGCCGGCACTGAACTCGCCTTCCAGCCATGCGTTGCTGCCCAGGGAGTCGCCCAGGTGCTGCAGGCGGCGCTGGATGCGCTTGTGCAACAGCGGCAGGCGCTCTGCCATCCAGGGTTTGTCGGCTTCCAGCAGCAGGGCGTTGCCCAGCTCCAGCATGGGCGGCTCGACGGTGTTGAGTGCGGCAAACATCCAGGCGATGGCGCGGGCGCGGGCGTTGTCGTCGTGCGGCAGCAGGCCGGGGTAGCGCTGGGCGATGTGCAGCACGATGGCGCCGGTTTCGAACAGCGCCAGCTCGCCGTGCTCGAAGGTGGGGATCTGGCCGAACGGGTGGATGGCCAGGTGCGCCGGTTGCTTGAGCGCGCGGAACGGCAGCAGGCGCACCTCGTACGGTTGGCCCACTTCTTCCAGCGCCCAGCGCAGGCGGGTGTCGCGCACCAGGCCTTGGCCACCATCGGGCGAGCGCTCGAAGGCGGTGATGGTGATCGTCATGGTGGGCAGGCTCCCTGTGGTCGGCGGCTGAGGCCGTAGGGTACGCCTGCGATGGGCCGGCGCCATGGGCGGGCCGGCCCCTGCGTTGCCGGGCGGCGCGGCCTGCCCCTCTGGCGAACGGGCCGCCTTGCTCGGGCCGTGCCTGGCCCATGCGCGGCCGTGTAGGAGCCGCCTGCTACCCGTGGAAGACCCGCCTGTTGCTGCGCGCCTGCAAGCGGGCGCTGCCTGCGCGTGCGGCCCTGCCCGATGCGCCCGCCTTGCTGGACGGCCCCTGCATTCCACTGCCACCGGGCGGTGCGCGCCTTGCGTGCCGGGTGCTGCGCGGCGCCGCCCTTGCTGCCGACGACCGGCCCGAACCGGCCCGATTAGGCGTAAAGCGCCCGGTTCTTTGCGTAATCGGGCCGATTGGGACGTTTTGCCACCCTCGTCTCACCCATTAGATATACCGTGCGTTCCGTCACATTTTAATGTGACGCACACCGCATTTATCGACCGGAAGAGGGAGCTGTCATGACCGATCACAGAATGGGGCTGCAGGCGCAGCCGCTGGGCGCGCCAGGCAGTGCCGGCCGGGGCTGGGCCACGCTGTTGCCTGCGTTGGAAACCCCGTTTACCGACAGCCGGCCGGTACGTTTGTCGCCGGCACCGGTGCCGCAGCCAGACAGCCCCAACCTCAAACGGCTGCTGCGCAAAGGCGCGCGCCGCCTGGTCAGGACACTGCCGTGGCGGCATCAGGACCGGCTGTATTTCCTGAATACCTTCGGGCGGCTGCCCAACCTGTACAACCCCACCTGCTTCAACGAGAAGGTGCTCTACCGCAAGTGCGTGCACGGTGATTACCCGCTGTACCGCCGGCTGGCAGACAAGTCTGCGGTGCGCCCGTACGTGGCGGCCAGGATCGGCGAGGCGCACCTGATCCCGCTGCTGCTGGACACCACCGACCCGCAGGAGCTGCTGCGCCTGCCGCAGTGGCGGCAGACCGTGATCAAGGCCAACCATGGCGCGGCGATGGTGGAGGTGGTGCGCGACGAGCCGGATGCGCAGCACAAGCGCCGCATTGTCGAGCGCTGCGGCCAATGGCTGCGCACCGACTTCTCCGACAAGGTGCGCGAGATCCATTACCGCGATATTCCGCCGCGCATCCTGGTGGAGCAATACATCGGCGATGCACAGCAGGTGCCGGTGGACTACAAGTTCCACATGTTCCGGCAGGCGGACGGCAGTTTTCAGTACGTGCTGCAGGTGATCTATGGGCGCTTCGACACGCCGAAGCTGGGCATGACCTTCTTTGTCGGCAACCTGCACGAGGCCTTCCACCGCATCCGCGACGACGGGCGCGCACCGCCCTGCGCGCCGGCGCTGCTGGAACAGGCGCTGGAGCTGAGCAAGCTGCTGGCAAGCGACTTCGATTACGTGCGGGTGGACTGGTACATCCAGCACGGGCAGGTCTATTTCGGCGAACTGACCTTTACCCCGGGTGCGGGGTTGGTCACCGGCCTGGACCGCGGGCTGGACCGGATGATGGGCGACATGTGGGTGCAGCGGCGTGCACCGGTGGCGGCGTCCTTTGCGACGGACGGCATCCGCATGCGGGTGCCGACGCGGTGAGGTGAGTACGGCCGCGGCACGCCGCGCGGCTGCGGGCTACGAAACATTTTTAGCCGGACACCGCCGCACGGCGACCGGCCACACCGCGCCTGGCGCGCCAGCCGGCAGCGGCGGATACTCCACGGCCGCCGATGCGCCCGCATCCGGCGCACCGCCCACCGCGGTGCCGCACGTCACCCATTGCATGGACGCCCCCCCTTGCCGAACCTTCGCCTACACCGCTGCCTCCCACTCGGCCTGCTCTGCGCGTTGTGCGCCTGTACCGGCGCCGGCACCCCCAGCGCGCCGCGCCCGGAGTCCGAGCACTTCACCCTTGCCGAGCTGCAGCAGCTTGGCTGCACCGTCACCGCCACGCCCAAACGCGACGTCCGCAAGATCCCGTTGCTGGGCGAGGTCGATGGCTATGGCGTGACCAGCACCAACGCCTGCGCGACCCACATGATCAGCCTGCTGCAGCCGATGAGCTACGAGGACGCGGTGTGGGAGGGCGCACGCAGCGCCGCCGGCACCTTTGCCAAGGAGCACGGGCTGGAGCGCGAGAGTTATGAAGGCCGGCTCGGCGAGTACAGCGAGATCGAGGTGTTCAGCCGCGGCGGCAAGCCGGTGGGCTTTGAATACAACGTGCAGGCAAAGGGCACGTTGCATTCGGTGGTCGTGCTCTCCGACAGCATCACGCCGGATGCGGCGTTCGAGGCGGTGATGAAGACCAAGCTGTGAGGGTGTGAGCCTGACTGACAACCGTTAGCTGGCGCGCCAGATCAATGATAAAGTGGCTACCACCTAATCGTTAACTGGATAACGCCATGACGAATCTGGTCAAGCTGGCGACCGCACGTGCCCTTGTCGACGCCAGTGCGGTCAGGCACGCGTCGGTCATCGGGGAAGCCGGTGCCTGGACCGTGCAATTGCAGACCCATGACCAGACCCGTGTGCTGGCCACCAAGGCGAATGCGCCGCGCCGGTTTGGCAGCTTCGAAAGTGCGTTAAAGGTCTTGCGCGAGATGGGCATGCCATTGGACGTGCTTCACGTGGACGCTGCGCAGTGGGACGCCGAGGGCGGCAATGCGAAGCGCCGGCCTGACCGCTCCGAGGCGATGAAGGTCAAGGAGTTGGATGCACGCTATGCGGTGTCGCTACGCACCCAGACCGAGCATGCCCTGGCCGACCCCCGCCCCGCACTCTCCAGCGCGCAGGCGAAGCAGCAGATGGAGACGCTCAAGACGCAACACCGTGCGGCGCTTGAGGCAGCCCTGGCTGCAAAGGGCACGCGTGCGTGAGCGTGGCCTGGAAGCAGAGCGTGCTGGATGCGCGCACCGCGTTGCTCGCTTCAGCATTGGCGCGCGCGATCGAAATCTCCGACCCGCAGATTTATTTCGCCGCATGTGAACAGGACGACCGGATCGAAACCGAGGGCGACGCGCTGGATGGTGCCGCCACCTATCACTCTGGGCCACTGCCGGGAACGCGTTTGTACACCTGCCAGGACGGCAGATATCTCTTGATCTACACACGCGACGGCGACGATGTGCTGATCCTTGCCCTTGTACCTGCGCGCTCTGATTGGAAGCCGACGTCGTCAGGCGATCAATAGATCCATGACGTGTCGATGCTACCGAGCGAGGGGCATACGCGACTGCTCGACGACATCGACAGCGCGCTACACCCCGCCCAGCGGCTGCAGGCACAACCAGATGGCATACCAGTGCGACAGCGCACCGCCCAGCACGTGGGCGTGCCAGATGGCGCGGTTGTAGACCATCGCCTTGCGCACGTAGAACGCCACGCCCACGGTGTAGAACGCGCCGCCAGCCACGATGAGCCAGAGCACGGCGCTGTCCAGGCCGGCAATCATCTGGTTGATCACCACGATGCCGGCCCAGCCCAGCAGCAGGTAGATCGCCACCCAGAACCCCTTGGCGATGCCGGGCAGGCACAACTTGGCGAACACGCCGAACAAGGCCACGCACCAGACGCTCAGGATCATGCTCCAGCGCCAGCTGCCATCGAGCGCGAGCAGGAAGAACGGCGTGTACGAGCCGGCAATCATCACGAAGATGCCGGCGTGGTCGAACTTGCGCAGCATCGGTTGGCGCTGCGGCGGGGCGAAGTTGTAGGCCGCCGAGCAGGCAAACATCACCAGCAGGCCCAGCGCATACACGCAGGTGGCCACCACCATGGTCTGGCTGGCGTGCGCGCGCCACACCATCCAGGTGCCGCCAACAATGGCCAGGAACAGGCCGGCCGCATGCACGATCACATCGGCACGGCGGGCGGCGGGGGTCTTGTAGTGCGGAGCTGTGACGTTGGCAGACACGGGCACGGCGGTTCTTCGAGGTGGGGGAGCCCACTCACATGCAAGGCGGCCATGGCGCAGTGGGGGCAACAGGATACCCGGCTTGCTGAATCCGCTCAGTGAGGCAGGCTGGGCGCGCGGGCGCCGGTCTCATACCCTGAGACATCCTTTTTGTTTGATCTCCCGCTTTGGGAGCCTTTGCCGTATGCCTCCGTTTGCCCTCGCTCCCCGCACCGAAACCGCCGAACGCGCCCTGGCCACCACCGATGGCCGCCCCAGCCGCGACGGCGCGCTGCTCACCGAGCGCCTGGAGCGCCGTTACCACGACCGCATCACCGGCAGCTTCACCCTTCCCGGGCGCGAGGGAAGCTACGCGCCGATTCCCGACGATGTGCCCAGTGCGCTGGCCGATGCCCTGCACGCGCGCGGCATCAGCCAGCTCTACAGCCACCAGGCCGATGCGTGGGCGGCCACCCAGCGCGGCGAGCATGTGGCGATCGTGACGCCCACCGCCTCGGGCAAGTCGCTGTGCTACACGCTGCCGGTGGTGAGCGCGGCGATGACCAGCGGCGCCAAGGCGCTGTACCTGTTCCCGACCAAGGCGCTGGCGCAGGACCAGGTGGCCGAGCTGCTGGAGTTGAACCGCGCCGGCGAGTTGGGGGTGAAGGCCTTCACCTTCGACGGCGATACGCCCGGCGATGCGCGGCAGGCGATCCGGTTGCATGGCGACATCGTGGTGAGCAACCCGGACATGCTGCACCAGGCGATCCTGCCGCATCACACCAAGTGGGCGCAGTTCTTCGAAAACCTGCGCTATGTGGTGATCGACGAGATCCACACCTACCGCGGCGTGTTCGGCAGCCATGTCACCAATGTGCTGCGCCGGCTCAAGCGCATCTGCGCGTTCTATGGCGCCAGCCCGCAGTTCATCCTGTGCTCGGCCACCATCGGCAACCCGCATGCGCACGCGCAGGCCCTGATCGAAGAGCAGGTGCATGCCATCACCGAATCCGGCGCGCCCACCGGCGACAAGCACGTGTTGCTGTGGAACCCGCCGGTGGTCAATGCGGACCTGGGCCTGCGTGCCTCGGCGCGCTCGCAGAGCAACCGCATTGCGCGCATCGCCATCAAGAGCGGGCTGAAGACGCTGGTGTTCGCACAGACGCGCCTGATGGTGGAAGTGCTGACCAAGTATCTGAAGGACATCTTCGACCACGACCCGCGCAAGCCGGCGCGCATCCGCGCCTACCGCGGTGGCTACCTGCCCACCGAACGCCGCGAGGTGGAGCGTGCGATGCGCGCCGGCACCATCGACGGCATCATTTCCACCTCTGCGCTTGAGCTGGGCGTGGATATCGGTGCACTGGACGTGGTAATCCTCAACGGCTATCCCGGCAGCGTGGCGGCGACCTGGCAGCGCTTCGGCCGCGCCGGGCGTCGCCAGCAACCGGCGCTGGGCGTGCTGGTGGCCAGCTCGCAACCGCTGGACCAGTACGTGGTGCGGCACCCGGATTTCTTTGCCGATGCCTCGCCCGAACATGCGCGCACCGCGCCGGACCAGCCGCTGATCCTGTTCGACCACATTCGCTGCGCGGCGTTCGAATTGCCGTTCATTGCAGACGAGCCGTTCGGGCCGATCGACCCGCTGGTGTTTCTGGAAGCGCTGGCCGAAAGCGAGGTGATCCACCAGGAAGGCGACCGCTGGGAATGGATCGCCGACAGCTACCCGGCCAACGCGGTGAGCCTGCGCTCGGTGGCCGACGGCAACTTCGTGGTGGTGGACAAGACCGACGGCAAGCAGCAGATCATTGCCGAGGTGGATTATTCGGCCGCCGCGCTCACCTTGTACGAAGGCGCCATCCACATGGTGCAGAGCACGCCGTACCAGGTGGAGCGGCTGGATTGGGAAGGCCGCAAGGCGTATGTGACGCGCACGCACGTGGACTACTACACCGACAGCATCGACTACACCAAGCTCAAGGTGCTGGACCGCTTCGACGGTGGCGTGGCCGGGCGCGGCGATTCGCACCATGGCGAAGTGCATGTGGTGCGGCGCGTGTCCGGCTACAAGAAGATCCGCTACTACACGCATGAAAACATCGGCTACGGGCCGGTGAATCTGCCCGACCAGGAACTGCACACCACGGCGGTGTGGTGGCAGTTGCCGCAGGCGACCCTGGGCAAGGCGTTTGCGTCCAAGCAGGATGCACTGGATGGATTCCTGGGCGCGGCCTACGCCTTGCACGTGGTGGCCACGGTGGCGGTGATGGCCGATGCGCGTGACCTGCAAAAGGCCGTGGGCAACGGCGACGGCGCGTGGTTTGCGGTGGCCGACCAGACCGGGCGCGGGCAGCTGCGCGGCGTGGAAGAAGGCGACGCGGCCACGGTGGAATTGCAGCAGGCATTCGTGCCCACGGTGTACCTGTACGACAACTTCCCCGGCGGCGTGGGCCTGAGCGAGCCGCTATGGCTGCGCCAGGCCGAGCTGCTGCAGCGCGCGGACGAGTTGGTGCGGCGCTGCGATTGCAGCGCCGGTTGTCCGGCGTGTGTGGGCCCGGTGCTGGCCGCGCACGAGGAAGGCAAGGGGGAATCGCCGAAGTCGCTGGCCCTCACGGTGTTGGCGTTGTTGTTCGATGCCGATGCACCGCTGCGGCATGCCACGCAGGTGGACGACGACCTGGCGCTGGACGTACTTGCATGAGTGTGAGTGCGGACCGGCTGCGCTTGCTGCGCCGGCAGGCCGGGCATGCGGATGTGCGTGCGCCTGCGGCGGGTGCCGACGGCGATGCACTGCAAGCTGCAGTGGCATTAAATGCGAGGGAAGTGGAGGCCGCACGGGTCGGTGAGGTCACGCAGCCGGCTTCCGGCGCGGCCACGCAAGGCATGCCGCCTGCGCCCGGTGATGCTCCGGGTGTCAGCGCGGAACGCCTGCGCCTGCTGCGCCGTCAGGTCGGCGGGCTGACGCCTGCATCGCGCAAGGACGATGCGGTGATACCGACACGTGCGCAGCGTGCAGCGGTGTCCGGCACCGCGTCACCCGCTGCACGCTTGCCGCCGCGCGATGCAGCCGCTCCACCTCATGACGCCGCGGCCGCTCGCCCGCACGAAGCGCGCACCGCACCGGCACTCACGCGCCGCACCTTGCAGTCACCGGTTACGGCACCGCCTGCGCGTGACGCATCGGTGTTTGCGTGGGTGGAGCATGATGTGCGCCACAGGCCGGCGTTGCCATCGGCTGCCGATACAGATGCCATCACCACGGTGGATACGGAGGTCGCACGCCATTGGCCAATGGCGCGCAGCGCAACGACACCGTCGGTAACACCCATGGCGCCGGCACCACCGCCGCAGCGACGCGCCGACATTGCCGGCCTGCGCAAGATGATCGGCCTGCGCGAGCGTGCGGTGTCGGCGCAGACACCCGTGCGCGCGCCATCGAACGACCGGCACCTGCCGGGAACCGAGATCGCCCCCGGCCTGCATCTGATCGAAGCGTTTCTGCCGCAGGCCATTCCGTGCGAGGCGCTCTCGCTGGCGTTTGCCAAACGCGACGATGCGGTCGACCCGCTGGACCTGCTGTTCTTCGACACCGAAACCACCGGCCTGGCCGGCGGCACCGGCACGCGCGCCTTCATGATCGGCGTGGCGCAGTGGTGCACCGATGCCATGCAAGGCAGCGGCCTGCGCGTGCGCCAGCTGATGATGTCCACCATGGCCGCCGAAAGCGCCATGCTCGACCTGTTCCGTACCTGGCTGACACCGCGCACGGTGCTGTCCAGCTACAACGGCCGCTGCTATGACGCACCATTGCTGAAGACACGCTACCGCCTGGCGCGGCGCGGCGACCCGATTTCTGCGTTGGACCATGTGGACCTGTTGTTCCCCACCCGCCGCCGTTATCGCGGCACCTGGGAGAACTGCAAGCTGGCCACCATCGAGCGGCAGCTGCTGCGCGTGGTGCGCGAGGACGACCTGCCCGGCTCCGAAGCCCCGGCCGCCTGGTTGAGCTACCTGCGCGGCGGCAGCGCGCGCAACCTGCGCCGCGTGGCCGACCACAACCACCAGGACGTGGTGACGCTCTCGCTGCTGATGCAACGCCTGGTGGCGGTCGAGGCGCAGGACCGCGAGGTGATTCCGTTGATGGACGCGGTGTAGGCATCGATGCCACACCGCGCTGAGGCACCGCTTTGCCTGCGTGCCTTGATCGGCACCAACGATAACCTGCTGATCCCGCTGCACCCTGCGGACGCGCGCACCGCGCAACGGTTGGAGACTGCACGTCAGGCGTTGATGACCCTGCCCCGGCTGCAGCGCCCGACTACACCCACTTCCAGTTCCATATCTCACTCGCCTACCTGTGCGAGACACTCGATGCCGCGGAGCAGGCGGACTACCGTGCTGCAGTGCGCGACTGGCTCAAGCGACTCGCGGCAGCGCGCCCGATCACCGTCCCGCATTTCCATTTGTACGTTTGCGACATGGATGCATTTCGGACAGTGCGGGAAGTTTGATGCGCGGAATGCAGCGATGCCGTTTAGTCCCTCTCCCACCGGGAGAGGGGTTGGGGTGAGGGTGCGCAATCTCGCTTGGTTAGGCCAACATTCTCGATCCAAGCACGTCCGTCGATTTTTGCAGTGCGGGAGCTGCGGTGCTTCCCCGCCCTGCCCCCACTCCGCGCTGGCAGCACAGGCACTCCAACGCGCGCGCGCAGGTTGATGTTGCACGTGATCGATCACGTGCCGACGCTGGCAGACACCGCATACGGCGTTGCACTAGATGCCCTCACCCGCCTCCGACACCTCGGTGGTCATCTGCCACGCAGCAAACTCCTGCTCGAAGTCGCCCAGCGTCAGCAGCCCCATGCAGGCATGCGCGCCAATCGGCAGCGGCTGGCCAGCGGCGAGTTTGCGAACCAGCAACACCGCCGCGAAGCACGGAATTTCCGGCCCATGCAGCATGGGCGCGGTGAGGTCCCATTGCAGCTGCAGTGGACGCGCAGCACCCTGCGCGGCCGTGGCATGCCCGCTACCGCGCAGCTCCACGCGCATGCCGCCCAGGTCGGTACCGAGGCGGTCGAACCAGCGCGCGGCGTGCGCGAACACCTCGGCCAGGCGCTGCATCGGCAACGGCAGACCGCAGCGGCGTAACCATGCGACAACAGCCAGGCAGCGCTGCAGGAACGCCACTTCCAGCGCCGCACGGAATTGCACAGTCTGCACGCCGGGATAGCGCTGCGGCAACAGCTCGTGATCGGGCACGTCGCAAGGCGAGGCCAGGCGTGAGGCGAGCTGGGCGAACCGCACGCGCGTGGGCCGTGCCCACCCCACCACCTGCTGCCAGCGGCCTGCCTGCCACCAGTGGAAAGGCGTGCCGCAGTACGACAGCACCGCACGCACCGTGGCCAGGCCCAGCGGCGTGCCCTGTGCGGGCGCGATGACCATGCGGATCTCCTGCAGCGCCGAAAAGCGCGGCAGCAGTGCGTCGATCACGGCGCTGGACAGTGCCGGCAAGGTGCTGGCCCCGCTGATCGCCACGCGCTGCGCCTGGCGTGCAGTGGCGTCCATCGCGCCGGCGAAGTCACGTACGAACGCACGGCCGTCGGCCAGATCGATGTAATGCATGCCCGCCTGCAGGCAGCTGCGCGCCACCGCGTAGTCCTGGCCCTGGAACGGGCCGGCGGTGTGCACCACCGCATCGGCGCCGGTGGCGGCCAGTTGCGTTGCGAACCCACGTGCATGCGTGTCCAGCCTGCAGGCGGAAATCTGCCCGGGCGCAGCATCGGGCCAGGTCGCATGCGCATCGCCCGGATGCCGGCCCGCTGCAATGACGTGAATCTGCGCCGTGGCTGCCAGCGCGCGCACGATGCGCGCACCGAAGTGCCCGAACCCACCCAGCACCACTACCCGATACGTCATTGCCTGCTCGCCGCCTGTGCCTGCGCACAGTATCGGCGAGCGCCGCGCGCGCGATACATCCGCACGCAGCCGCGCGCCCTGTGCGGTGCGGCTAACCGGCAATGCGCGTCGCGCGGCCGCTTCGCAAGGCCTCACGCAACACCTTCAAGGCTTGCCGCGTTGCCAGCCTGGATGCGCCGGCCTGCTGGCGCGCCAGCACGGCCTGCTGTTGTGCCAGGGCATGGTGCTGCTGCGCCAGCGCCTGCAGTGCATCGGGCGTTGCCACCTGCTGCTGCGCCGAGGTGGATGCGGCGGCCGATGCGGTACCCGCCGAAGCCTGCAGCAGGCGCGGTTCCGCGTTGGCAGACAGCTGCGCGGCGAGTGCGGCTTGCCGCTCGCTCAAGGCCTGCTGGCGTGCGGCCACTCTGGCTTGAGCGTCGGCCAATTGCCGGCTGCGCAGATGCGCCACGCCCAGCTGATGCAGCAGGGTTGGATCGCGGACCAGGTATTGCTTCCCATCGGCACGAAACCACAGCACGCGCGCGTCGTTGCCTGCGTAGCGACGCGCCGCCTGCAAGTCGCCAGGTGTTCCATGCATCACCTGGCGCTCGCCGTGCACCAGCACGTAGGCGTCGCCCTCGGCCGGGATGCTGGCGGACGGGGTGCCGCAGGATCTCTGCACGCTTGCGCGCGGGCGTGCGGGCGCCGCGGGTGCAACCGCTGCAGTGGTTGCGGCCGGCACGGCGATGCGAGCGGCCGTCAATGGCTGCCGACGGTGCGCACAACGCAGGCTACGCCCAGCACCGCACCGTGTACGTGGCGCCTGCCGACGCCGGGTACCGACTGCGCCCACCCGACGGTAAGCGCAGTGGTCTCGTTCATGACTCCTGGTTGTTCTGCGCCTGCTCTGCCTCTGCCTGCGCCTGCTCGGCGTCTGCCTGCGCTTGCGCCAGCTCGCGTTGCGCTTGCGCGGCTTCCCGTTGCCCGCGCGCAGCCTCGGCGCGGGCCTGACGTGCGGCCTGTTTGCCCATCTCGGCCTGCTGCCGGGACACCTCAGCCGCCTGTCGCACCGCGGCGGCGTACGCGTATTGCGCCTGGCGATGCTGCTGGGCCATGTCGCGGATCTGCTGCTCGGCTTCGCGCGCCTGCTGTTGCGCGTCCTGTTTGGCCTGCGCCAGTTCCGGGCCCAACGCCGCCAATTGTTCGCGTGCGTCCTGTAATGCGTCCTGCGCGGCCTGTATCTGGTCCTGTTGCAGTTCCTGGTCGTGGTCATTGGCAGCGAGTGCATCTTGCAGCGCGGCCTGCGCGTCGCGCGTGGCATCGCGGCGGATGCGCTCCAGGTCCAGATTCCAGTCGCCATGCGTTGGATCTGCATCCTCGTCGTGGAGCGGCTCGGCGCCCAGCACATCGGCGATGACACCGTGCGCGGCAGGGGCGGCGGCGTGCGCAGGCGCCGCCGGAAACGCGGGTGCAGGCAACGCGCTCATCGGCGCTGCAGCATCCGCGGTGCCTGCAGCGCTGCTGACCTGTGCGCGTGCAGCGCGTGGTGCTGCCGGGGCCGTCACCACAACCGGCCGCATGCCGGGGGACGGCGCCGGCACCGGCATGGCGACCAGACGCAGCGGCATCACCCCGCAGACGGCCACCGTGGCCAGGATGGTAGCGGCGGCCAGCCGCGGAAAGGCGCTGGTGTCCTGCAGCAGCAGCAGCCTGCGCTTCAAGCTCAGGAACGAAGGCGACGCACTTGCCACGCCACCGAGCGGGCGCGGCGCCACGCCAAACTGCAGCAGCAACCGTCCGTAGTCATGGCGGCAATGCCGGTGCCCGGCAACCACCGCGGCATCGCAGGCCGCTTCGCGGGCGATGGCGTACTCGCGCGCGGCCAGGTGCACCAGCGGATGGAAGAAGAACAGGTGCTGGGCCAGCGACGGCAGCAAGCCCCACCACAGGTCGCGGCGGCGCAGGTGAATCAGCTCGTGGGTCAGCGCCATGTCCAGGTCGTTGTCGGGCATCTGCGCCAGGCGCTTGGCCGGAAGCAGCAACACCGGCTGCCACGGGCCGATCAACTGCGGCGAATCGATCTGCGAGGACAAGCGCAACGCGGGCGGGCGCGACAAGCCATGCGCCTCGGCGGCCATGTGCAAGGCCTGCACCAGCGCGGTATTGGTGCAAGGCGTTGCCGCACGCACCAATGCGCGGCTACGCCGATAGGCGCGCACCGTGCCGGCCGAAACCACCAGCACGCCGGCCAGCCACAGCGCAAACACCCCTGCCGCCCAGGGCGACCAGGTGCTGAGGTGCATGGCCTGCGCGGTGGCACTGGCGGTGGCCGCCGTCGATGCCGCAGCGGCGGCGGTTGCCGCCGGCGCCACCGCCTCGGCGGTGCCCACTGCAGTGGCCACGGTGTGCGCCGGCAGCACCGGCAACTGCACCGGGCTGCTCCACACCAGGCCCACCACCGCCTGCACGCCCACCAGCCACCACAGCCAGGCCTGGGTCGCAGCCGGCAGGCGTCGCAGGCTGCGGCACAATGCCCACACCACCACTACCAGCACCGCGGTCTGCACGCTGGTGGCGCCAAGCTTCCATAACACCGCTTCGATCTGGGGCGACATGACTCAATCCTCCTTGCGCTGCGATTGCAGCTTGGCGACCAACGCTTCGAGTTCGGCCAGTTCGGTGTCGCTGACGTCGGCGCGCTGCGACATCCACGCCACGAACGGCGACACCGAGCCCTGCAGGGTCTTTTCCACAAACTGACCCACCGCACCGCGCACCACATCGTCCTGGCCGGCGGTGGCGCTGTAGCGGTACATGCCGTCTACCTGCTTGCGGCGCAGAAAGCCCTTGGTGCGCAGGCGCTCCATCATGGTCAGCACCGTGGAGCGGGCAAGCCCGCGCGGCTCGCCGAAGGCGGCCGCCACTTCGCCCACGCTGGCATGCCGCTGTTCTTCGATGTGTTGCAGCAGGGCCAGCTCCTGGTCCCCGATGGTCTTGCCGCGCATGCCGCTCTCCCTGACTACAGTTGTCGCTACCTTAGCCATGACTACAGATGTCGTCAATAGGTCGGATGGCAGGGTCCGGAGGTGCGGCTGCGGCTGCCGGATCAGGCCGAACGCAACGGCCGAGCGGAGAATGCCTCGGCCATGTTGTTGAACAGCAGGCCACCGCGTCTCTCAAGCGGTGGTACCAGCATCAACGCAAAGCGCCTGGCCCAACTTCGGCGACAGCATCGGGTACCGGTTGCTCGTCAACTGCATCGATGTGCATGCCCATGTGGCCGTGTGACTCGCCGGCGAGAGATACCGGCGCTTCGCAGCGGATGAGCGGAAATGCCCGCATTTACTTGAAGACCGGGATCGTTCCGGAAGCCGTGGTTCTGTCGCCTGCATCCTTCATTTTCTGTCCGAGCGTCCGGATGCGCTCTTCACCGATGGCCAGTGCCCGTGCGTTGGTGTGCACCGAGTAATAGCCAAGGTGCAAGGCGTGCGGATGTGGAATCGCCGAGCCAAGCACGAAGACGGCACTAGCCGTGCCACGTGCTTCAAGCACGATGGGTGCGCCATCGTCGGCAAACACCACCAGGTCGCCGCGCTGCAGCGGTGTGCCGGCATCGAGCGTGCCGCTGGCAACGGCCAACCACCCCACCAGGTGACCGGCGGGCGGTTTATAGGTCCAGCGCTCGCCGGGCTTCAGTGTCACCAATAAGTAATTGATGCCGTCGGGAGCATCGACCGGACTTTGTGCGCCCTCGTAGTGACCGATCACCACATGCGCTGGCCCAACCTTGGCCATGTGCTGCGCTTCGATGTAGTGGCTCTGCGGCTCCGCCAGTTCCAATGCTGCCGGCAGTGCTAGCCATAGTTGGAAGCCCTGGATGCAGGAAGCATCGGCTGGTAGGGCCATCTCTTTGCCATGCCACACGCCACGGCCGGCGCGCATCCATTCCACGCCGCCATAGCCGATGGTGCCGCGACCACGTGCGGGGTCGTGGTAATGCATGCGGCCTTCGGTAAACACCGTGACGGTAGCGATCCCCGAATGCGGGTGCAGCGGCATGTCGGACATCGTATGGATGATGGGCCCTTGCGCATCGAAGATATCGAGGAAGACGAACGGTTTCAGGGCTTGCCCAAGGTCGGAGGGGCTCATGAGTCGCGTGATGGGCCCACCGGCGCCATTGCCGCGCGTCCGGTGGGTGATCGCACGGAGCGGCGGCGACGCAAGAGAAACCAGCGGGGAAGAGATCGGCAGCGAAAGCGTCTTCATGGCGCGCTCCTGATCAAGCCGAGCGCGCTGTGCGCAGCGCGGCCGTGACGCGTGCGCGATTCAACCAGGCGATCGTCGCGGTCACCACCATCAGGAAGATGGCCGGCACCGGGCTACCGCCGATGACGAACAGGTGCACGCCGGTCGCGACGAACATCATGGCCGCAAGCACTACAGCGCTGAAAGCGAATGTCGTCGGCAACAGCAACGCGATGGCGCCGATGATTTCGATCGCACCGGTGACGATGCGAAACCACTGGCCCAGACCGATGTGGTCGAACACTTCGACCATCATCGGAACACCTGCCAGCTTGGCAGCACCGGCAGCGAAGAACGCCACGGCGGCGAAGAGGCGCAAGGTCCAGGACAGACCGTGAATGACACGCCCGGATGTGGCTTGCTTGGATAAGGAGGATGTAGGCATGAGATGTTGCTCCAGAAAAGACGGGCTGCGCTTGGTGATTGGCCGGCGTGTGCCGGACGAAGTGAGATCAGAGCGTTCCGCTCGGTGAAACGCTGGCCGTGCGTTCGCCCCTGAGCAAACTGTGGCGTCCCCATTGCCGCTAAGCTAGCCGCGTCAACGACATGCCGTGTCGCATAAACCGGGACGCGACATGGAATTCGAGGACCTGCGAACGTTCGTCGAGGTAGCCGACGCAGGCGGAGTGTCGCCAGCGGCCAGGCGCCTGGGCCTTGCCAAATCCATTGTCAGCCGTCGTCTGATCCGGCTCGAGCGAGAACTGGGGATACAGCTGCTCGCACGCACCACCCGCGGCGCTGCCGTCACCGAGGCAGGCGCGACATTTCGGGAGCACGCCGCGCGCATGTGCGCCGAGATGGATGCCGCACGCGAGACCATCCTGCCTGCCGGCGATCTGCGTGGCCGCCTGCGGATTGCGGCGCCGCTGACGTTCGGCCCCACGCATTTGGCCCCCGTGCTCGCCGAACTGGCCAGTCGGCATCCAGCGCTGCAGGTGCATGCCTGCTACAGCGATCGCTTTATCGACATCGTCGCCGAAGGCTTCGACTGCGCAATCCGGCTCGGATATCTCGCCGATTCAAACCTGGTTGCACGTCGCGTTGCGCCAATGCGTGGCAGCCTGGTGGCCACACCCGACTACCTGCGCAGACACGGGGAACCCGACACACCTGCGGCACTGCTGACGCATGAGGCACTGTTGCAGGGTACGGAAAGCTGGCGGTTGATGGACGGCGACAAGATGGTGACGCTGCATCCGCGCGGTCGCTTCAAGGCCGACAACGGCACCGCGATTGCCTCCGCTGCGCTTGCCGGCCTCGGCATTGCGGCACTGCCGGACTTTCTCATCGCCGATCACCTTGCCTCCGGTGCACTTGTCCGTGTCATGACCAGATATCCACCTCCGGAGGCCGGCCTGTATGTCGTTCGAGCGCCAGCCGCTCACCCTGCGCGCAAGATCCGTGTCTTGACCGATCTGTTGATGGAGCGCTTCGGCGGCGCTGTCTGAAGTTCAGTGGCGGCAATGCTTCAGCAATTTTCGTCCAGCGCCGCCACTGCAAAGGTGCGCGTTCCTGCGAGCGATGGCGCCATCGCTACCCCTTCAACACAAGCGATACGTCTGGATATCTGTCGCACATGAAATCCACGAAGGCGCGAACCTTGGGTGCAGCAAGACGCCTGGAGGTGTGCAACACCCACAGCGCCGGTTCCACGCCGGAGATCGTGCCCCATTGCACCAGTTCGCCACGCGCAAGTTGGTTCCATGCAATCGACTGCGGAATCAACGCCACACCACCAGCTGCAATTGCCGCGTCGCGGATCATCAGGAATGAGGAAAACCGCAGCCTTGGAATGGGCTCCAGGACCAGGCGCCCGTCATCGAGGGCCCATGTAGTCGGCTGGAAGCTCGACATCACGACAGCGGCAACGGGTGTGATCGTGCTGCTGGTAGGCATGGCGATGCCGGGCGCGGCCACGACCACCAGGCGATCCTTGGCAAAGCAGCGACCAACCAGGCTGCTGTCCGGGCTTGGGTTGATCCGGATGGCCACATCGTACTGTTCTTCCACCAGATCGACGGTTCGATCTTCCGCCACTACCTCAAGCACGATCTCCGGATAGGCCGCGCAGAACTCTGCGCCGATACGGCCCATCGCCAGCTGCGAGAACAGCGCCGGTGCTGCCACGCGCAGACGCCCGCGCGGCACAGAAAGGCCCTCGCGCGCGGCGGCCATGGCCTCGGCCACCTCGCTCAGCGGCACTTCGGTACGGTCCATCAGCAGTTGCCCCGCTTCGGTGAGCTTGAGGCCGCGTGGGCTGCGCTCCACCAGCCGCACGCCCAGGTGCTCTTCCAGCTCGGCGATGCGTCGCGACAACGTCGCCTTGGAGCGGCCACTGGCGCGACTGGCCTTGCCCAGGCCCTGGTTGGCAGCGACCAGCGCGAAATCGATCAGGGCATTGAGATCCATGGTGTTCCACATTTGAGACGGGCCGTCTACATCTTGGCGTCTTCGTACTGTCGGTGCAACGGCATATGGTTTCCCTACCGCGACGCACCGGCCACACCGCAACGCGCACCACTCCTCCCGCCGGCCAGTCGCGCTGACCCCGTCATTCCTCACATCACACCAGGAGATTCACCATGAGCATTCTCGTCACCGGTGCCACCGGCACTGTCGGTTCCCTCGTCACCCAAGGCCTGGCCGATGCCGGCGCACAGGTCACAGCGCTGGTTCGCCAACGGGGCAAGCGCCCCTTCCCGGCAGGTGTCACCGAAGTGGTGGCAGACCTCACCGACGTCGCGTCGATGCGCGCGGCACTGGCATCGGCGCGCACCCTGTTCCTGTTGAATGCGGTCACCCCCGACGAAGTGACGCAGGCACTGATCGCCTTGAACCTGGCCAAGGAAGCCGGCATCGAACGCATCGTCTATCTGTCAGTGATCCATGCCGATACCTACACCAACGTGCCGCACTTCACCGGCAAGCACAGCGTCGAACGCATGATCGAAAGTCTGGACATCCCCGCAACCATCCTGCGTCCGGCGTACTTCATGCAAAACGAAGGCATGGTGCAGCAGACGATCACCGACTACGGCGTTTACCCGATGCCGATCGGTGCGAAGGGCATCGCCATGATCGATGCACGCGACATTGCCGAGATCGCCGTGATCGAACTGCTGCGCCGCGACCGCGCAGACGGCCCGCTGCCGCGTGTGACGCTCGACCTGGTTGGCCCGCAGGCGCTGACCGGCGCGGATGCTGCCAGGGTGTGGAGCGCAGCGCTCGGCCGTGAGATCGCCTACGCCGGCGATGACGTAGCGGCCTTCGAAGCGCAATTGGCTAGCTACGGTCCGTCCTGGCTGGCCTATGACATGCGCCTGATGATGGCCGGCATCCAGCGCTTTGGCATGCACGCGGCCGAGGGCACGGTTGAAACATTGCAGGCCATGTTGGGGCGCCCGCTGCGCAGCTATGCAGACTTCGTGCGCGAAGCGACGGCGCGGGCGTGATCGCAAATGCACAGCACGCGCGCACCTTGCGCGCTTGCTGTGCACCGTGCGCAAGAGGCCGCGCTGCATGCCATGACACTGCAGCGCGGCAGCGTTGCTTCACAGCGCAGTCCGGTTTCCACCACGCGTGTTGCGCAACATCCGCCGATCGATACCGTCAACGCGCCTGCGCCGGCACCAGATCGAAGACCTGTTCGGTTGCCGCATCCACCGCAGCGCGCGTGTACAGCAGCGGAAAGTAGCGGCCCTGCAGCCACAGCGGTGCAAGGTCGCGGTAATGCGGGCTGGCCGGGTCGCCGGACTGGCCGGGGTAGTTCATGGCTCTTGAGTTGTCCCAGTTGCCCAGGTCGATGATCAGGCGTGCAGAAGGGCCGATGGTCTGGCGGAAATCGGCCGGGTCGTAGCTGGATTGATTGGGCGTATACGGGCTGCCGCCCTTGGCGAACGGGCCGACATCGAGCAGCGTACGGTCGGCGCCGGCCACCGCGCTCATCGCATGCGAAACCTTGTTGGTGTGCAATGTTCCCCATTGCCATTGGCTGGGATCGGGGCCCTGCAGTGCGACCAATGCCTGGTACGCGCTGCGCAACGACTCCAGCAGCAGCTGGTCGCGGCGCGCTGCAGGCGTGGCACCGAACGCGGCGCCGGGATGCTCCAGCGCATCCAGCATGGCCGCGGCATCGGGCGCGCCGAAGCTGGCGGCCTCTGACGGGCGTAGTCGCAGCGCCTTGTAGGCATCGCCGAGGTAGCGGCTGAACCAGACCTCTTCCAGCGCTGCGGCAGCAGACGCTGCGCCGACCTCGCCATTCCATGGATGCAGCAACGCGAGTGCGGCGCTTGTTGCAGGGTCCTGCGACTGCAGCGGCTTCAGCAGCGCGACCAGGCGCTGCGCCGGCAACGAGACCTGGTCGTTCTGCAATTTTTCCGAATCCTCCAAGGTCACCTTGGGCAGCTGCGAGAGCACCTGGGTGATGCGCGCATGACGTGCGTCGTTGGCCCACTCGAAGCCGAGTTTGCGCTGCGCAACAGGGTAGTCCTTAGGCAGGTTCATCTCGTTGGAGGTGGTGATGAAGCCGGTTTTGGGATTTTGTGACGAGGGCAGCGCGTCGTTGTTCCAGAAACCGTTCCACTCATACCGCCCATCGCCGGGCACCGGCAGCAAGCCATCGCCGTGATCGCGGCGCGGCGTCATGCCCGCAGTGGCCCAACCGATGTTTCCTTCGACATCTGCGTAGACCTGATTGACCGACGGCGCGCCCCAGTGCGCGAGCGCGGCCTTGAATTGCGCAAACGAGGCGCTGCGCAGATAACGCAGCGAACCCAGGTACGGCGCGGCGCCGGGCTGGCTCCATACCGACCGCAGCGCGTACGCCAGATGTCTTTCGGCATCGGTATAGATCACCGGCCCATGCCGGGTGAATTGCAGCGCCACCGTCACCGGGGCTGCGCCACGCACGGCAATCCGTTCGTGCTCGGTACGCAGCGGCTCCCACTGGCCCTGGTACCAGTACGCCGCGTTGTCGTCGGGGCGCAACCGATAGACGTACAGATCTTCCTGGTCGATATTGAAGATGGTCAGGCCGAACGCGCTGGTGCGGTTATGCCCGATCGCAATGCCGGGCGCGGTGGGCTCGCCGGCACCGATGATGTCCAGGCCGGGGCTGGAGAGATGCACGAAGTAGCGCAGGCTGGGCACGCTGTAGGCCCGATGCGGGTCGTCCGCCAGCACCGCATGGCCGGTGGCGGATTTTTGCGGCGCGATGACCCAGTTGTTGCTGCCTTCGGCGGAAGCTTCTTCACCAATGGTCGAAGGCCTTGCGGCAATTGCCGCAAGCGGCGTGTCGGCGCTCAGCTTCGGGCTTTGCGTTGCGAGCTCGTAGACCTTCAGCACGTCTTTCGGCAGGCAGGGGTGCAGGCCATCCGGCAACGCGGTGGTCCAGGCCGGCTGCAATGTCAGGCGCACCGCATCGACCGCCAGTGAGGCCTTGCAGGCCACATTGGCGCGCGCAACTTCGCTCTTGACGTTGCGGCTCAGGCCGGTGGTGCGGATGCGCAGCACATCCTCCGGCGCCCAGCGTTGCGGGCGGTACCCCAGCTTGCCGAATTCGTAGGGCAGCGCCTGCGGGTGGCCGTCCAGCCACGCGATATAGGCGTTGATGCCGGCCACGAAGCGGCCGACATCGCGCCGGGCGTCGGGCCCGTAGCTGTCCCATTCGCGCGCCATGTCGCCGCGGTAGAGGAACAGCCGCGCGGCGCGGTCCTGTTCGACGTACGCCGGCCCGAAGGCATCGGACAGCCGACCCAGGCCCTTGCGACGCAGCAGATCCAGCTGGAACAGCCGGTCGCGCGCCACGTTGAAGCCCTGTACGAAGAACGCGTCGTTGTCGGTCTTCGCATACAGATGCGCCACGCCCCAACGATCAACGCGAATCTGCGCCGGCTGTTCGAGACCGGCAACTGTCATGGTGGTCTGGCGGGGCAAGGGCGCTGCGCGCGCAACGGTCGGCACCAGCGCGCTGCAGGCCAGGCACAGTGCACACAGCAACGCGTTGATGGTCATGCTACCGATCCCCTTTGGTGACGCATCGCAGCCTGCGCCTGTCGCAGCATGGTGCGGCGCGCTACACCGGAAGCGCTAGCGTCGCAAGCGAATCGCCGTGGGCGATCATTGGCCCACCTATCTCAATGCACTGATGACAGCTGGCGAGCCTGGGCAGCCTATCTGAAAGGAAGGTGGCGCAGCATCTTCATGCCACACCAACAACGGGTTCTTCACGCTTGCGCCATTCTTCCGCTGGAGACGCCCGATGATTCGCACCCTCGCCCCGCTCGCCGCCGTGCTGCTGCTCTCGGCCTGTGCCTCCAACCAGGTCGCGCAGGTGCAGCCCATCGATGGCGTCATCTCCGGCCAATGCCATATAGAAAAGGTTCGCGGCATCGTGGGCCTGGCCGCAGCCGCGCAGACCATCGAGCGCGCGCGCGTGGACAGCGACAGCCTGCAGGTGAGCGTGCGCCGCGGCGAACGCACTACCGGCGGCACCACCGCCAGCGGCCTGGCCGACCCGGCGCAGGGTGCCAGCGAAAGCGGCGGTGATCACCTGAGCATCGAAACAGGCCCGACCAACAACATCACGGCGGTCTATTGCGGCTGAGGAATCGGGAATCGGGAATCGGGAATCGGGAATCGGGAATCGGGAATCGGGAATCGAAAAGCATCGCCGCTTTTCGGTCCCGGGCCGCTCCCGCTCACTTGCGCTTGGAAGCGCCCTTTGTCGCTGTCTTAAGCTTGGCGCGTGAGGCGGTGAGGAACTTCAGCGTGGCCGCCTCCCATTGCCGCTCGCCACGCACGCCATTGGCCATGGCCTGCAGCTCGCCGGCGCGCCAGCCTTCGAACACGCAGGGGTCGATGTAGGCCTTGCGGCACACCGACGGCGTATTGCCCAGCGCGTCGGCCACCTCGCGGATGACATCGTTCTGCACCTGCTTGAGCGCGCGCTCGCTGCTGCGCTCGGGCAACGGCAGCCGCGCCAGGCGCTGCAGCGCCGCCAGCGTGCCGCCCCAGGTGCGGAAATCCTTGGCGGTGAAGTCCTCGCCCATCGCCTCGCGCAGGTAGTCGTTGACCTCGCCCGAGTCCACCGGCTGCAGCTGGCCATCGTCGTCGCGGTACTGGAAGAGCGACTGCCCCGGCAGCTGCTGGCACTCGCGGATCAATTTGACCAGGTGCTTGTCGTCCACCTCGATCTCGTGATCCTGCCCGCTCTTGCCGCGGAACTTGAGCCGCGCACGCCCGCCCTTGAGAAACTCCATGTGCCGGTTGCGCAGCGTGGTGAGCCCGTAGGAGCGGTTGCTGCGCGCATATTCGGCATTGCCCACGCGCACCAGGGTGTCGGCCAGCAAGGCCACCACGATCGCCAGCACCTTCTCTCGCGGGAAGCCCGGCAGCGCCAGATCGCGTCGCAGGCGCCGCCGCAGTTTGGGCAATGCAGTGCCAAAAGCGATCACGCGCTCGAACTTGCCTTCGCCACGCACCTGCGCCCAATCGGCGTGATAGCGGTATTGCTTGCGCCGCCGCGCATCGCGGCCGGTGGCCTGCAGGTGCCCGTTGGGCTTGGCGCAGATCCACACCTCGGTGTATGCCGGCGGGATGGCCAGCGAGCGGATGCGCTGCAAGGTGTCCGCATCGGCGATGCGATCGCCGTCGGCGCTGCGGTAGCTGAAACTCTTGCCTGCCTTGCGCCGGGTGATGCCGGGCTGCTGGTCGTTGACATAGATCAGCCCGGCCGCGCGCGCGGTGGCCTTGGCCTGCGCGACGGCGGCCACGGTGGCGACGGCAGCGCTGGCCACCGCCGCACCGGTGGCGACGCTGGCGAGCTTGCCGACGGTGCTGGCCGTGGCGGCGGCATTGCGAAGAACACGTTTGGCTTTCATTGCGCACACGTCGAGGGACTGGCGCCGATTGTTGGGCCGGGCGGGACTAGGCCGCGTCAACGCAACGACAACGGCGTGTGGGCATGCGATGCCCGTCGCGCGACTTTGTGCTTATGCTTGGGGCATCCCCCTTTGCTGGAGTCATCGATGCGCGCTGTCCTGCCTATTGCCCGCCTGGCCTGCACCCTGGTCGTGCTGACTGCATTGACCGCCTGCAACAAGCCGCAACCCGATGAGCAGGAAGCGGTCACCGCCACTGCCCAGCATGCGGCCGAACAAGCCTCTGCGCCTGCGCCGGATGCCGCGCCGGACGCCCCGCCGATCGGCAGTTGCGATGCCACCCAGGTGCAATCGCTGGTGGGCCAGGCATTGACCGATGCGGTGAGCGAACAGGCACGCAGCGATGCGGGCGCCAAGTCGGTGCGCGTGCTCAAGCCCGGGCAGATGACCACCATGGAATTCAACGGCGAGCGGCTCAATCTGGAAGTGGACGCCAAGAACACCATCGCTTCGGTGCGCTGCGGCTGAGCACGCCCTGGCGCCTGTCGCCGGACAGGCGCCAGGCCAGCTGGCACAAGGGCTTTCAGCCGGCCTCGTTGCAGCTGTAACGGTGTATTGCGGCACCGCATCAACTGTGGTCTAGTCGATCATCCGGTGACCTCTTCGAAACGCTCCACGGATCGAGCGCTGCAACGTCGTCGCCGCTCTCCTAGATCGCAACGAGGCACACATGGCCCCCCGCACTCGCCAAGGGCTCCACGACTACGGTCTCTACAACAGCGTGCGCGATGAGCGCGACGCCTGTGGTTTTGGCATGGTCGCCCAGCTGGACGACCAACCTTCCCGCTCGCTGGTGGACACCGCGATTGCGGCGCTCTCGCGCATGACGCACCGCGGCGGTGTGGCGGCCGACGGGCTCACCGGGGACGGCTGCGGCTTGCTGATCCGCAAACCCGATGCGTTCTTGCGCGGGCTGGCACGCGATGCCGGCATCACCCTGGGCACGCGCTATGCGGCCGGTGTGGTGTTCCTGCCGCTGGACGAGGCCGAGGCCGCACGCTGTCGCGCCGAACTGGAAACGCAGTTGCACAGCGCCGGCGTGCAGTTCCGTGGCTGGCGCGTGGTGCCCACCGACGACAGCGTGTGCGGCCAGCTAGCGCGCGACACCTTGCCGCGCATCGAACAGGTGTTTGTCGATGCCGGCGCCGAGCAGACCGAAGACGGCTTCACCCTGGCGCTGTTCCTGGCGCGCCGCCGCGCCGAGCAGGCGCTGCATGCGGTCGAAAATTTCTACGTCACCACCCTCTCGCCCAATGGCATCAGCTACAAGGGCATGGTGCTGCCGGACAAGCTGAGCACGTTCTACCCGGACCTGCAGCGCAGCGACCTGTCCTCCAGCGCGATTGTGTTTCACCAACGCTTTTCCACCAACACGCTGCCGCGCTGGCCGCTGGCGCATCCATTCCGCCTGCTCGCGCACAACGGCGAAATCAACACCATCGAAGGCAACCGGCGCTGGGCGCAGGCGCGCAGCAAGGTGTGGCAGACCCCGCGTTTCGATATCGCCGAATTCGACCCGGTGATCTCCATGCACGGCTCCGATTCGCAGAGCCTGGACAACATGCTGGAGCTGCTGATCGCCGGTGGCATGGACCTGCTGCAGGCGCTGCGCATCCTGGTGCCGCCGGCGACCCAGTCATTGGAGTTCAAGGACGCCGATCTGGCTGCGTTCTACGAGTTCTATGGCCTCAATACCGAGCCGTGGGACGGCCCGGCCGGCATCGTGGCCTGCGACAGCCGCTATGCGGCCTGCATGCTGGACCGCAACGGCCTGCGCCCTGCCCGCTGGATGCTGACCTCCGACCGCCACTTCCTGGTGGCCTCCGAAGCTGGCGTGTGGGAACTGCCCGCCGAGCGCATCACCCGCAAGGGCAAGCTGGGCCCGGGCGAGATGATGGCGATCGATCTCAAGCGCGGCGACCTGCTCGACTCGGACGCCATCGACCGCATCAACCGCGCGCGCGCGCCGTACAAGCAATGGCTGCAGCAGGGCGTGACCTACCTGCAGACCGAATTGATCGACCCCTCGCTGGTGGAAGAACCCTTCAGCGAGCAGACCTTGCGCAGCTACCACAAGCTGTTCCAGCTCAGCACCGAGGAAGTGGAACAGGTGCTGCGCCCGCTGGCCGAAACCGAGCAGGAAGCCACCGGCTCGATGGGCGACGACACCCCGATGGCGGTACTCAGCCGCCAGACCCGGCCGTTGTACGACTACTTCCGCCAGGCCTTCGCGCAGGTCACCAACCCGCCGATCGACCCGCTGCGCGAAGGCATCGCCATGTCGCTCACCACCCAGCTCGGCAAGGAGACCAACATCTTCCATGCCGGTGCGGAGACGGTGAACCACGTCATCCTCAACTCGCCGGTGCTCAGCCAGCGCAAGCTGCGCCAGCTGCTGAAGATGGAGCAGTACGTCGAGCGCAACCGCCTGATCGACCTGTCCTACAGCGTGGAAGAAGGCCTCAACGCCGGCCTGGAGCGCATCTGCCAGGAAGTGGAAGCGGCCGCGCGCGATGGTGCGGTGATGCTGCTGCTGTCGGACCGTTACCCGGTCCCGGACCGGCCGATGGCGCATGCGCTGCTGGCCACCGGCGCGGTGCATCACCACCTGTGCAAGGTGGGCCTGCGCTGCGACGTCAACCTGATCATCGAAACCGGCACCGCACGCGATGCGCACCACATGGCCTGCCTGCTCGGCTTCGGCGCCACCGCGGTGTACCCGTACCTGGCCTACCAGACCCTGTTCGACCTGGGCCGGCGCGGCATCCTGCAGTTGAGCAAGGGCGGCGAGCAGTCGCAGATCGGGCGCCGCTACCGCAAGGGCATCTACAAGGGCCTGTCCAAGATCATCTCCAAGATGGGCATCTGCACCATCGCCAGTTATCGCGGCGCGCAGTTGTTCGAGATCGTCGGGCTGGACCCGGACGTGGTGGAGCTGTGCTTTGCCGAAACCCCCGCCCGCATCGGCGGCGTGGGCCTGCCGCGGCTGGACACCGAGGCGCGCGAGCTCACTGCGCGCGCCTGGAACGACCAGCTCAAGCCGGAAGTGGGCGGCCTGCTCAAGTACGTGCACGGCGGCGAGTACCACATGTACAACCCGGACGTGGTCATGACGCTGCAGCGCGCCACGCGTACCGGCGACGCCGGCGACTGGCAAAAGTACGTGGACGCAGTGCATGCGCGCCCGGCCTCGACGCTGCGTGACCTGGTCCAGCTCAAGCGTGCCGACACCCCCACCCCGCTGGACGAGGTCGCCCCCGCGGCCGATGTGCTGCGCCGCTTCGACAGCGCCGCGATCAGCCTGGGCGCGCTGTCGCCCGAAGCGCACGAAGCACTGGCCATTGCGATGAACCGGCTGGGCGGGCGCAGCAATTCCGGCGAAGGTGGCGAAGACCCGGCCCGCTACGGCACCGAGAAGCGCTCCAAGATCAAGCAAGTGGCCTCCGGCCGCTTCGGCGTGACCCCGGAGTACCTGGTCAACGCCGAGGTGCTGCAGATCAAGGTCGCCCAGGGCGCCAAGCCCGGCGAAGGCGGCCAGTTGCCCGGCCACAAGGTCAACGAGCTGATCGCGCGGCTGCGCTATGCCAAGCCCGGCATCGGCCTGATCTCGCCGCCGCCGCACCACGATATCTATTCCATCGAAGATCTGGCCCAGCTGATCTACGACCTCAAGCAGGTCAACCCCACCGCGCTGGTGTCGGTGAAACTGGTGGCGCATGCCGGCGTCGGCACCATCGCCGCCGGTGTGGTCAAGGCCGGCGCGGATCTGATCACCGTGTCCGGCCATGACGGCGGCACCGGTGCCAGCCCGGTCAGCTCGATCCGCTATGCCGGCGTGCCGTGGGAACTGGGCGTGGCCGAGTCACACCAGGCGCTGGTGGCCAACCACCTGCGCGAGCGCACCATCCTGCAGACCGACGGCGGCCTGAAGACCGGCCTGGACGTGGTCAAGGCCGCGTTGCTGGGCGCCGACAGCTTCGGCTTCGGCACCGCGCCGATGATCGTGCTGGGCTGCAAGTACCTGCGCATCTGCCACCTCAACAACTGCGCCACCGGCGTGGCCACCCAGGACGAGCGCCTGCGTGCCGGCTACTTCACCGGACTGCCGGAGCGAGTGGAGCACTTCTTCCGCCTGCTGGCCGAAGAAGTGCGGCAGTGGCTGTCGTACCTGGGCGTGCGTTCGCTGGACGACATCGTCGGCCGCACCGACCTGCTCGAACAGCTGGAGGTCTCGCCACGCGCCGGGGTCAAGGTCGATCTGTCGCGCCTGCTCACCCATGCGCGCTACGACGGCAGCCACTGCGCCGCCCAGCGCCTGTACGAATCGCCGGACAGCCTGGCCACGCAGATGGACGGCCTGCTGGCCGATGCGATCGCCAACAAGAGCGGCGGCGACCATCGCTTCCTGATCCACAACACCGACCGTTCAATCGGCGCGCGCCTGTCCGGCGCCATCGCGCGCGTGCACGGCAACCACGGCATGAGCGATGCGCCGTTGAACCTGCGCTTCCGCGGCACTGCCGGGCAGAGCTTCGGCGCGTTCAATGCCGGTGGCCTGCAGCTGGAGCTGGAAGGCGAAGCCAACGACTACGTCGGCAAGGGCATGGCCGGCGGCCGGCTGGTGGTGCGCCCGCCGCGCGGGGCGCGCTTCGAGGCGCGCAGCACGCCGATCGTGGGCAACACCTGCCTGTACGGCGCCACCGGCGGCGAGCTGTTCGCAGCCGGGCGGGCGGGCGAGCGCTTTGCGGTGCGCAACTCCGGCGCACTGGCGGTGGTGGAAGGAGCAGGCGACCACTGCTGCGAATACATGACCGACGGCGTGGTGCTGGTGCTGGGCAAGGTGGGCCTGAACTTCGGCGCCGGCTTCACCGGCGGCCTGGCCTATGTGCTGGATATCGAACGCGACTTCGTGGACCGCTACAACCACGAGCTGATCGACATCCACCGCGTCTCCGCCGAAGGCTTCGAGAACCATCGCCAGCACCTGCATACCCTGATCAGTCGCCACCGCGAGCTCACCGGCAGCATCTGGGCGCAACAGATTTTGGACGAGTTCCGCGACTACATCGGCAAGTTCTGGCTGGTCAAACCCAAGGCCGCCAGCATCGAGTCGCTCACTGAGTCGCTGCGGCGCGCCGCCTGAGTTGTGCTCCCGTCTCCCGCCTGCGGGAGAGGGGTCGGGGGTGAGGGCACAGGCTCGCCACCCCTCATCCGCCCCTTCGGGGCACCTTCTCCCGCAGGCGGGAGAAGGACCGCAGTCGCAATGCTGGCAGCACATCGTCAGAGTCGTCGCAGTGCTCCCCTCTCCCGCTGGCGGGAGAGGGGTTGGGGGTAAGGGCGTGTGCCCGCCAACCCTCATCCGCCCCTTCGGGGCACCTTCTCCCGCACGCGGGAGAAGGGAATCAGCCACGGATTTTCTTATGAGCCGCAAGCAAGCCTTCCAATTCCTCGACCTGCCCCGGACCATGCCTACGCGCATCCCGGTGGAGCTGCGTACCTCCGGCGACTGGGGCGAGTTGTACGGCAAGTTCGACAAGGCCGACGCGCAGTACCAGTCCGGCCGCTGCCTGGACTGCGGCAACCCGTATTGCAGCTGGAAATGCCCGGTGCACAACGCCATCCCGCAGTGGCTGCAGCTGGTGCAGGAAAACCGCATCGAAGAAGCCGCCGCGCTATGCCATTCCACCAACCCGCTGCCGGAAGTGTGCGGACGCGTGTGCCCGCAGGACCGCCTGTGCGAAGGCAGCTGCACGCTGGAGGAATTCGGCGCGGTCACCATCGGCGCGGTGGAAAAGTACATCGTCGATACCGCCTTCAAGATGGGCTGGCGCCCGGACCTGGGCAACGTGCAGCCCAGCGGCCACCGCGTGGCGGTGGTCGGCGCCGGCCCGGCCGGGCTGGCGTGTGCCGACCGGCTGGTGCGTGCCGGCATCGAGGCAGTGGTCTACGACCGCTATGAGCAGATCGGCGGCCTGCTGCAGTTCGGCATCCCCAGCTTCAAGCTGGACAAGTCGGTGATCGGCAAGCGTCGCGACATCCTGGAAGGCATGGGCGTGCAGTTCCGCCTGGGCGTGGAGATCGGCAAGGACGTCAGCATCGAACAGCTGCTGGGCGAATACGACGCGGTATTCCTGGGTACCGGTGCGTACCGCTACACAGACGGCGGCCTGCCCGGGCAGGACTTGAAGAACGTGCTGCCGGCGCTGCCGTTTTTGGTGCAGAACAGCCGCATCGTCAGCGGCAACGACCCGCATGGCAGGCCGATCGCCGGTTGGGAAGACCAGCTCGCCCTGCCCGACCTCAACGGCAAGCGCGTGGTGGTGCTGGGCGGCGGCGACACCGGCATGGACTGCGTGCGCAGCGCCATTCGCCTGGGCGCGGCCAAGGTCACCTGCGCGTACCGCCGCGACGAAGCCAGCATGCCGGGCTCGGCGCGCGAGGTGGCCAACGCGCGCGAAGAAGGCGTGCGCTTCCTGTTCAACCGCCAGCCGCTCTCGATCGAATCCGGCGCCGACGACGAAGCCATCGGCGTGACTGTGGTGGAAACCAAGCTGGGCGAACCCGACGCCAGCGGCCGCCGCAATGCGGTACCGGTGGAAGGCAGCGAATCGCTGCTGGAAGCGGACGTAGTGATCATCGCCTTCGGCTTCTCGCCCACCCTGCCCGACTGGCTGGCATCGCAAGGCGTGGAGGCCGGCAGCAACGGCCGCATCGTCGCCCCATCCGATGGCCATGGCCGCCTGCCCTACCAGACCAGCAACCCGCGCCTGTTCGCCGGCGGCGACTGCGTGCGCGGTGCCGACCTGGTGGTCACTGCCGTGGCCGAAGGCCGCGACGCGGCAGGAAGCATCGTGCAGATGCTCGGAGTGAAAGCGCAGGTCAAGGAGCCGGCAGCGGCCTGAGATTCGGGGCCCGCTCTCAGTTGCTCGTAGCCTGTCTGCTGATCTCGACTGTCGACACCGAGGCTTCTGCGCAGGCCTCAGCGTGTCCGGGAGCGAACAAGTTGCGACTGATGGCGTGCCCCTCTCCATTGCAGAGGGAACAGACTGGCATCGAGTTCGCTGCGGCAGTGCAAGGGCACCGCAAGAATGCCGTCTGCGCATGGCCATGCAGTCGTAGCAGATGGAAAATCCAGGGGCTTCGAGATGCCGGAGCAGTGCGCTGCGTGGCTGCGCTACCCCACTGGCGCAATGCCACCATCTGCGTTGTATTGCAGTGCAGATGGTGGCATCACCCCCTGCCGCAATCGCGAATCAGGCCGCCTTATCCAGCGAGGCCATGTCGATCACGAAGCGGTACTTCACGTCGCCCTTGAGCATGCGCTCGTAGGCCTCGTTGATTTCGTCGGCGCGGATCGTTTCGATGTCCGAGACGATGTTGTGCTTGGCGCAGAAATCCAGCATTTCCTGGGTCTGGCGAATGCCGCCGATCAGCGAGCCGGCCAGGGTGCGGCGCTTCATCACCAGGTTGAACACGCTCGGTGACGGATGCGACTGCTCGGGCACGCCCACCAGCACCATCGCGCCATCACGCTTGAGCGCGTTGAGGAACGGGTCCAGGTTGTGCGGCGCGGCCACGGTGTTGAGGATGAAATCCAGGGTGTTGTACTGCGCGGCCATCTGCGCCTCGTCCTTGGAGATCACGACCTCGCTGGCGCCCAGGCGCAGCGCGTCGGCGCGCTTGCCCTCGGAAGTGGTGAACAGCACCACGGTGGCGCCCATCGCCTTGGCGATCTTCACCGCCATGTGGCCCAGGCCGCCCAGGCCGACCACGCCCACCTTCTGCCCGGGGCCCACCTTCCAGTGCGCCAGCGGCGAATAGGTGGTGATGCCGGCGCACAGCAGCGGTGCCACCGCAGCCAGGTTGTCCGAATGGGAGATGCGCAGCACGTACTTCTGGTCGACCACGATATGGTCGGAGTAACCGCCGTAGGTGTTCTCGCCGCCGCCGAACATCGGGCCGTTATAGGTGCCGGTAAAGCCGGCTTCGCAATATTGCTCTTCGCCCTCCTGGCAGGAGGCGCAGCTGCGGCAGCTGTCGACCATGCAGCCGACGCCGGCCAGGTCACCAACCTTGAAGTCGGTCACGGCATTACCCACCGCAGTCACGCGGCCAACGATCTCGTGACCGGGAACGGACGGGTACAGGGTGTTGTGCCATTCATTGCGTGCAGTGTGCAGGTCCGAGTGACAGACGCCGCAGTAGGCAATGTCGATCTGCACATCATGCGGGCCGGGCGCGCGCCGTTCGAACACGAACGGGGCAAGCGGCTGGTCGGCGGCTTGGGCGGCAAAGGCGTGGGCTTGGCTCATGGAATACTCCGGGACGTTGCGTCACCCACAACAGATGCGGGCGACAGGAAAACAGTGGCGGTAGCTTAAGACAGCGTCCCGTCGCGCTCATGCGACAGTGCGTCTTGTGTGTCCTCTTGCGAACGCTACCGCAGGCGCATCATGCGCTGCGCCGGGTTTTTGCGCGATCAAATCCAGGGAGCACGCGTGAATGGCACGCTAACGTGCAAGCTTCTAGGCTCATCGGGCAGCCGATCGCCCTGCACCATCTCCTGCTGGCCGTGCCCTCCCCCCGCGGCCACCCACGTCGATGCCGAAGGAGGCTTCCATGTTCCGCGCTCCCCCGCTACTCCCATCCTTGCGCAATGCCGCGCTTGCACTGACCTTGCTGGCGGCCCTGCCGCTGGCGCAGGCCAAGGAACCTGGCCGTCCCGGAAAAGAGTCCACCGGCCTGAAATATGTCGGGGTCAATCTGTCCGGTGCCGAGTTCAACTCGCGCAAGAAGCCCGGCACCTTGTTCAAGGACTACACCTATCCGTCCGCGTCGGACTTCAGCTACTTCGCCGGCAAGGGCATGAATACGATGCGCCTGCCCTTTTTGTGGGAGCGCCTGCAGCCCGAGCTCAACGGCAACCTGGATGCGGCGCAGCTCGGACTGATCAAAAAATCGCTCGAAGCCGCCAAGGCCAACAAGCAGTACTTGATTCTGGACCTGCACAACTACGCCAAGTACGGCGGCCAGCGCATCGGCACCAACGAGGTTCCCGCTGCCGCACTGGCCGATCTGTGGCGCCGGCTGGCGCTGGAGTTCAAGGACGACAAGGCGGTGATCTTCGGGCTGATGAACGAGCCCAACGGCATTTCAGCCCCGGACTGGGCCAACGCCGCGCAGGGCGCGATCAACGCGATCCGCAAGACCGGCGCCAAGAATCTGATCCTGGTGCCGGGCACCGCGTACACCGGCGCGCACAGCTGGCGCAGCACCAGCTACGGCGTCTCCAACGCCAAGGCGCTGGAAATCCTCAAGGACCCCGGCAACAACCTGGCCTTCGAAGCGCATCAGTACCTGGACAAGGACTACAGCGGCACCAAGCCGGTGTGCACCAGCGACTCGGTGGGCGAAGAAAAGCTGCGCGGCTTCACCGCGTGGCTGCGCGAGAACAAGCAGAAAGGTTTCCTGGGCGAATTCGGCACGGCCAATAACCCCGTCTGCGACAAGGCACTGGAAGGCATGCTGACCTATATGGAACAGAACAGCGACGTGTGGCTGGGCTGGACCTGGTGGGCTGCCGGCGCGTGGTGGAAGCCGGATTACCCGTTCACCGTGCAGCCGGGCAAGGACGGCAGCGACAAGCCGCAGATGCGCATCCTGAGCAAGTACGCGCGCCGCGCCGGCAAGTAACCGGCCTCGCTTGCACGGGATGGTGGCCGCAGCGCGCAGCTGCGGCCATTTCTTTTGCGCAAACGTTGCACTGCGAGGACCTTGCCGCGATGGCGATGTTCGTGGCTGCGGCAGCGCCACGCCGATCACCTCGACCAGTGCAGGTGACTTTTCCCGCGCCACCACGCAAACACCACAGCGCTCGCTGGCGCCGGATCGATCGCCGCATTGCGCCGCCGTGCGGCGATCAAGGCGCACATCCAAATCCGTGCGATGCATCGACCGGATCGACGCGCCGACAGCCGCGTAACTGCGATTGACTGCACAGCTTCGCAGCCTGATACCTCGCATCCGTAGTTTGCGCAGGCGCATACGCCTACTGTTGTGACGGATGCGTCGTCGTCGCGCACGCGCGTCCAAAACGGCGCGACGCATCGCCCTCTGTCGGTCTCAGGAGTTCCCCCATGCTGTCCCTCACTTCCCACACGCATGCGCTGCGTCGCTGCGTGCTACCCATGCTATTGCTCGCTGCCATGCCGTTTGCGCATGCACAAGGCACGACCGGCCTGAAGTATGCCGGCGTCAATCTCTCCGGCGCGGAAATCAAGTCCTCGCAAAAGCCCGGCGTGCTCAACGTCGATTACCTGTACCCGGCAGCCGGCGATTACAGCTATTTCGCCGGCAAAGGGATGAACACCATTCGCCTGCCCATCCTGTGGGAGCGTCTGCAACCCAAGGCCGGCGGCGAACTGGACCCGGCGCAGCTGGCGTTGCTCCGGCAGGCCGTCGCCAACGCCAAGGCGGCGAAGATGTACCTGATCGTGGATGTGCATAACTACGCCAAGTACTACGGCAACAAGGTCGGCACGCAGAAGGTGCCCATCGCCACGCTGACCGATCTGTGGCGACGCCTGGCCATTGCGTTCAAAAGCGACAACGCGGTGATCTTCGGGCTGATGAACGAGCCCTACGACATCAACCCGCAGTCCTGGGCTGCCGCCGCGCAGGCATCCATCGACACCATCCGCAAGACCGGCGCCAATAACCTGATCCTGGTGCCGGGCGCGCTATGGACCGGCGCGCATAGCTGGTACTCCACAGTGGCCGGCCAATCCAACGCGGTGGCGCTCGCCACTCTCCGTGACCCGCTCAACCGCTATGCGATCGAAGTGCACCAGTACATGGATACGGACTCCAGCGGCACCGTTGGCGGATGCGTCAGCAAGGAGATTGGCGTCAAACGCCTTGAAAGTTTCACCCAGTGGCTGCGGATCAACAAAAAACGCGGTTTTCTCGGCGAATTCGGCACCGGCAACAATGTCACCTGCAATGCCGCGCTGGAAGGCATGTTGAAGTACATGGAAACTAACAACGATGTGTGGACCGGCTGGACCTTCTGGGCTGCGGGCAAATGGTGGAACGGCAAATACCCCTTCAACGTGCACCCGGAAGCGCAGGGACGTGACAAGCCACAGATGTCGATCCTGAGCCCGCATGCCAGGCGGGTGACCAAGACCCCTTAGTCCCACGCAGAGGTGCGAGGTACCGCCGTGATCTGCAGCATCTCGCCTCCACCGTGCGCCAGCCGCATGGCAGCGTCATGGCGCCAGTGCTCCGGCGCCATGCGATCGGCAGCAAGCGCATCCATACGACGTTATCTCGACAATTCGCGCCGCCACCAAAGCGGCGAGGGCGCTCGACTGCCTTGCAAAGGCGGCAGACGTATCAGCGCGCTATCACGCCCAGGCCATTGGAGATCTGTGACTGCGACTCAGTGCACATATTTACTTCACATTTAATTCACATTTACTCAGCTAGGCATTTGGGGCACAGCAGATGCATTGGAAGGGACAGATGCGGCGCACCTCGCGCAGATCGTCCACAGCGGGTCGCACGCATCGCCCCCGCCGTCGAAGGAGTTGTTCCATGTCTGCTGTGCCTCTTGCGCTGCGCAATCTGATCCGTGGCGCGCTGTTGTTCTCCATGCTGTGCATTCTGCCGCTGGCCAACGCGCAAACGCGCGTGCTCACGTATGCCGGCGTCAACCTGTCCGGCGCCGAATTCGCATCATCGAAAAAACCCGGCGTGCTCAACAAGGACTATATGTACGCCGCTGCCAGCGATTACACGTATTTCGCTGGTGTCGGCATGAATACGATCCGCCTGCCCATCCTGTGGGAACGCCTGCAACCCAGCGCGCGCGGCGAGCTGGACCCGGCACAGCTGGCGCTGGTGCAGCAGGCCGTGGCGCGTGCCAAGGCCTCGGGCATGTATCTGGTGATCGATATCCATAACTACGCCAAGTATTACGGTTACAAGATCGGCGGACCGGAAGTTCCGGTGGCCACGTTCACCGATCTGTGGCGGCGCCTGGCGCTGGCATTCAACGGTGACAACGCGGTGATCTTCGGGCTGATGAACGAGCCGAACAATATCTCCGCCAGCGAGTGGGCGGGCGCGGCGCAGGCTGCCATCGATACCATCCGCAGGACCGGCGCCACCAATCTGATCCTGGTGCCCGGCGCGTTGTGGACCGGTGCCCACAGCTGGTATTCGCCAACCAACGATGGGTATTCCAACGCTACCGCACTGGTCTCCATCTACGATCCGCTCAACCGGTATGCGTTCGAAGTGCATCAATACCTGGATATCGATTCCAGCGGCACGTCCAGCGTCTGCGTCAGTTCCACCATCGGCGCCGAGCGCCTGCGCAACTTCACCGAATGGTTGCGCATCAATCGCAAGCGCGGCTTCCTCGGCGAATTCGGCACTGCCAACAACGCGGTCTGCAACGAGGCGCTACGCGGCATGCTCGGGTATATGGAAAGCAATGCGGACGTGTGGCTGGGCTGGACCTGGTGGGCCGCCGGCTCGTGGTGGAACCTGTCGTACGCCTACAACGTGCATCCGAACAAGGACGGCACCGACAAACCGCAGATGACCATCCTCTCGCCGCAGGCGACACGCGCCACGCGCGCACCGGTTGCTGCTGCCCGCGTCCCGGTTGCGGGCAAAACACGCTGACCAGACCAGTGTCATCAAGCCGCCGCAAGGCGGCTTTTTTTGGGAGCGCTGATTGACGGAAACCCGCTCGGCAAATCCGCCGGGCGCGACGATGTAAATCGACAGTGCAGGGCAGGTGAAACAGCCCGCTAAGATGTCAGTTAACTGAACTTCCCGCATGGAAGAGGCCGGGTTTTCACCCTGTCACGATCTGCACGCGGCGAGCATGGCGGCACTTCACAGCAGGAGCCTCTCATGGCACATCGCATGATGACCACCGCACTGATCGGCGCACTGGCGCTCGTTTCGCAAAGCGCCGTCGCACAGGAGGCCGCCAAGCCGGCCAAGGCACTGACCTCTAACGAAGTCACCAGCATGCTGACCGCCAAGGGCTACACCAAGGTGCACGACGTCAAGTTCGAGCACGGTGTCTGGACCGCCGATGCCCGTAGCGGCGACGGCAAGGACGTGGATGTCCACATCGACCCGGTGACCGGCCGTGTCTATGGCGACCAGACCACCTCGCGCCTGAGCGAAGCCGATGTCCGCGCCGCGCTGTCCACCGGCGGCTATGCCGACGTGCACGACCTGAAATTCAAGGACGGCTTGTGGAAGGCCGACGCCAAGCGCAATGGGCAGAAGGTCGAGCTGCACGTCGACCCCGACGATGGGCATGTGGTCAGTGTGGATAACGACTGAGCACTTCAATGTGCATCGACGCGTAGGCGTTTGAGCGGGTAGGGCGGTGCGGTGTTGCAAGGTGCAGCGTGCACGAGGCGACAGCCACGCCGCCTAGCCGCTTTGTTAGCGGCGACTGAGCCGCCAGCCTGCTGACGGTTGCGACGAATGCGTGCGCAGTCGCGGTAAAAAAAGGGCCTCCCGGTTGGGAGGCCCTTTGCGTTGGCGGCACCCACTGGCCATTTGCCGCACGGATACTTGCTGCCATGCGCCGCCGTGGGGCCGGCAGCGCATCCGCAGGGCTCAGCGGGCAGGCGCGGTGTCGTTCGATTTCGCGCCCGGCGTGTTCATGCGGGTGGCGTCCGCGTCGCCATCGGCCTGCTCGGCCGCCGCAGCCGTGCCTGCGGCTGGCTTGCCGGCCATCATGCGGTCGCGGGCGGCCTTGAACGGGTTGCCGGGATACCAGTTGGGCCAACGCTCGCCGGCGGCGACCTCCTTGCCGACGCCGTAGACCGCCTGGAGATCTTCGATGGTGCCGTCGAGTTTCCAGGTGGCTGCGTCGTATTCGTCGCCGGGGGCATGATAGCGGTGGCGTCCGTAGTCCTCGGCCGCGGCACGTCCGGCAGCGGTGCCGCCCTCGCGCAGGTCTTCGCCGCCATCGGCATACAGCGCCGGCACGCCGGCCTTGGCGAAGTTGAAGTGGTCCGAGCGGAAGTACGAGCCGCTTTCCGGGGTGGCTTCGGCGTGCAGGGTGCGGCCCTGCATCGCGGCGATCGGCTTGAGGATGTCTTCCAGCTCCGAGCTGCCCATGCCGACCACGGTGACATCGCGCGCGCGCCCGGCCACCGACATCGCATCCAGGTTGATCACCGCGGCAATCTTGTCCAGCGGGAAGCTCGGGTTGGCCACGTAGTACTTGGAACCGAGCAGACCGGATTCTTCCAGCGTCACCGCCACGAACACCACCGAGCGCGCCGGCTTGGGGTCCTGGTGCGCGAAGGCATCGGCAATTTCCAGGATGCCGGCCACGCCGGTGGCGTTGTCCACCGCGCCGTTGTAGATGTTGTCGCCGCTTTCGCCCGGATGCTTGCCCAGGTGGTCCCAGTGCGCCATGTACAGCACCGCCTCGTCGGCATGGCTGCTGCCGGGCAGCACGCCGACCACGTTGCGCGAGGTCTTCTGCGCGATGGTGCTCTTCAGGTCCACCGACCAGCTGGCCTTCAACGGCACCGGCTTGAAGCCGCGCTTGCTGGCGTCCTTGTAGGCCTGCGCCAGATCCAGACCGGCATTGGCGAACACCTGCTTGGCGATGTCGGCGCTGATCCAGCCCTGCACCGGCAGGCGCGGGTCCGGGTCGTCCTTGGCCGGCAGGTCGTATTGCGGGCCGGACCAGGAATTTTTCACCACGTCCCAGCCGTAGCTGGCACCAGGCGTGTCGTGCACGATCAACGCGGCGGCCGCGCCCTTGCGCGCGGCTTCCTCGAACTTGTAGGTCCAGCGCCCGTAGTAGGTCATGCGCTTGCCGTCGAACAGTTTGGCATCGCCGGTGTGGAAGCCGGGGTCGTTGACGAACATCACCACCGTCTTGCCCTTCCAGTCCTGGCCGGCGTAATCGTTCCACTGCTGCTCGGGCGCATCCACGCCGTAGCCGACGAACACCAGCTCGCTGTTGTCCAGCTTGACCTCCGGCTGGCCGGTGCGCGTGCCGACCACGATGTCGGTGCCGAAGGCGAGGGTGCGGCTCTGCTCGCCGCTACGCAGGCTCGGTGCGGTGGCCGCATCGGCGGTGGTTTCCACCATCGGCACATCCTGGAACCAGCTGTCGCCATTGCCCGGCTGCAGGCCGATGCGCTGCATCTGGTCGCGGATGTAGGTCACGGTCTTTTCTTCGCCGGGCGTGCCCGGGCCGCGGCCTTCGAAGTCGTCCGAGGCCAGCGTCTTGACCAGCTCGGCAAAGTCGCCGGCGGTCAGCTCCGGCGAGAACGCGTGCCGGCTGACCGGTGCGCTGGGTGCGGTGTCCACCGGCGTTTGCGTTGCCGGTGTGGCCGGCGCGTCGGCGGCGTCGCGCTTGCAACCGGCCAGGGCCAGGGTTGCGGCCAGGCACAACAGGATCTTGCGGGGCATCGGAACTTCTCGTGCGACGGAGGTCCGATCTTAGAGCGTGCGCGTGGTGAGCGTGTCAGTCCTTGGGCGCCACGTCCGAATCGAAGCTGCGCGCGGTGGCGCCGGTGACCGCGCCGACCTTGGCGGTGCGATGCACGTACAGGTCGACCTCGCGCTCGAACTCCAGCGGTCCGTCGACCACGGCCTTGGGGCCGATCACCACCCGCGGCTTGCGCGCCGGCTTGAAGGAAAAGCCGAAGTTCGGCTTGGTCACCTTGATGCCGCCGCGTACATGCGAATCCACCCCGACGGTGATGTCGCCGTTGACCGTCTCGATCCCCTTGCCGAGTTCGGTTGCCACCAGGCCGATGCTGCCGTTGACGGTTTCCACACCAGCGCTGATCTGGCTGCCGCGCTCGATGAGGATGCTGCCGTTGACTGTTTCCAGACCGCCGGACACGGTCACTTTCTGGCCCACGGTGATCGAGCCGTTGACTGTTTCCACGCCGCCGGTGCGCGCGTTCTCGCCGATGCGGATGCCGCCGTTGACGGTCTCCACGTCCCTGGTCTGCGCACCGGCGCCCACCTCGATGGAACCGTTGACCGTTTCCAGATCGCCGTAGCTGCGGCCAGGCTCGGCGCTGATCCGGCCATTGACCTTGCTGATGTCCTCGTCGGCCCAGGCGCTCGTGCTGAGCAGGGACAACGCCAGGAGAAGAGATTGGGGCTTCATGCTGAACCTCGCGCGGTGGCGGCTGTCTGGGGCGTGGCGGTGATCACACCATGGGTGGCTACAATCGCGCACCTGCCTGAAGTCACTGGAACTTTCGTTGCCCCCGTTGCCCATCCCGCTGCCGCGCCCATCGCTTGCCCCAGCCATTGGCTGCGCGCGCCATTGGCTGGCAGCCGCACTGGTGGCGTGCACGCTGCTGGGCAGCGGCGCAGTGGCGGCGCAAAGCCAGCGCGAGACCGAGCGCAAGCTGCGACAGCTGCGCGATGAACTCAAGACCATCAGCGCCGATCGGCGCGCGCTGGAAGGCAAGCGCGGCACCGCGGCCCAGCAACTGCGCCAGGCCGACGAAAAGGTGGCAAAGACCGCGCGTGCCCTGAGCGACACCGAAGCGGCAATGCGCGCACAGGAGCAGCGCCTGTCCACGCTGCAGCAGGACCGCGCGCAATTGCAGCGTGGCCTGCAGACGCAGCGTGCCCAGCTGGCGGCGCTGCTGCGCGCAGCCGACCAGGTCGGTCGCAACGCGCCGCTGAAGGTGTTGCTGTCGCAGGACACGGTGGGCGATGCCAACCGCATGCTGGCCGATCACCGCTACGTGCAGAACGCCCGCGCACAGCGCATCCAGGCGCTGGCCACGCAGCTGGATGCCCTGGCCAGGGTGGAGCAGGACATCGCCGCCCGGCGCCAGGCACTGGATGCCGCGCGCGCGCAACAAAAGGCCCAGGCCGCCACCTTGCAGAAGGACCGCTCGCAGCAGGCGGCCACGGTCGCGCAGCTGGACGATCGCTACAAACAGCGCGCCGAACGCGAAAAGGCACTGGGCCAGGACGCCAAATCGCTGGAACAGCTGCTGGCCAACCTGCGCGCGGCTGCCGCCAAGGCCGAGGCCGAACGTCGCGCCGCCGCCAAACGCGCCGCTGCCGACGCCGCCGCGCAGGCCAAGCGTGGCAAATCCGAGCGCCCCGAGCGCCCCGGCAAGACACCGCCCAAGGTCGTCGCCACCGCACCGGCCCCCAAGGTCGGAGGACTGAGCTGGCCGGTGGCGGGCAACCTGCTGGCGCGCTTCAACGCCACTTTGCCCGACGGCCACACCAGCAAGGGCGTGCTGATCGGCGCGCCCAAGGGCACCACGGTGACCGCAGTGGCCGACGGCACCGTGGTGTTTTCCGACTGGATGACCGGCTACGGCATGATCCTGATCGTGGACCACGGCAACGGCTACATGAGCCTGTATGCGCATAACGACACCTTGTTGCGCGACGCCGGCGCAGCGATCAAGCGCGGCGAGGCGGTGGCCAAGGTCGGCAGCTCGGGCGGGCAGGGCGTGCCGGCGCTGTACTTCGAATTGCGGCGCAATGGCCAGCCGGTCGATCCTTCGAGCTGGTTGCAACGGCGGTAGTGCTTGCGCGTGCAGCAGCACGCGACGCACGACGTTAGCCAGGCGTTCGCCGGGACATCGCTTACCGACACATTGCTGTTGCGGGCAACGTGCCTGGCGTGTCGGCTGTCGGCGTGTCGGCAGCATGCAGGTTCGCCACGCCAGTCGGATGGTCTCCACGATGGTGCCGACGTCCTCCGATGCTGCGCTGCCTTGCCCGCTGGCAGCTGTCGAACTGCCGGCGTGGCCGGCACGCGATTCAACGCGGATTTACCGCTGCTTCGCGCATAATCCGGTCAGCTCCGTCGTGCGGGGCGTCTTATTTCTTTGTCGGAGTGCTTCATGCGCGTAGCCGTCCTGTCCGTTGCCTTGTCGCTGGCCTTGTTCGCGTCGCCTGGTTGGGCGCAGACCGCCCGTCCCGCCGCCGCTGCCCAGGCCACTGCGGACGACCCGGAAGCCAATGAAGCCGCCGTCTCCAAGGTGCCGCTGGACGAGATCCGCCGCTTTGTGGCGGTGTACAACGCGGTCAAGCAGGCCTACGTGGACCCGGTCGAAGACAAGAAGCTGATGCACGCCGCCGTGCGTGGCCTGCTGTCGGATCTCGACCCGCACAGCACCTACTTCGACAAGGAAGACGCCGAGGCCTTCGACGAGCAGGCCAGCGGCGCCTACGACGGCATCGGCGTGGAGCTGCTGCAGCAGCAGGACAACACGCTCAAGGTGATCGCACCGATCGATGACACCCCGGCCGCGCGTGCGGGCATCCGTGCCGGCGATGTCATCGTGGCCATCGACGGCAAGCCGATCGATGCCAGCAAGGCCATGGAGCCGCTGCGCGGCGAATCCGGCAGCAAGGTCACCCTGACCATCGTGCGCGACAAGGCGCCCAAGCCCTTCGACGTGACCCTGCAGCGCCAGACCATCCGTGTGGCCAGCGTGCGCAGCAAGCTGCTGGAGCCGGGCTATGGCTACATCCGCATCAGCACCTTCCAGGCCGATACGGGTGCCGATTTCCAGAAGAACCTCAAGCAACTGCAGGCCGGCGGCAAGTTGCGCGGCCTGGTGCTGGACCTGCGCAGCAATCCAGGCGGCCTGCTGACCTCGGCGGTGCAGGTGGCCGACGACCTGCTCGACAAGGGCAACATCGTCAGCACGCGCGGGCGCATCTCCATCAGCGATGCCAAGTTCGACGCCACCCCGGGCGATCTGCTCGGCGGCGCACCCGTGGTGGTGCTGGTGGACGCCGGCTCGGCCAGCGCCTCGGAAGTGTTGGCCGGCGCGCTGCGCGACAACCAGCGCGCGCGCATCATCGGCAGCCGCACCTTCGGCAAGGGCTCGGTGCAGACCGTGCTGCCGCTGGATAACGGCGATTCGGTCAAGCTCACCACCGCGCGCTATTACACGCCCAGCGGCAAGTCGATCCAGGCCAGCGGCATCGTGCCGGAAGTGCTCCTGACCCCCGAACCGCAGCCGGGCGACGCCGATGTGCCGGCCAGCCTGACCGACTACAGCGAAGCCACCTTGCCCGGCCATTTGCGTGGCGACGACGAGGGCGAAGAAGGCTACAGCGCCGGCGATGTGTTGCCGGGCGACGGCCCGATCACCGCGGCGCTGGCCGAACTCAAGCAGCCCGGTTCGGCGGCCAAGGCGCAAGCGGCCCGCAAGGCCAAGGCCCAGGCCGCCCAGAAGGCCAAGGCAGCGACCAAGCCCGCCTCCGAGGCAAAACCGGCAGCGCCGCGCCCGGCGGCGACCGACAAGGCCAAGCCGGCAGAACCCGCCGAGAAAGCCAAGCCCGCTCCCTCCGCAGACCCGGTACCGCCGGCAGACACGCCGGCTCCGGCCAAACCGGCCAAGTAAGCGGCGAGCTGGTGCAAGCGCAGGTCGGCCGATGCCCGCCTGCGCTTGGAAACCGCAATGCACGCGTGTTCGTGCCTCGTCACCTGCCCGGACATGCACGCAACTTGCGATCACTCCGGTTCGTAGCGTGCGCAATGGTGCGCGGATGACCAGCGGCATGGGTAAGGCGCCGCCTCAACGTCATGCGCGCTCAACGTCCACGTAGACCTGCCGCGCTGTCTGCGCCGCCCGATCTCATCGGACTGTGGCATCGGACCGGTGTCATCGGCTGACGTGAGCCCACTCGCCACGCATGAACCGCATCAGCGCGCGATGGCCAGCGCGTCCGGATTGACCAGGTTGCGCGGCGTGCCGGCCGCAAACGCCAGCACGTTGTCGAATGCCGCTTCGAAATACAGCGCGTAGCTGTCGCGTTCCACATAGCCCAGGTGCGGGGTGGCCAGTACCCGCGGATGTCGCAGCAGCGCATCGCGCGGATCGAGCACCGGCTCGCGCTCGAACACATCCACCGCCGCCTGCCCGGGCCGGCCAGCATCCAGCGCGGCCAGCAGGGCGCCGGGGGCGATCAGTTCGGCGCGGCTGGTGTTGACCAGCAGCACATCGCTACGTTCAAACAATTCCTGGCGGCTGCCCGCAATCGCAAAGCCGTCGCGCACAGCCTGCGCGCAGGACGCATCGCCGCCCCACACCAGTACCTGCATGCCGAATGCGCGTCCGAACCCGGCCACGCGTTGGCCGATGCGTCCGTAACTCCAGAGACCGAGGGTGCGGCCGTGCAGCACACGGCCCAAGCCAGGGTCGCCCAGCGCCTGCCAGCGGCCCTGATGCAGGGCACGCTGGTACTTGCCCAAACGGCGGCTGGCCGCAAGGATCAAGGCCCAGGTCAGCTCGGCCGGCGCCACCGGTGAGCCGACACCTTCGGCTACCGCGACGCCAGACTGCGTGCATGCAGCCACATCCACGTGCGCGCCCACGCGCCCGGTCTGGCTGATCAGCTTTAGCCGCGGCAGGCGCCGCAGCAGCGCCGCATCCATGCCGGTGCGCTCGCGGATCAGCACCAGCGCATCGGCGTCGGCCAGCTGCTCGGCGCGCTCGTCGGGATCGGTGGCCAGCGCCCCCAACACCTGCACATCATGGCCCTGCATCCGCTGCAGGCAGGGCAGTCGGCACACGGCGCCCTGATAGTCGTCGGGCACCAGGATGCGCATCAGCGCGGTTTACCCGGCAGTGGGAACGGAGTGACCACCTTGTCGCCGGTGGCCGCGTCGCGGATCACCGACTGGCCCTTCTTCTCCACTTCTTCGATCCGCACGATGCTCTGCATCGGCAGGTGCAGCGTCTTGGTGTTGCCGAACTCTTCGCGCAGGCGTTCTTCGGTGGGGTCCACCACCAGCCCATCGTGCACGTCGAACACCAGCTCGCCGATCTGGTTGAAGCCCCACAGATGGCTGCCGGTGACCTCACGCGCGTAGAGCTCGTACACCTTGCCGTGATTGAGGAAGGTGACTTTGTACAGGGGCTTGGACATGCGCCCGATTATAGGCGCGCCATTGCAGTGCATGCAGCGCCAGGTGGTCGGCAACCGTGCGCTGAGCGCGCCGACACGCACGTGGGGGCGCGTTGCGCTAGAACCCGTGGCGCTTGCGCAGGCGGCGCGCGATTGCCGCACGCACGTACAGCCCGTAGACGATGCCGAACACGAAGCCGGCGATGTGTGCCGACCACGCCACCATGCCGAAGGCCGGGCCGATGTAGGCAAACACCACCTGCAGCAGCGCCCACGCCCCGATTAACAGCGGTGCCGGCACGCGGATGAATTCCAGGAACACGCCCAGCGGCAGCACCACGCCGAGCTTGGCGCCGGGAAACAGCGCCAGATAGGTGCCGATCAGCGCCGACACTGCGCCGGAGGCGCCGATGATCACCCGGTCCGGCGTGCCGATCGCAAAGATCGCCGCCAGGTTGGACGCGGCCCCGCCGAGCAGGAACAGCAGCAGCAATCGCCACGGCCCCAGGATGCGCTCGGCCGGCAGCCCGAAGATCAACAGGAACACCAGGTTGCCGAGCAGATGCGACCAATCCGCATGCAGGAACAGCGCCGTGAACAGCCGCAGCACGCTGCCGTCGCGCAGGGTCGCCCACCAGTCGCCCAGGTTGGAGACGCCACTGGACAATGCGCCCCAGTCCAGCCACAGCGTATTGCGCGCCTCGCCGGGGCGGCTGATCGACCACAGATAGGCCAGCCATACCGCGGCGAACAGCAAAGGCACCGCCCAGCGTGGGGTGGGTTTCTTGCGGGAGGGGAGGGAGACGAACATCGGAGACGCACAATAGCCGGTCCATCGTCCTGAACCCAGCCCTAACCCACCGGCGCGTTCAGCGTGCCGGTCGTTATTGTTCGGTTAATCGTCGTGGGTATACTGCGTACGGCGTCGTATGTCGGGGGGGGTCTCCGGCGCGCTCCAGGCACTGGATTGGTGCTGGGCGCGGGCGCTGAACCGACCATTGCAGTCCTTATCCGGAGAGCTACAACTTATGTCTACCGCTTCCACTCTTAGCCGCGCCACCCTGCTGGCCGTTGGGATTGCCGGTGTGCTGGCCGTTGGCCAGGCGCACGGCGCCGCATTTCAGCTGAAGGAAAACAGCGCCAAGGGCCTGGGCCGCGCCTTTGCAGGCTCGGGCAGCGCCGCGGACGATGCTTCGATCATCGTCAACAACCCGGCCGGCATGCGCCAGCTCGATGGCCGCCTGTTCCAGGCCGACGTCAGCGCCATCCAGTTCTCGGCCAAGTTCCAGCCCGACACCGCGACCTACGCCAACGGCGCCCCGGTGTCCGGCGGCAACGGCGGCGATGCCGGCATGATCGCGCCGGTCCCGGCGATGTACTTCCACGTGCCGTTCGGCGAGAACGACAACATGCACCTGGGCACTTCGCTTACCGTGCCGTTCGGCTTCAAGACCGACTACGACCGTGACTGGGTCGGCCGCTACCACGGCACCAAGACCGAGCTGCAGGCAATCGACTTCAACGTGGCGTTCTCCTACGACGTGAACCCGTACGTGTCCTTCGGTGCGTCGGTGTTCGCCGAGCGCCTGGATATCGAACTGGGCAACGCAGTGGATGCCGGCTCGATCCTGGCGCGTTCGCGCGTTCCGGGCTTTGCACCGGGCAACGCCGACGGCTCGCTGAAGATGAAGGGCCACAGCACCGAAGTGGGCTTCACCCTCGGTGGCCTGTTCAGCATCGACGAGAACACCCACCTCGGTTTCAGCTACCGCTCGCAGGTAGAGCACAAGATCACCGGCGCGGATGTCGACTTCACCATTCCGCCGAATGCGTCGGCCGTGTTCGCACGTGCCGCCCCAGGCACCTTCATCGACACCAGTGGCCGCGCCACCGTCAAGCTGCCGGCCAGCGCCACCGCCAGCTTCACGCACAACGTGAATGAGCAGTGGTCGATCATGGCCGACGTCACCCGCACCGCCTGGAGCAAGTTCGACCAGGTGACGCTGGACTTCGCCTCCAACCAGCCCAACACCGTGCTGGACTTCTCGTACCGCGACACCACCTTCGCCTCGATCGGTGCCGATTACCGCATGAGCGAGACGCTGACCCTGCGTGGCGGCGTAGCGTTCGACCAGACCCCGACCACTGCCGAACACCGCGACGTGCGCGTGCCCGACAACAGCCGCAAGTGGCTGTCGGTGGGTCTGAGCTGGCGTCCGTCGCAGCAGGCCGAGTACAACTTCGGCTACACCCACCTGTTCGTCAGCGACCCGAGCAGCGACACGGTCAGCGCCACCGGCGACCGTCTGGCCGGTACCTATGATGTGCAGGGCAACATCCTGGCTGCATCGGTCAACTACAAGTTCTGATCGTCGCAACCCGCGTTGGATGCTGAAAACCCCGCTTCGGCGGGGTTTTTTTTGTCGCGATGCGCGCGCATACGCGGCGTCAGGCCGTGCGCCGGTGTCATTCGTCCACGAATACAAAGCGACACACGTAGCGGCAGCGCAGGGGGGACAGGCGAGCTGTGCAGGGGTGCTGCAGATTGCTATGGTCGTGCGCATGAGCCAACCCGACTTCATCCAGGTCACCGACAACGCCGTTTCGCGCGCCGATTGCGCGGCCATCGTGCACCGCATGCGCGACAGCCAGCAGCTGCATCCCGGGCGCATCGGTGGCGGTGTGTTTCCAGACCTCAAGCACAGCCGCGACCTGCGCATCAGCGGCATCGCCGAATGGGCAGACGTCGAAGCGCGCCTTCAACAGGCGGTCTTCGACGGGGTGCTGAGCTATCTGCGGCACTATCCACAGGCCTTGATCTCGCCGTTGATGCTGCAGGTCACCACCGCCGACGGCACCCCGCATCGATTGGTGGCCGAAGACATCGCGCAAATGAGCGACCAGGCGCTGGGCGATCTGGCACGCACCTGCCTGCGTCCGGGCGCGATCAATCTGCAGTGGTATGCCGCCGATCAGGGCGGCTACCCGTACTGGCATTGCGAGCTGTATCCACGCGATGCCAGTGCCGACACATTGCATCGGCACCTGCTGTGGACGCTGTACCTTAACGACGAATTCGAGCAGGGCGAAACCGAATTCCTGTTCCAGCAACGCAAGGCGCGCCCGCGCACCGGCAGCCTGTTGATCGCTCCCACTGCCTTCACCCATACCCACCGTGGCAACCGCCCGGTCGGCGGCGACAAGTTCATCGCCACCAGCTGGATCCTGTTCCAGTCGGCAGGGGCCTTGTACGGCGGGGAATAGGGAATCGGGAGTAGGGAATCGCAACGGCAACAGCAATTCGCAGCAGCGCGGCTCTTGCTGTTCCGATTCTCGATTCCCCAATCCCGATTCCCCGCCCCTAGAACAGACTGCCTTGCGGCGATTGCGGCACCGGCTTGGCCGGTGGAGCGGGGCGGCGGAAGGCGCTGCAGTCCAGCGCCGGCATCTCACGCGTATCGAAACCGGCGCGACGGTGGGCCAGCGCAAAACGGCGCGCCAGCAGGTCCGCATACACGCCTTGCCCACGCAGGCGGGTACCGAAGCTGCTGTCGTAGTCCTTGCCGCCGCGCAGCTGCTGGATGGTGCTCATCACGTGCGCCGCGCGCTGCGGGTGATGGGTCTGCAGCCAATCGCGAAACAACGGCGCCACTTCGTGTGGCAGCCGCAGCAGCACATAGCCGGCACTGCTGGCGCCGGCCTCGGCGGCGGCCTGCAGAATCGCTTCCAGCTCATGATCGTTGATCCACGGGATCACCGGCGCTGCCATCACCCCCACCGGCACGCCCGCCTCGTGCAAGGTGCGCATCGCACGCAGACGTGCATGCGGCGCGGACGCACGCGGTTCGAGCTTGGCCGACAGATGCGGGTCCAGCGTGGTCACCGAGAAATGCACGTTGACCAGGTTCTCGCGCGCCAACGGGGCCAGCAGGTCCAGGTCGCGGGTGACCAAGGCGTTCTTGGTGATCAGCGTGAACGGATGCCGCGTCTCCCACAGCACCTCGATCAACCGGCGCGTCAACGCGCGTTTGCGCTCGATCGGCTGGTACGCATCGGTGTTGATGCCCAGCGCGATCGGGCTGGGCACATAACTCGGTCGCGACAACTCGCGCCGCAGCAGATCCGGCGCATTGGTCTTGGCGAACAGCCTGGTCTCGAAGTCCAGCCCGGGCGACAGGTTGAGGTACGCGTGCGAGGGTCGCGCAAAGCAGTAACTGCAGCCGTGCTCGCACCCCCGATACGGATTGACCGATTGCGAGAACCCGATGTCCGGCGACTGGTTGCGGCTGATGATGCTGCGCGCGGTTTCCTCGGTGACCTGCGTGCGCAACACGCCGGCAGCGAACTCTTCGCTGTCGTCCACGTGCCAACCGTCGTCCACGGCCTGCGGTGTGGTGACCTCGAACCGTCCGGGCAGGTGGCCGGTCGCACCGCGGCCCTTGATTGCGCTTGCCATCGCGCCATCGTAGGGCGGTCGTGTCTCATCCGCCGCGACCGGGCGTTCAACACGATGAAGCTTTCAGACCGCTGCCCGCACGGTGCATTGGCGCCGCGGTCAGCGCAGCGCCGCGTACGCCCCGTAGAATCCGCACATGCTCGCACTGGTCCAGGGCGCGTGGGATTGGCTGGCCACCATTCCCCACCTCGAAGCGCTCCTCCTCGCCGCCTACGTGCTCTACCTGCTGTGGATCGCCGGCTGGATCGTGCTGCAAAAGCGTGAGCCGGTGGCCACGCTGAGCTGGGTATTGTCGCTGGCTGCGCTGCCGTACCTGGGGCTGCTGATCTATTACTGGCTCGGCCCGCAGAAGGTGAAGCGGCAGCGCCTGCGTCGCGGCCGCTCGCGCTCGGGCATGGAAAGCTACAGCAGCGTCTGCCCGCCGGATGCCGACTGCACCGAGCTGGCCAAGATCGCCCAGTCCACCACCGGGCTTGCGCCAAGCAGCGCCACCGAAGTGCACTGGCTGGTGGATGGCGCGGCAACCTATGCCGCCATCATCGAGGCGATCCGCAGCGCCCGCGACCACATCCACCTGGAGTACTACATCTTCCAGCCCGACCACAGCGGCACCGCGATCTGCGCTGCGCTGATGGAGCGTGCACGCGCCGGGGTCAAGGTCCGCCTGCTGCTGGATGCGATCGGCTCGTCGGCCATGACGCGCCGGGCGCTGCGCAGCCTGCGCGAGGCCGGCGTGGAAACCGCCTGGTTCCATCCCTCGCAATTTCTCAAGCCGTTCAAACGGCCGTGGCTGAATCTGCGCACCCATCGCAAGGTGATCGTCATCGATGGCCGGGTCGGTTTTACCGGCGGCATCAATGTCACCGACGAAGAGAACGAGCAGGTGCGCGGCGATGCCTATCGCGACCTGCATGTGCGGCTGCAGGGCCACGTGGTGCGCAGCCTGCAACTGGTGTTTCTGGAAGACTGGCTCTATGCCACCCGGCAGGGGCGCGCCGCCTTCCAGGGCCAGCAGCTATGGCCGGAGGACATGCCCACGCGCGCCCAGGGCACGGTCGATGCACAGGTGCTGGTGTCCGGCCCGGATTCCTCCTGGGAATCCATCCACCGGCTGATGGTCGCCGCCATCCACGAGGCCAGGCATCGGGTCTGGCTGGTGACGCCTTACTTCGTTCCGGGCGAAGCCGCGCGCATGGCGCTGACCTCGGCTGCGCTGGGCGGTCTGGATGTGCGCCTGCTGGTGCCGCGGGTCAGCGACTCACGCCTGGTGACCTATGCGGCGCGCTCGTATTTCGATGAGCTGCTCGAAGCCGGCGTGCGCATCTACGAGTACGGCCCGCGCATGCTGCATACCAAGGCACTGCTGGCCGACGACGATGTCAGCATCGTCGGCAGCGCCAATTTCGACAGCCGCAGCTTCCGCCTCAACTTCGAACTGTCGATGCTGTTCCGCGACCAGGCAGTGGCCGCCGAGCTGGCCGGCCTGATCGGCACCGACCTGCAACACGCCCAGGAGGTGCGCTTTGCGCGCCATCGCCCGCTGATGCGTTCGCGCCTGCCCGAAGCCTTTGCGCGGCTGCTGTCGCCACTGCTCTGAAGCGCCCCCGGCTCACGTGGAACCGAACCGGGCGCAGCGCTACACTGCCGCCACTTATCGGGGAGCTCGTCATGCACTGGCTGTTTCTGCTTATGGCACTAGGTGCGCTGGTGCTGGCGTTCAGTACGCCGCACGTGTGGTTGCTGGTGGTGTCGCTGTTGGTGGCACTGGTGCTGCTGCTGTTGTGGACACGTGGCTGGTTCGCCTCGCGCATGGACGACACCCAGCGTGACACCAGCAGCATGATCGACCCGGCCGAACTGCGCCGGCTGCGCGAGGTGGCCGAGGCCCGCAAGGCCGCGGCACTGGCCGCCGCCCGCGATGGCGAGCCGCAGGCCTGAGCGCACGACCGTGACCACCCAGCTCAGCGTCAACGTCAACAAGATCGCGGTGCTGCGCAATTCGCGCGGCGGCACCGACCCGGACGTGGTGCAGGCGGCCCGCACCTGCCTGGGGGCCGGCGCACACGGCATTACCGTGCATCCACGGCCGGATCAACGCCACATCCGCTCCGACGATGTCCTGGCGTTGAGCGCACTCACGCGCGCGCACGGCGTGGAATTCAATATCGAAGGCAACCCGTTCGCCCCTCCGCGCGCCGGCTATCCGGGGCTGCTGGAGCTGTGCCGTGCCACGCGGCCGCAACAGGTCACGCTGGTGCCCGATGGCGACGGGCAGCTGACCTCCGACCATGGCTTCGATTTCGCGCAGGACACTACCCAACTTGCCGCATTGATCGCCGCGTTCAAGGATCTCGGTAGCCGCGTCAGCCTGTTCGTCGACGCGGGTAACCCGGACATCGCACGCGCCGCCATGCTTGGTGCAGACCGCATCGAGTTGTATACCGGCCCGTACGCGTCCGCGCATGCGGCCGGGCAGGCGGACCCAGCACTCGCACTGTTCGCCGGTGCCGCGCAGCGCGCCAGCGCCGCCGGGCTGGGCATCAATGCCGGGCATGACCTGTCGCAAGCCAACCTTGGCGATTTTCTCGCCGCTGTCCCGGGCGTGCTGGAAGTGTCCATCGGCCACGCTCTGATCAGCGAAGCGCTGTATCAAGGATTGGATGCGACCGTGCGCGCCTACGTCGGGCTCCTGGAAACCGCGCGCGCTAGCGCCTGAGTTTTGCCGGGTGATGCCGGCATTCGATCATCGCCCGGATCGATCAGTGGGCAATCTGCCGGATGGGCGGCAAGCACGTCGGGTCACGCAGCAGGCATAAAAAAAACGCCACCGTTTCCGGTGGCGTTGCAGTCGCGTCATGACTGTTGTGTTGCGGTCTTGCAGATGCGTTTACTGCTGCATGAAGCCGATTTTCTTCATCTGCGAGTTCTTCGCAGCGGCCAGCACCTTCGCCATCACCTCGTACTCCGCATCCTGATTTGCATCGATGCGCAGTTCGGGCTGATTGGTCGGATCGGCCTGTACCACTTCTTCCATCTTCTGCTGCAGCTGATCCACCGGCGTCGGGCTGTTGTTCCAGAACACCTGGTTGCTGGCGTCGATACGCAGCTCGATCGGCGGCGGCGGTTCGGTCGTCTGCGGTGGCGGGTTCAGAACCCGCTGCGGCAGATCCACGGCGATCGGATACGTCATGATCGGCGCGGTCACGATGAAGATGATCAACAGCACCAGCATCACGTCTACCAGGGGCGTGACGTTGATGTCGGCCATCGGCCCACGGCTTCCACCAGTACTAAATGCCATGGCTTACTGCCCCTTCACTTTGGTTGCAACGAAACCGACGTCCAGCATGCCCTGACCCTGCGCGATCTTGGTGATCTCGTTGATCGTACGCATCTTGGTCGTGCGGTCGCCGCGCAGGTTGAGCGGCGGTTGCGGGGTCTGCTGTGCGGCGGTGGACAGGCGCGACTCCAGGGCTTCCTTGGAGATCGGCTCGTCGTTCCAGTACAGCGACCCGTCTTCCTTGACGGCCAGGGTGATCGGCGCGGCGCGTTTCTCCGCATCTTCCTTCTGGATCAAGTTGGCCTCTGGCAGCTCCACCTTGACCTTGTGGGACATCAGCGGTGCCGTAATGATGAAGATGATCAGCAGCACCAACATCACGTCCACGAGGGGCGTCACATTGATGTCGGCCATCGGGCCGCCGCTGTTTCCACTACTGAAGGCCATAACGGGCTCCGTCTAAATCGTTGCGAAGGCGTTCTTTACAACCGGATTAGCGAACGCGCGAACCGGTGGCGAAGAAGTCGTGCAGGTCATGGGCAAAGGTGTCGAACTTGGCGATCACCGAGCTGTTGACCTTGGAGAAGAAGTTGAACGCGAACACGGCCGGGATGGCGACGAACAGACCGATCGCGGTCATGATCAGCGCTTCACCCACCGGGCCGGCAACGGCGTCGATGGAGGCCGAACCGGTTGCACCGATCTTGATCAGCGCGCCGTAGATGCCCCACACGGTACCGAGCAGACCGACGAACGGCGCGGTCGCACCGACGGTGGCCAGCAAGGTCATGCCCGACTGCAGCTTGGTGCTTTCGCGGGTCACGGCCTGACGCAGGGCGCGGTCGACGAACTCCGAACGGCTCAGGCTCTCGCCCAGGCCACCGGTGCTGCCTTCGGCGCGCTGGTGGTGAGCAGCAGCCTGGGCTGCGTCCAGTGCGATCTTCGAGAACGGCTCGGAAGCCGGCTGTTCTTCCATCGCACGGATGGCGTCCTGTGCATTCGGGGCATCCCAGAACGCGGTGGTGACGCGGTCAGCCGCGCTCTTCAGGCGGGTGGCGCGGAAGATGTTGATGACAGTCCAGTACCAGGAAGCGGCGGACATGGCGATCAGGGTGATCAACACGACCCACGACACGGCGAAGTCGCCGGGGCTGGAGGTCATTTCGGTGATCAAGTGCTCGAAGCCCATCTGCGACAGAGCGGCCGACGGATTGGAGCCCCCTGCAGCGGCGGCGATAAAGAATTCCTGCAGCATGACGCTTACCTTTGTTGTGTGTGGTGATGAAGGGTGGAGCGAAAGGAAGACAGGATCCTGGGCCGGCCGTGACCGGCCCGTGGGATCAGTTCAGAGCAAAGTTGACCGGGACGCGGACACGTCCGGCGGCTTTCTGCCCGTTGACAGTGGAGGCGTTGAACTTCCACTTGCGTGCTGCGTCCATCGCGGCACGGTCAAGGTCGCGGTTGCGGCTGGACTTTTCGACCGACACGTTGGTCACGTTGCCGCTGGCATCCACATCCACGATCAGGATGACCTCACCTTGGACACCGGCACGAAAAGCAGCCGGCGGGTACTTCGGCGGGTTCATGTTCTTGGACGAGATATCGACACTGGCGCCGATGTCACTCGGCGGTTGCGGCGGAGCCGGCGGGCTCGGCGGCGTGACGATATCGCTCGGACGCGGTTCGGGAACGTCGACCACCGGGGCTTCCGGCGGCGGCGGAACCGGTGACGGCTTCGGCGGCGACAGATTCTTGACCGGCGGTGGCGGCTTGTCTTCCGGCGGCGGCGGCGGCGGCGGCGGCGGGGGAGGAGGCGGTGCATCCACCAGGGTGACCATGGTGGTGCGCTCCTTCTCTGCCGGAGCCTTCGGCGCCACTGCAGGGATCAGCAACATCATCAGTGCAGTGAGGTGCAGGGCAATTACAAAAGCAATACCGATAATGCGGGCCCAGCTCAGACCCTGGTTCCCGGCATCATAGTCATGCCTGTGGATAACGAGTTGTTCCGTCATGCGCCAATGGCTCTTTCAGTGGGGGCCCGGATCACTGTGATGATCCCCAGGTTTTCGGACGGCTTTGACACCGCAGGAACTCCCAAGCTTATACCAATCCCGAGTCCTGTAACCACTAAAAACACAGGGATTTCGGGGGTTTATTTTCTTTTTTTACTTCAGGTTGATGATCTTCTTCGCGTCTTCTGGTTTTTTAACGCCCTTGGCGATCGCCTGCTGTGCGGCCTGCTTGGCCTCCGGGATGCGACCTTCCGAATGCAGCACCTTGGCCAGATTCAGATAGGTCTCGCCATCCTTGGAAAGCGGTGCGGCCTTCTGCCAGTTCTCGATCGCCTTCGGCACGTCCTCGCTGTAGTAATAGGACTGGGCCAGCGCAAGGTATGTCTGATAATCAGGTTTGAGGATGCCTTTTTGCATACCTTCATTGATCACCGCGATGACGTCTTTTTCCTTGTTCTCGGTGTTGGCGTAGATCGAATACAACTGCTTGTATTCCTTCTCTTCGGTCAACTGCCCGGAAGCGCGCAGCTTGTCCATCACGCCTGCGGCCTTGTCCATCTGGTCGGCCTGCATGTACATGCTGGCCAGATTGAGCTGGGCCTTCTTGTCGTTGGGCGTCTTGGCTGCAAGCGCCTCGGCGGCGGCGACGGCTTCGCCGGTCTGGCCGGCCTCGGCGTAGGACGCCATCAGCAGCTGGTTCCACGTGTCCTTCGGCTCGGGCGAGGCGGCAATGGCCTGCTTGAGCACCGGAATCGCTTCCTTGTAGCGCTCTGCCTGGTACAGCGCCTGGCCCTTGAGGATCAGGTCTTCCGGACGCTGCGACTTGCTCTCGTCCAGATACTTGTCCAGCGTCGCCAGGCCTTCGGCCTGCTGGTCGTCCTGCATCTGCAGCTGCGCCAGCATCAGCATCGACTGGAACTGGCCGTTATTGTCCAGCGCGTTCAGGCCGATTGCCTGCTGCAGGTAGGTCTTGGCAGCCGCGGTGTCGTCCAGGTTGTAGGCGGCCTGCGCGGCGAGCTGCGCAGCCAGCGCCTTGTCGGCCTCGTTGGCGGCGCTGTTGGCCAGGATCTCGTCGGCCTGGGTGCGCACGCCCGGATAGTCTTCGCCCTTGTTGAAGGTTTCGATCAGCTTCTGCAGCTTGCTGCTCAACTTGGACGAAGGCTTGATGGTCGGTGCCTGACGGGTCGACTGGGGGTACAGCTCTTCGGCCTTGCCGTTGCCCTTGGACTTACGCGCGGCACGCTCGGACGAGCGGTCCGACTGCGCGACCGCATCGGTGACGACAGCCCCGCCCAGGGACGCTGCGATGAACAGGGACAACAGGGCTTGCTTGCGGTTGAGCAGTTTCATGTTTCACCTCGGACGAGCCGCCGTTGGGCGGTGCGAAAAGCGGAATGGACGCTGTACGAAAAATCTGAGCCGGCAAACTTAGCAGAAAGTCTCAGTTCCCGAAAACGGTTTCCATGTTGTGGTGCGGCAATAGGGAGTTACGAGAAAAGGTCTTAGCACTGCTAACAGCAAGCGACCGCTCGCTGCGCCCGCGGCCGCAGTGTAGTGGGCAGCGCGTTGATGCCAGGTCAGTGCCGGCACGAGTCAACAAGGGCACAGCAGTTGCCGTTAGTTGCTCTAGCCACAGCGCGGCACGCGCCCGTTCTGCTTGGCCTGCTGATACACCGGTTCGAGCTGGTTGACGTCGGCCTGGAGCTCGCGGATGCGGTTGGTCGGGTCCGGATGGGTCGAAAGCCATTGCGGTTGACGACTGCCGCTGGCGGCCATCATGTTCTGCCACAAGGTCACCGCCTGTGCCGGGTCGAAGCCGGCCTGGGCCATCAAGCGCTGCCCGACCACATCGGCCTCACTTTCCTGGGTGCGCGAGCCAGGCAGCAGGAACACTGTCTGGGCGGTCATACCGCCAACCTGATTGACCGCGCTGGCCGCGCCGTCGCCATAGGCGGCCCCGGCGAGCGCGCCGATGATGCCCAGGCCGGTCTGGGCGCCCAGCTGGCGGGTGATGCGTTCTTCGTGGTGGCGCGAAATCACGTGCCCGATCTCGTGCCCAAGCACGGCCGCGAGCTGATCCTGGGTCTTGGCGACGGTGAAGATGCCGGTGTTTACGCCGACCTTACCGCCGGGCAGGGCGAAGGCGTTGGGCTCGTCATCGACGAACAGTGCGGTTTCCCAGCGGGTTTCGCGCCACTGCGGCGGCAACTGCACCACCAGCGCATTGACCACGCATTGCACGTAGGCGTTCTGCTTGCCGTCGGTGCTGACTTTTTCCTTTGCCTTGGTCTGCGCGAACGACTGCGCGCCAAGTTGGTCGAGCTGCTGTTGCGATACGCCCCCCACCACCTGTCGGCGGCCGGTCGGCGAAGTTGTGGTGGCACACGCCGTCAGTGCAAGGACGGCAACAACGATCAACAGCCTGGCTTTCATTCGATCCCCCTAGAACCCTGGGGACATTTTGGCAGGCTCGTCTTAACTTTTCGTCAAGCGGCCCGGAACGACCAGGAAAACGCGGCGAATCGTGCTTGATTCGGCTCCGCTGGCACATGCGGAGGGCAGGGGTATGCGCAAACCGCTATGCGGTCTATCCGCATGGCAAGGACCTGGCCGTGCCCGTCCGTACTACCCGATGCCGAAAAAATACAACGCGGCCAGCGCGGTGGCGTTGTTGATGCCGTGTGCGGCGATGGGCGCCCACAGCGTACCGGTGCGCCAATACAGCCAGGCAAAGGCGGCACCCATGCTGCCGTAGACCAGCCAGAGTTGGGCGATGGCCGCCGGGCCGTTTCCGCTGATGCCGGGCACTTCGTGCACCAGGGCGAACAGTGCGCCGCTGAGTACGATCCCCAACCAGGGGCGGCCAGCGGCCAGCAGGCGGCCGAACAAGACGCGACGGAACAGCAGTTCCTCGTAGGCCGGAGCGATCACCACCGCAAACAGCGCCAGGGCCAGCGGCCACTGCTTGATGGCTTCTTCCATCAGCGGCAGATTGGTCGGCACCGGTTTGATCCCCAGTGCCGAGGCAGCGACGCTGACCAGATTGCTGAGCAGAAACACGCTTGCAGCGATCAACGCTGTCCAGCCCCAGGTGGACGAACGGCGCACGGCGGCGCGCGAGGCGGCCTGTTCACCGGCGGTGGCACGGCGGCGCCAGAAATACAGCAGGACAGCGGGCGTCGCGGTGCTGACCAATGCAGTGAGCAACTGCACCACCACTCCCGGCTGACCGACTGCCGCCATCACCTCGGCAGAGGAGGGCGTCAGGCCCTGCGCCTTGGCCGCCTGCACGTAGCCGATACCACGGATGGCGCCCCAGACCGCAAAACCTGCCACGCTCAGAGTCAGCAACAGGCCAACGGCGATCAACACATCGATCCCGAAGCCGGTCAGCACGGACAGCAAGGGCGGCCGGCCGGCAGCACGGCGCGCTGCCGGAGGAGAGGGGAGGGCTGTGCTCATCATTGTCCTGCGACTACCGGGTCGCCGGCACAGCGCCGTGACGCTGTGCCGGCACGCAGGCGGCTCAGATATCCAGGTTGGACACCTTCAGCGCGTTGTCTTCGATGAAGTCGCGGCGCGGCTCCACCACATCGCCCATCAGGGTGCTGAAGATCTGGTCGGCGGCCACTGCGTCCTCGATGCGCACCTGCAACAGACGGCGCGTATCGGGATTGACCGTGGTTTCCCACAGCTGCTCGGCGTTCATTTCGCCCAGGCCCTTGAAGCGCTGCACCTGGCGGCCCTTCTTCGCTTCGTCCAGCAGCCAGGCATGTGCCTGCGCGAAGCTGCTGATCGGGTGGCTCTTGTTGCCGCGCACGATCTGGGCGCCTTCGCGCACCAGGTCGTGCAGGGCCAGCGAGACTTCACGCAATGGACGCAGTTCGCCGCTTTCGAACGCGCCCATCGGCAGCACCTGGGTGAATTCCTCACCCATGTGGCGACGGACGGCCACCAGCGTTGCCGGGGCGTTCTCGGTTGCCGGATCGAAACGCAACTGGTAACGGGCAGTCCCCAGCGTGCCGCGGTTGAGTACGGCCTGCAGCGCATCCAGGGTGGGATGCTGGTCGCCTTCGGCCTGCAGCTTCTCCACATCCAGTGGCGGCAGATCGATCAAGGCGGTAAGCAGCGCCGGGTCGTAGCGGTGCGCGTTACGGGCAATCGCTTCATGGGCGCTGGTGAACAGCATCAGCAGTTTTTCCAGCGCCTCGCCGGTGATCGGCGGCTCGTCGGTCGCCGGAATCAGCGCCGCGCCTTCGACCGCATTGCTGGCCAGGTAGGCATTGAGCGCCGCGTCGTCCTTCAGGTACAGCTCGCTCTTGCCCTGCTTGAGCTTGTACAGCGGCGGCAGGCCGATGTAGATGTAGCCGCGCTCGATCAGCTCCGGCATCTGCCGGTAGAAGAACGTCAGCAGCAGGGTTCGGATGTGCGAGCCGTCCACGTCGGCGTCGGTCATCAGGATGATGCGGTGGTAGCGCAGCTTGTCCGGGTTGTACTCGTCGCGGCCGATACCGGTGCCCAGCGCGGTGATCAGCGTGCCGACCTGGTCGGACGCCAGCATGCGGTCGAAACGCGCGCGTTCGACGTTGAGAATCTTGCCGCGCAACGGCAGCACCGCCTGGTTCTTGCGGTTACGGCCCTGCTTGGCCGAACCACCGGCCGAGTCACCCTCGACGATGAACAGCTCCGACAGCGCCGGGTCCTTTTCCTGGCAGTCGGCCAGCTTGCCGGGCAGGCCGGCGATGTCCAGCGCGCCCTTGCGGCGGGTCAGGTCACGCGCCTTGCGCGCGGCTTCGCGCGCACGTGCGGCATCGACGATCTTGCCGGTGATGGCCTTGGCTTCGTTCGGGTTCTCCTGCAGGAACTCCTGCAGCCGCGCTCCGAAGGCGTTTTCCACCGCCGGGCGCACGTCCGAGCTGACCAGCTTCTCCTTGGTTTGCGAGGAAAAGCTGGGGTCTGGCACCTTGACCGACAGCACCGCGATCATGCCTTCGCGCATATCGTCGCCGGTCAGCGAGACCTTGGCCTGCTTGGCGATACCGTTCTGCTCGATGTAGGTGCTGAGCACGCGGGTGAGGGCGCCGCGGAAGCCGGCCAGGTGCGTGCCGCCATCCTTCTGCGGAATGTTGTTGGTGAAGCAGTACATCGTCTCCTGGTAGGCGTCGGTCCATTGCAGGGCCACGTCCACCACGATGCCGTTGTGCTCGCCGGTCACCGAAATCACGTTCGGGTGCAGCGGGGTCTTGAGCTGGGCCAGATGCTCCACGAAGCTGCGAATGCCGCCCTCGTAATGGAAGTCGTCGCGCCGGCCTTCGCCACGTTCGTCGATCAGCGTGATCTTGACGCCGGAGTTGAGGAAGGACAGCTCGCGCAGGCGTCGGGCCAGGATGTCGTAATGGAATTCGACATCGCTGAAGATTTCGACCGCCGGTTTGAAGCGCAGGGTGGTGCCACGCTTGGTGGAGGCTTCCAGCTGCTTGAGCGGGTACTGTGGCTCACCCAGCGAATATTCCTGCTGGTAGTGAAAGCCGTCGCGCCAGATGTCCAGCCACAGATGCTCGGACAGCGCATTGACCACCGAGACGCCCACGCCATGCAGGCCGCCGGAGACCTTGTAGCTGTTGTCGTCGAACTTTCCGCCGGCGTGCAGCACGGTCAGGATGACCTCGGCTGCGGAAACGCCCTCTTCCTTGTGGATGTCGACCGGGACGCCGCGCCCGTTGTCGGACACCGAGACCGAGCCATCGACGAGAATCTTCACCACGATGTCATCAGCATGGCCGGCGAGCGCTTCGTCGACCGAGTTATCGACCACCTCGAACACCATGTGGTGCAAGCCGGTGCCGTCATGGACGTCACCGATGTACATGCCGGGCCGCTTGCGGACGGCTTCCAGGCCTCGCAGCACGGTGATCTTGCTGGAGTCGTAGGTGCCGTTGGGTGTCGTCGGGATGTTTTGTTCGTCGGTCATGCGCGTGCCGTTGGCTCCACAACACGGGCGCCAGCGGCAGCGAGCCGCTTCGCACCGTGGAAAAAGGGGGATAGCGGGGCAAATTATACCAGTCGGCCCGCGTCGGCCGTGGTCTTAGCCTGACGCCAATTGACGGGAGACGGCTCCGTGTTCCACGTGGAACAACGTGAGCAGGTCGCCTGCGCTGGCGAGACCTGGCGGCACTTCCGTCGCGGTGATCATCACCTGCGCCGGCGCGGCCGCCAGGCGCTGCAGCACGCTCGCCTGGTGACCCCGATCGAGCTCCGAGCCCAGGTCATCCAATGCAATGACCGGCCACTCGCCGCGCTCATGGGCAAAATCTTCTGCCTGGGCCAGCAGGCACGCCAGAGCAGTCAATTTCGCCTGTCCGCGCGACAAGGTGTCCTTGCCGGGAAGCGCCTCGAAGCTGGGCGCCCAGTCGGCGCGGTGCGGACCTTGCGAGGTGTAGCCATTCTGACGGTCCCGCTCGCGTGCCAACAACAGCGCGTCTGCGAGGGAGACCTCGTGACGTCGCCATCCGGGTGCAAAAGTCAGGGCAGACAGGCCCAGCGAGGGGGCGATGGCAGCGGCCACCGGAATCAGGCGGTCCTGCAGGCGTTCGAGGTAGCGCAGGCGCCGGGACGTGAGCGTTTCACCCGATTCGGCGAGTTCATGATCCCAGGCGTCCAGCAGTCGTGGTTGCGCCCCCTGCTTCAGCAACGCGTTGCGTTGCTTCAACGCCCGGGCATAGCGACGCCACAGCGCCAGGAAGTCTGGTTCCACGTGGAACAAACCCCAGTCGAGGAAGCGACGGCGCGGTTCGCCGCCGCCGCTGATCAGCACGTGGCTGCCCGGCTCGAAAGTGACGACCGCCAGTGCTGCACACAATGAACCCAGTTGGGCGACGTCCTCGCCGTCGAGCCGCCCGGTCCACTCCTGCCCAGTGTGTCGCAGACCTGCGCGGCGGGTGCGCTCGGACGCTTCGCCGTGGCATTCGCGCCACTCCACAAAGACTTCCAGATCGTTGCAGCCCTGGCGGATCAAACCGTCTCGCACCCGCCCGCGGAAGCTGCGCCCATAGGCCATCAGATGCAGCGCTTCGAGCACGCTGGTCTTGCCGGCGCCGTTGTCACCGGTCAGCAGGTTCAACGCGCTGGCAGGGTGCAGCTCGACCGTCTCGAACCGACGCAGTCGATGGATGGACAACCGCACTACGTGCATCGCTGAGTGTGCTCCGGGCTGTGATCCGGAGCGTCCGGTCGGTGCGCAGGATACGTGATTGACCCGACGTCCGCGCGGCGGCCGAGGTTTGATCGTAGAGGGCTGCCTGGGGATAACTTGGGGACAAAAACGACAGCGACCGGTCGGCGGACCCTTGTCCACAGGTTACACATCACCAAAAACCGGTTAAACCACAGGGTTTCGACCCCATAAATTCTTTTGGAAACAAGTGGTTGGTATACTTTTCGGCGAAATCTAGGCCTACCATCACCACAAAGCTCTTAAGTTATTTATAGATTTAAAAGCAGAGCAGGGTGTGCATAACTAAATCGGGGACTTCCTTGCGCTGGAAGAAGGCTCCAACCCTCCCGAGCGGTTCGCGGAAATATGAACGGGTTTACGCTCCTTGGATTATTCATAGCTCCCCGACAGCGCGACCGGTTCTGCCAAGACACGATTCGAGATGAGTCTGCTCGGGCTGGACCAGCACGCCTTTCTGGCTGGCAGACGCAGCGGGCGGTAATCCCCTCGCTTGAGGACTGCGCCAACAGTGCTGGACAGACGGATTGCAGACCCGGAGTCGCTGGAGCAGCACGAGGGACAGGGCTTCCTGTGCTCTGCGTATCGCTCGGGCTTTCTTTCATCGGTGCATACCGATACGTGGCATGTAATGCCTGGAGTGAAGGCACTTATTGGAAGTAGGCCGGTGACTAGCGGGTTCAGCGGCAAAATCTAGCGCCCATGAGCGCGGCTCCGCCCGTAGAAGCTCATGTACTCAGCCAACCTTCGTTGTCAGCGTTGGCCAGGCCACTACTGGGAGACCCCCACATCAAGGATTACTACACCCGGACATGACCGCGAAATTGCTGCTACCTAAGTCCCCGCTCATGTCGGCTCTAGTCATAGCCCTACGGCATTTCGCGTTGTCCGCATTCGGGCATAAAAAAGCCCGGCTTTCGCCGGGCATTTCGTGTTCCACGTGGAACGCTAGGTCAGAGACGCAGCGGCATCACGACGTGACGGGACTTCTCGCTGCTGGCTTCGCGGACCAAGGCCGAGGAATTTGCATCACGCAACTGGATGACGACGTGCTCATCGCGCAACGCTGAAAGCGCATCCAGCAAATAATTCACATTGAAGCCGATCGCCAGGTCATCCACTTTGGTGTCGGCCTCGATCTCTTCCTGCGCCTCTTCCTGCTCGGGGTTATGCGCGCTGATCTTCAGCTGCCCAGGTGATACCTCGACGCGGACGCCACGGTATTTCTCATTGGACAGAATTGCCGCACGCTGCAGCGACGCACGCAGGGCCTCACGATCGACCTTGACTTCGCGGTCGGCACCGATCGGGATCACGGCTTCGTAGTCCGGGAAGCGGCCGTCGATCAATTTCGAGGTGAAGGTCACATCGCCACGCTTGACGCGGATATGGCTACGGCCAACTTCCAGCTCGACCTCACGGTCCGCTGCTTCCAGCAGGCGCAGCAGCTCGGTCACGCCCTTGCGCGGCACGATGATCTGACGCTTGGCACCGCCGGCCTTTTCCAGCTCGGTTTCGCACAGTGCCAGGCGATGGCCATCAGTGGCCACGCATCGCAACAGCCCTTCGCGCAGGTCGAACAGCAAGCCGTTGAGGTAATACCGCACGTCCTGCTGCGCCATCGCAAACGCCGTGCGCTCGATCAGCTCTTTCAGCGCTGCCTCCGGCACACCCACGCGCTCGGTAGCTTCGACTTCGTCGACAGACGGGAAATCGTTGGCCGGCAGCGTCGCCAGGGTGAAGCGGCTGCGCCCGGCCTGCACTGTGACCTTGTCGCCAGTCTGCGAGATGGTGACGCGGCTGCCGTCGGGCAGGGCACGCAGGATATCGAACAGCTTGCGCGCCGGGATCGTGGTTTCACCATCCTGCGCATCTTCCACCATCGTGCGCGAGATCATTTCCACTTCCAGGTCCGTGCCGGTCAGCGAGACCTGCCCGTCCTTGACCTGCACCAGCAGGTTGGCAAGAACCGGCAAGGTCTGGCGGCGTTCGACCACGTTGACGACCTGGGCCAACGGCTTGAGGAAAGCTTCGCGCTGCAGTGTAAAACGCATGTGGTTCCGTGCCCCTATGCTTTAAAAATAATGGATAAATCAAAAGCTTGGTGGTGATGGTAGGGCCGTTTTCAGCGGATAACCACCATAACTCTTTGTTCCCAAAGGAATTTCAGCACCCGAAAGCCGTTGGACTAATGCCCTTGGTCTGGTAGGAAAACCTGTGGATAGTTTTCCGCCCGGATTGCAGGGCAACGTTATCCACAGATTCTCCCGCATTTGACCCCAACTCATCCACGCTTTTTTCCACGTGGACCGCGATCGGCGTCAGTGCCTCATTCGCTGAGCTTGCGAATCAGCTTTTCCCAGTCCTCGCGGAGCTTGCCGTCGGCCTCCATCAAGGTGCGGATCTGCCGGCAGGCATGCAGCACGGTGGTGTGGTCACGGCCGGCAAACGCATCGCCGATCTCCGGCAGGCTGTGTTCGGTGAGCTCCTTGGCCAGCGCCATGGCGACCTGACGCGGGCGCGCCAGCGAACGTGTGCGCCGCTTGGAGAGCAGGTCCTTCATCTGCAGGCCGTAGTAGTCCGCCACGGTCTTCTGGATGTTGGGAATGCCGATCGCCTGCTGCTGGGCACGCAGCAGGTCGCGCAGCGTCTCCTGGGCGAACTCCACCGTGATCGAGCGGCCGGTGAAATTGGCGCGTGCTACCAGGGTGTTGAGTGCGCCTTCCAGGTCGCGCACGTTCGAGCGCATCTTCTTGGCGATCAGGAACGCCACATCGTCGGGAATGTCGGCGCCGCGCTCGCGTGCCTTGGCCAGCACGATGGCCGCGCGGGTCTCGAAATCCGGCGGATCGATCGCCACCGACAGGCCCCAGGCCAGGCGCGACTTTAGCCGCGGCTCCAGGCCCTCGACTTCGCGCGGGTAGCGGTCGCAGGTCAGGATGATCTGCTGGCGACCGTCGAACAGCGCGTTGAAGGTGTGGAAGAACTCTTCCTGCGTGCGGTCCTTGCCGGCGAAGAATTGGATGTCGTCGATCAGTAGTGCATCGATCTGCTGGAACTGGCGCTTGAACTGGTCCATCGCCTTGTCCTGCAGTGCGCGGATCATCGCGCTGAAGAACTGCTCCGAGCGCAGGTACATCACCTTGGCGCCCGGGTTGGCTTCACGCAGCGCGTTGCCGGCGGCAAACATCAGATGGGTCTTGCCCAGGCCGGTGCTGCCGTACAGCAGCAATGGGTTGTGCGCACGGTCGCCGGGTTTCTGCGCTGCCTGGATCGCCGCCGCCAGGCCAAGCTGGTTGCTGCGACCCTCCACGAAGTTGGCGAAGGTGTAATGCGAATCCAGGTTGCCGGCAAACGGCACCATCGGCGCGACGCTGGGCGCACTGGGCGCGGCCACCGGTGCGGGAGCCGGCTCGGGCGCACGTGGGCGCGAACCCACCGCCAGCGCCACCTCGCCATTGCCGGCGAAGTACGCCAGCAACTCACGAATGCGCGGAAGGTATCGTTCGCGCACCTGGTCGACAATGAAGGCATTCGGGGCATACAGCACGATGCTGTCGCCGCGGTCCTCGGCTTGCAGGGGTTTCAACCAGGTGTGGACATCCTCGGGCGGGAATTCGGCTTCGAGACGTTCCAGACAGCGGGGCCAAGCATCCATCAAAGTGTGATCATCAGTTGCTGGCTGCGGCGCGCAGCAAGGCGCCGTGCACGCAGCCCGGAAGTGAAAAGAGGATTGGCCAGCCTAGCACCGCGGGCAGGCTTTTCCCAGACTTATTCACAGGTCCATCCACAGGGTGCCTGCGAGCCCGTCATCGGCATGACATGCAGGGAGTTGACCCGGGCTGTAGAGGTCCTATAGAATTTCCGGTTCTATTCGTCTCCATTCATGCAGAGGGCCCCATGGCCACCAAGCGTACTTTCCAACCCAGCAACCTCAAGCGAGCACGCGACCATGGTTTCCGCGCACGTATGGCAACCGCCGACGGCCGCAAGATCCTGGCTCGCCGCCGCGCCAAGGGCCGCAAGCGCCTGAGCGCTTGATTGCCGCGCCGCTCTCCGCGGCCGAGGCAAGTCCTACCGTGAACGCATCGAACCCGTGCAGGCGATTTCCTCGCTCTGCGCGGGTTCGTACGCGTGCGCAATACACGGTTGTCTTCGATACCGCACGTCGCACCTCGGACCCACTGCTCAGCTTGCACTGGCGGAAAGGCGATACGCCGCCGCGCCTGGGCATGGCGGTGTCACGCAAGGTCGATACGCGTGCGGTAGGCCGCAATCGCATCAAACGCGTGCTACGCGATGCCATGCGTCACCTGTTGCCCGAGCTGGCCGGCGGCGATTACGTCATCGTGGCGCGCTCGGCAGCGGCGAAGGCGACCAATCCACAGATTCGCGACGCCTTCCTGCGTCTGCTGCGTCGCGCCGGCGCATTGCCCCTGCCTGCTGCGCCCGGCACAATGCCGCCCGCCAGGACGATGCACCCATCCTCCCTTTCCCCGACAGAGCCGGAACTGTAGTTCCGACTGAGCGAGTTGCTGCCCGATGAACCAGACCCGTGTTTTCCTGATTTTTGCCTGGCTGATGGTCGCGGCGCTGCTGTGGATGGAGTGGGGCAAGGACAAGGCAGCTGCGAACGCGCCTGTTGCAGCGGCCACGCAATCGGTCCCGGCCGCGCGTGATCTGGATGCGGCAGCGCCAAGCGCCGCCAATGTGCCCGCTGCCCAGGCCATTCCGCAGGCCGGCGCGCCGGGCACGGTGCCGGCAACCAGCAGCACTGCCGCGACGCCGGCGGCTGCCGGCGCTGCACCGGTGGTGACCCTAACGTCGGACGTGCTGCGCCTGAAGCTGGATGGCCGCAGCGTGCTCGATGCCGAACTGCTGCAGTTCCCGCAGACCAAGGACGGCACCGCGCCGGTCAGCCTGCTGACCGAAGATCCGGCGCACCCGTATAACGCCACCAGCGGCTGGGCCAGCGAGCATTCGCCGGTGCCGGGCGTGGGCGGCTTCCGCGCCGAGCAGCCGGGCACCGCGTTCGAACTGGCCAAGGGCCAGAACACCCTGGTGGTGCCTTTCGTGTGGAATGGCCCCAACGGCGTGTCGATCCGCCGCACCTTTACCCTGGAGCGCGGCCGCTATGCGATCTCGATCAAGGACGAGGTGATCAACAAGAGTGGCGCGCCGTGGAACGGCTATGTGTTCCGCAAGCTGAGCCGGGTGCCGACCATCCTCAGCCGCGGCATGACCAACCCGGACTCCTTCAGCTTCAACGGGGCGACCTGGTACAGCCCGCAGGAAGGCTACGAGCGTCGTGCGTTCAAGGACTACATGGACGACGGTGGCCTCAATCGCCAGATCACCGGCGGCTGGGTGGCGCTGTTGCAGCACCACTTCTTCACCGCGTGGATTCCGCAAAAGGACCAGGCCTCGCTGTACGTGCTGAACCAGGACGGCCCGCGCGACGTGGCCGAACTGCGTGGACCGGCCTTCACCGTGGCGCCGGGCCAGACCGCGACCACCGAGGCACGCCTGTGGGTGGGCCCGAAGCTGGTCAGCCTGATCGCCAAGGAAGACGTGAAGGGCCTGGACCGCGTGGTCGACTACAGCCGCTTCTCGATCATGGCCATCATCGGCCAGGGCCTGTTCTGGGTGCTGAGCCACCTGCACAGTTTCCTGCACAACTGGGGCTGGGCCATCATCGGCCTGGTGGTGCTGCTGCGTCTGGCGCTGTATCCGCTGTCGGCAGCGCAGTACAAGTCCGGTGCCAAGATGCGCCGCTTCCAGCCGCGCCTGGCGCAGCTGAAGGAGCGCTACGGCGACGATCGCGTCAAGTATCAACAGGCGACGATGGAGTTGTTCAAGAAGGAAAAGATCAACCCGATGGGGGGCTGCCTGCCGCTGCTGATCCAGATGCCGATCTTCTTCGCGCTGTACTGGGTGCTGGTGGAGTCGGTGGAACTGCGTCAGGCGCCGTGGCTGGGCTGGATCCAGGATCTGACCGCGCGCGACCCGTACTTCATCCTGCCTGTGCTCAACATCGCGATCATGTGGGCCACGCAGAAACTGACCCCCACCCCGGGCATGGACCCGATGCAGGCCAAGATGATGCAGTTCATGCCGCTGGTGTTCGGCGTCATGATGGCCTTCATGCCGGCCGGCCTGGTGCTGTACTGGGTTGTCAATGGCGGGCTGGGTCTGCTGATCCAGTGGTGGATGATCCGCCAGCACGGCGAGAAGCCGAGCAAGATCATCCAGGCCAACGCCAAGTAAGTTCCAGAAGGCCCGCCGCAAGGCGGGCTTTCTGCATGCAGGCCAGCGGTTGTCAGCGCCAGCGCCGGAATCCGGCTTTGTGGATTGCTGCCAGTACCCCATGCCGAAGTGGGATGTTGGCGCTGGAAACACCCTTAGAACCGGTCCCTCGTGCGCGATGGTCCATCGCCCTCTGGCGCTGCCTGTGCTGTACCCGACAATCGCGCCAGGTTGCGCAGGGCGTACTCCACGTCTCTGGAGCTGCAACCGCAAGCAGCGGCGCTGTGCAGGCGTGCCGCTGCAGTCGCCTTGATCCGGCGACGCTGAGGAATTGCATACAGGTGCCAGAAGGAACGCGCGTGCAGTCCGCGCGACGCACGCGTCCGCAGTGCATCGTCGCCCGCTACCGCGCGGTTCTGAGAGCCGCGCTTATTCTTTTGCAATCCAGGTTGGAGCCAGCGCCCATGTCCTCAGCTACATCCACCATCGTTGCCATCGCCAGTGCGGCCGGGGTCGGCGGCATCGGGATCGTGCGATTGTCAGGCCCGCAATCGGTGCAGATCGCCGCAGCGCTGGGCGTTGCCGGCCTGCAACCGCGGCACGCGCGTTACGCACGCTTTTGCGATGCGCAGGGCGAGGTGATCGACGATGGCATCGCGGTGTGGTTCCGGGCGCCGCACAGCTTTACCGGCGAAGACGTGGTGGAGCTGCAGGGCCACGGCAGCCCGGTGCTGCTGCGCCAGGTGGTGGCGCGTTGCATCGCAGCGGGCGCCCGCCAGGCGCGCGCAGGCGAGTTCAGCGAACGCGCGTTTCTCAACGGCAAACTCGACCTGGCGCAGGCCGAAGCGATTGCCGATCTCATCGCCGCCAGTGATCTGCGTGCGGCCCGCGCAGCGCGGCGCTCGCTCGATGGCGTGTTCTCGCGGCGTGTGGATGCGGTGAGCGAGAGCCTGACGCGTCTGCGCATCCATGTCGAAGCGGCGATCGATTTCGCCGATGAGCCGCTGGACACGCTGGGTGGATCGCAAGTGCGTCAGGAGTTGACCCAGACACGCGCACTGCTGGCGCAACTGCTGCGTGACGCAGAGCGCGGGCGCAAGCTGCGCGACGGTTTGCATGCGGTGCTGATCGGCCCGCCCAACGCCGGTAAGAGTTCGCTCCTCAACGCGCTGGCCGGCAGCGACCGCGCCATCGTCACCGACGTCGCCGGCACGACACGCGACACCTTGCACGAGGCCATCCAGCTCGATGGCTTCGAGCTGACCCTGGTCGACACTGCCGGCCTGCGCGAGGGCGGCGATGCGATCGAGCGCGAAGGCATGCGCCGCGCCCGCGCCGAACTTGAACGCGCCGATCTGGCGCTGGTGGTGCTGGACGCACGCGAACCGCAGGCCGCACGTGATGCGATCGGCGATGCCATCGATGCAGTGCCACGCCAGCTGTGGATCCACAACAAATGCGACCTGCTGGCCGAACCCGCAGCGCTCGATCGCGATGCGGTCGCGGTATCGGCGGTGACCGGGCAGGGGCTGGAGCAGTTGCACGTCCGCTTGCGCGAGCTCGCGCTGGGCGACGCAACCGACAGCGTGGACGGCGAGTTCTCCGCACGCACCCGCCATGTGGAAGCGCTACGCCGCGCCGAACACCACGCGGACGCTGCCGACCTTGAGCTGGGTTTCGAGCAGCTCGAACTGGCCGCGGAAGAACTCCGCCTGGCGCATGCGGCACTGGGCGAGATCACCGGCAAGCTGAGCGCCGATGAATTGCTGGGCAAGATCTTTTCGAGTTTTTGTATCGGGAAGTGATGCGGTGCCGTGCAGCGTGCTCGCGATGAGCGATCCGCAACGGCTGGCGCAAAGGACACCGGCCTCTTTCGAGGCCGGTGTTGATGGAGCCGATGTGCAATCAAGCCATCAGAAGTCGTAACGCGCGGTCAGCCGGAACGAGCGCGGCGTCTGATAATTGCCGTCATTCAAATAGTTGGGGCTGATCACATCGCGGGATGCTTCACTGAACTCGTTGTACTCGGTGACGCGGTCGTTATTGAACAGATTAAACACGTCGAGCTTGATGCGCAGCTTGTTGTCGGCCCAGTTGGGGATGTATGCAGCCGCCAGATCGAAGGTCCAGGTCCACGGCGTACGCCCTTCATCGCCGCGCTGCCGTAACACGCGGGTGCCTTCAGCGTTCAAGCAATAAAAGCTCGAACCGCTGTAACCGCTGAGGTTGCCCTGGTCAGGCTGCGGAACGTCGTCCAGCGGGATATAGCCCTGGCAATTGACCGGACGACCGGACTGCAACACCAGGTTCCCGCCGAACTGCCATTCCGGCGTGAGGTTATAGGCACCGAACAGCTTGAGGGTGTGCTGACGATCGTTTGGCGTCGGGCCATAGGTCCCATCGGTAAACAGACGGTGATCGAAGTCCTGCGTCAGGCCCGGATCTTCCTGTTCCAATGTGGAATTGACGTAGCCCTCAACATTGCCTCGCGTTCTGGCAAACGTGTATGAGCCCTGGAAGTTGAATTTCTCGCCGGTGCGCTCCCAGAAGAATTCCAGTGCGGTATGGATGCGTCGATATTCCGGAAGACCGAGATACGACGCCGGCAGGGTTGCCAGTTCCACTTCGCCATCGCCATTCAAGTCGACATTAAGCGTGACATCGCTACCTGGGTTAAGGAAGTAGCAGCTCGGCACCGAACCCGGATCGAAATCGGGATAGCCGTTATCGGCGGCCCAATCGATCCAGGGATTGGTGGTGCAGGTATCGTCCATGCCCGACTTCACCTCGCGGCGAATCATGCGCACGCCTGCCATCCAGTTCTCGGTCAACTGCAACTGCCCACCGAGAATGACTTCGTCCTGATACATCGGCGAGAGATTGGTGGATGCAACCGATGCCGGGTTTGGCGCAACTAGCGAGCCGTTGGTCTGGGTAGCGCCGATCTGCGCACCCTGGCCAACCGGCCGGCCGTCGGCCTCGCTCCAGCCGTTGACGAAGTACCAGTTGGACACGGTCGATTCTGCGCCCGTTGCACGAATACTCGAGTTGGTTGCGACGGGGATGTAGTAACGGCCTGCGGTGCCGAACAGCTTCAGGCTGGAATCGCCCAGCACGTCCCACGAAAAACCAAGGCGCGGGGCGAGCTTGTAGTCCGACTCCACCCAGGCGACACCGTCGCCATTCTTGTTCTCGAATTTTTCGCCACGCAATCCGAGCACCGCGAGGAACTCTTCGCTGATCTGCCAATTGTCTTCAAGATAGAAAGCGCTGTTGGTGTTTTCGTAGCTGGAGCTGCTGGTTTGATAGACGCGCGAGCGTGCATACAGTGCGCCGCGCGGCACCAGCTGGCCGTTCACGGTGCGGCCGGGTCGTCCGGCAAATGCGCCGGTGGCAACCGAATTGTTGGGGACCAGGTAATAGGCCCAATTGATGCCGCCGGCATAGGTCTGGCCACGATGGCTGGATTCGTAGTTCTCCTGATCGACACCGAAGCGCAACCGGTGATCGCCCAGCACCCATTCGCCATCGATGCGGAAGGCCTTGCGGATGTCTTCGTCCGGCTCGGCATTCAAATCGGCGATGGTCGAAATCGTCCCTGGGTTGCAACCGATGTAGCGATCCACCGTGCTGGTCGTTAGTCCGAAGCTGTAAGCCCACGGGCACTCGCCGCCAGCCGGATTGGCGGGCAGGCGCGAGTCGATCAGGTTGCTCAGATAACCGTACTGCGCCGACAAGGTGAAGTTGTCGGTGAAGTACCCGGTGTATTTCAGGATGCCGACCTTGCCGCCGTTTTCCATCTCATAGCTTTCGATCGGCGACTCGTGCCTGCCGACGTTGTAACGGTTATCGCCGTTGGCATCGAGGTTGTATTCGTAAGTACGGTACTTGGTCTTGGCTTGGTTGTAGATGCCGGTGAACTCGACCAGATTGCTGTCGTTGATGTACCAATCGAGCTTGACCAGACCTTGCGGCGTGTCATCGCGAACCTGCCGGCTCGTCAACGCGTAGTAGTTGTCTTCAGTCTCGCTACGTCCCTCCACCATGGCGAAGAAGAACAGCTTGTCTTTGATGATGGGACCGCTGGCATACGCAGAGTAAATGGTGCTGTCGAACTGATCGTCGCTGCGGTACTGATACAGCGGGTCTGACGCGTCAGGGTCGCGTTCGCGGACGTTCTTACCTGCTGCCGCGCCCCAGTCCGGCGCCCATTCCACGCTGGCGCCGTAATGCCAATCGTTGGAGCCGGACTTGGTCACAATGCTGACGATGCCGCCCAGGGAGCGGCCATACTCGGCACCATAGCCACCGGTCTTGACCTGCAACTGCCCGATGCCCTGGAACGGCACATTGGCAAACGACAGGAACGTGCGCATGTTGGTCACGTCGAAACCGTTGATGTAATAGCCGTTCTCGGCCACTGACGAGCCGCCGAACGATGCGAGGTTGCCAGCACCCAGGCCGCTATCGCCTCGCACCGCACCCGGTGCCAACAGTGCAACCGAAGACACATCGCTGGCCACCGGCAATGCAATCATCTGCTCGGCGGTGAAGACCGTGGTGGATTCAACCGACGAGACATCGATGGGATTAAGCGCGCCAGTGCCTATCACGTTGACCCTGTCGAGCGTTGTGGCATTGCTTCCCAACACGACCTGCGCGCCGCTACCGACCTTGACCTCGACTTCGCGCGTCACCCCGTCTGCGGTGACCACGTATTTGCCCGGCGGTAGCTGGCTGAAGCTGAATCTGCCGTCGGATGCGGCGGTGACCGAACGGGTGACACCGGTCTGCGGGCTCTGAATGGCAATGGTACTACCTGGCTGCCCGCTACCGAAGATGGAACCCACCGAGCTCTGTGCCTGCACGCCACCTGCCATACACATGCCCAGGGCGAGGCTCAAGGCACTGCGCGTGATATTCCTGGACAACGCACTACGGACTCCTGGACGCGTCATTCCTCTCTCTCCTGATGAACTACGCTCACGACAACTTCGAAACGTGGGACTCAACCGCCCTGCAGCAGCTGAGGGGAGGTGCGCTTCAAGCGACAGCAAGCTGAACGGCTGTCATATTCCTGAAGACTGGCTGAAGATTAACCCAGGATTTACGGGGATGTCATTAGCTGGGAACTTTCTTGTGGGACAGCGCTGTAGGGCCAGGTATCGCCAGGCAAACTCGTGTAAGCAAAGGCAACATTCACCAGTCGTCCTCCGCTGTGGGCAGGCCGGGGGCTATCGCGGTAGCGAGTCGCTCATTCCTGAGCCGAGTGCATGTGCGGGTTTACTGCCGGACGGAGAGCGTCGGTGGCGACGGGCGACCAGCGCGGCACGCCGTGTGCCGCACCTCATCTGAGGGTCAGTGTCGGTTGGCCGCTGTGGCTCAGTGACGATGGACTGGCTGTTGGCCGCAATCAGCGCCCACTGGATGGCTGTTGTGCCCAAGGGCGCAGATGCGCGGGACAAGCCGAATAGATCGAGGTATCGGTATGAGCCAACGACGCGGCAGTCACGCACCCGAACCCGCGACGCGGGCAAACGCGAGCGCGCCAGTCGCTGATGCACTACGTGCAGCTGTTCGAATGCTATGAGCATGCACACTGCTTTGTTGAAGCAGCATGCTCAGAGCGCACCGGCCCCGTAAAAGCGTTGCAACCAGATCCGCGCACACGCCCTGCAAGGGGCGCCGGCCATTGAGCCGATGTTGCGGTGTGTCTACATCACACCAGGCAGCACCGTCTGCAGCGCTTGGCTTTCCGCATTGCACGCGGCCGCCCTGGGTGTAGCTGCCTGTTTCGCCTGCGCCCTTTCGATCTCGCGACGGGCGGCGATCAGGTCCTTTTCGAATGCTGGGTTGCCGTGCAAGGCGGCGACGGTAGCCGCGCCCAGCATGCGGCCCTGGATGACATCGCTCTGCCAGTGCACATTGCAGACCAGGCGGCTGTCGCCGAAGGCGCGGCCACGGGCGAGCAGGGCGTCGCGGTGGGTGGGTGCGATTTCCGACAGGATCAGGCCCCAGCTCCAGCCGATGGCGGTGTGGCCGGAGGGGTAGGAGCCGTTCTTGCGCAGGGCCGCGTCGTCGGCGGGGGTGCACATCGGTTGGTCGTTGCGCATGAACGGACGCGGACGTTGGTAGCGTGCCTTGGCGGCGCTGGTGGTGGTGCTGGCATCGCGCATGCTGCGTTCGAGCAGGCGCAGCAGATGCGGAGTGTTGGCCGGGTCGATCTGTACGCCGAGCGCGCAGCTGAAATGGCTGGCCGCGGCGGGGAAACCCAGCACCGCGTCCTGCGCTGCCAGGTCCCAGCGTGGGGTACCGCGCAACGCCCACATGGCCTTGGCGACGGTCTCGTCGTTGGCGAGTGCAGCGCTGCCGTCCTGCGGTGGGGGCGGCACCAAGCGCAGACTGTCGGGTAGCTGGTCCTTATCGAGGTAGCCACGCACATCGGTGGCGAGCACCGAATCCGCCGGTGTCGCCGCTTGCCGCGCACGCGCCATGCCGCCACTGCCGGCCAGCAGGGCGATGGCGGCGAGGCCTGCCAGGGTCCGGTGGAAAGGGCGAGGAAGACGGTACGACATGAGGCGGATCCTTCAGGCGGCACAGCGGAAGAGTCCGCAGATTACGACGTGCAGATGACAGCCGCATGCCAGCGCAACGCAGTGGTGGCGCGGCGGGCGCAGCGGTTGTCGCCGCACTGTCATCTGTGCGTCGCATCGGCGCAAGACAGCTGTCGCACGCTTGCCGCCATCTTTTGACTCGTCCCCCGTGCCGCTCATGCCCAAGATCCATCTCCTAAGTGCTGCCGTGTTCACCGCGCTCGTGCTGTCACCAGCTGCGCATGCCGCCGATGCAGCTGCCGCCGTGCCTGCCGATGCCTCTGCCAGCTCGGCCACCGTGCAGCAGCTCGATGCGGTGTCGGTGATCGGCCAGGGCGAAACACGCCAGGTGCAGCGCATCACCCAGCAGGACATCCCGGTGTTGCCGCCCGGCACCAGCATCCAGAAGCTGCTCAACCGCATGCCGGGCGTGAACGTGCAGTCCAACGATGCGTTCGGTGCCAACGAAGAATCGCAGACGATCAGCCTGCGCGGCTTCAATGGCACGCGCCTGGGCTACACGCTCGACGGCCTGCCGCTGGGCGACAACGCCTACGGCAACTACAACGGCCTCAACATCAGCCGCGCGCTGATCGCAGAAAACTTCGGCGGCGTGGAGCTGGCCTCGGGTATCGGTGCATTGGGCACGGCCTCCACCAGCAACCTGGGCGGCACCATCCAATATTACTCGGCCGACCCGTCCAGCGTGTTCGGCGGGCAGGTGTCGCAGACGGTGGGGTCCAATGCCAATCGTCGTACCTTCCTGCGCGTGGATACCGGCGATTACAACGGGTTTTCTGCGTATCTGTCGGGCATCAATGCCGAAGCGGACATGTGGGCGCGCCCGGACTCGCTGACCACCACGCGGCAGTTCAATGCCAAGGGTGTGTATCAATTCGATGGTGGCAAGCTGACCGCGTTCGCGGACACCTCGCGGACCTCGCAAGCCGATTATTCGTACCTGTCCAAGAGTGGCATGGCACGTGGCCTGGGCTGGGACTGGAATCTGTACGCGCCGGACTGGAACCGCGCCTTGGCCGCAGCGTATTGCGCACCGGCCACGCGCGATGCGGCGCGTTGCGGTTTCAGCGGTGGCGTCGACAACATCGACGATGCGTATTACCAGAGCCGTGCGTTGCGCGATGACGACCTGTTCTATGTGGCCGGCGACTTCCAGCCCAACGATGCGATCAGCCTGCACACGCAGGTGTACCACCACGAAAACAAGGGCCAGGGCCACTGGTGGTCGCCGGGCCAGGCATCGAATCCGGGCACGCCGCAGGCATTGCCGATCTCCATCCGCAGCACCAATTACTGGATCAATCGCACCGGCGGTATCGCCTCGCTCGGGTGGGACTTGGGTCCGAATCGCCTTGAAGCCGGCCTGTGGTACGAGCGCAATCACCACGATGTGGAGCGCAACTTCTACTGGATCACCGGCCCGGTCAGCGACGACAAGTTCCTGCAGAATCCCAACCGCCGCCTGTTCTCGCAGAATTACGTGATCACCACCCGGCAGTTCTATGTGCAGGGCAACTTCAAGTTCCTCGACGAGCGTCTGAGCCTGGACCTGGGCATCAAGAGCCCGAGCACCGAAATGACCGCGCGCGAAACGCCGGGCGTGGCAGTGGAAGCACCGGTGGCGACTGGCTCGCTCAAGGCCAGTGAGTCGGTGTTGCCGCAGATCGGGCTGGGCTATCGCGTTGCCGAGGGCCAGGAACTGTTTGCCTCCTATGCGGAAAACATCGCCGCCTTCCAGGGCGGTGGTGCCGGTGGTCCGTTGCTGGTGACACAGGCCTCGTTCGATGCCAGCGTCGGTGCACTGGAGCCGGAGAAGTCGCGCACGCTGGAAGCCGGTTACCGCTTCGTGCGCGATCGCTTCGAGGCATCGCTGGTGGGTTACGACGTCACCTTCGACAACCGCCTGCTCTCACTCAACCCGTGCGCCAGCATCCAGCAGGGCACCACGCCGGCCTGCACCACGCGCTTCTTCAACGTGGGCTCGGTGAGCAGCCGCGGCGGCGAACTGACCGTGATCTGGAAGCCGACCAGCTACCTGCAGTGGTACAACTCGGCCTCGATCAACCGCTCCACCTACGACGACAACTACGTGCAGAACGGCGTAACCATTCCCACCGCCGGCAAGACCACGGTGGATACGCCCAAGCGCATGTTCGCCAGCGAAATTGCCTTCAATTACGCGAACTGGAACGTCAACCTGCGCGGCAAGTACACCGGTGAGCGCTTCTACACCTACACCAACGACCAGGGCTTTGGCGGCTACACCTCGTTCGATGCCGGCGCCGGGTACGACTTCGGCCAGGTCGGTGTGCTGCAGGGGCTCAAGCTCTCGCTCAATGTCACCAACCTCACCGACAAGCGTTACGCGTCCAATCTCACCGCGTTCGCCAATAGCGATCCGAACGGGCGGCAGTTGGCGTTCCATGCCAGCGCGCCGCGGCAGTTCTTCCTGACGCTGGATGCGAAGTTCTGAGGACGGGAATCGGGAATCGGGGAATCGTAACAGCGGGTCTTGCTGTTGCCTGCCGACGCCGATGTCCGTCGACGTAAACAGTTCTAGAGTGCTGACAAGACGTCACACGGTTGTCAGGCGGGTAGGGACGATGCAGCAGAGCGGGATGTAGAGTCGTACATGCCGCATTGCTCGTCGGCCACGCCCGCCTGGCGATCATGCGGTGGTTTGCTAGCTGTTTTTCGTTGGAGACATGCATGATGCAGTTCGGTCGTCTTTGGTTGTTGGGAGCGATGATGGTCGGCGTGAGCGGCCCCGCAGTTGCAGAAGTGCCGTTGGCGAAAACGGTGCAGATCTTTGCGCACCGTGGTGCCAGCGCGTTGCGCCCGGAGCACACCCTGGCCGCGTACGCCAAGGCGATTGCCGATGGCGCCGATTTTGTCGAGCCGGATCTGGTGGCGACCAAGGATGGTGTGCTGGTGGCGCGCCACGAGAACGAGATTGGTGGCACCACCGACGTGGCCAGTCATCCGGAGTTCGCCGCGCGCAAGACCCGCAAGACCATCGATGGTCAGTCGATGGAGGGTTGGTTCACCGAAGACTTCACCTTGAACGAGTTGAAGACCCTGCGTGCACGCGAGCGCTTGCCGCAGTTGCGTGGTACGCGCTGGGATGGGCAGTTCCAGATTGTGACCTTCGAGGAGATCATCGATTTCGTGGCCGCGCAGTCGGCCGCCACCGGCCGCCCCATCGGGCTGATTCCGGAAATCAAGCATCCGAGCTATTTCAAGGCGCTAGGTCTGCCGATGGAAGACAAGGTACTGGCGACGTTGCAGGCGCATGCCTACACCCAGACTGCCCCGGTAATCATTCAATCGTTCGAGACCAACAACTTGCGCTATCTGCGCAGCAAGATCGGGCGCACCAGCAATATCCGTCTGCTGCAGTTGCTGGGTGGCGCGCAGATGGCGCTGCCCGATGCCGGCGTCGACAAAGCGCCCAAGACCTATGGGGAGATGATCACGCTCGATGGCCTGAAGCAGATCGCCGGCTACGCCGATGCGATCGGGCCGGACATCCGCAGCATCATCCCGCTGGATGCGCAGCAACGCCTGGGCACGCCAACCAGCCTGGTACGCGACGCGCACGCGGCAGGCTTGCAGGTGCAGCCATATACATTCCGCCCGGAGAATTATTTTCTGGCGGGCAACAACCGCAGCAGCGGCGCAGTGACCGAGCGCAATGACGCAGGGGCGTTGGCCGAGCTCAAGGTCTACCTGGATGCCGGTATCGATGCATTCTTTGCAGACGATCCGGGTCTGGCGCGGCGTGCGTTGAGCGAGCATGCAGCGCGTTAAACGCTGAACGCAGTGCGGTCTGTAGGAGCGCGCTTGCGCGCGATGACGTCTTCCCGATGACGCCCCATCGCGTGCAAGCGCGCTCCTACGTGCCTGGTGGGCGCTCGCGTGGCGGAAAGTGCAGCACCACGTTTTCCGAGCCGTCTTCCTGGCGTTGCCAGAGCACGGGCACCTGACGGGGCGGCGGCGGTTCCAGCACATCGCGTTCGGCGTTGCTCACTTCCCAGGCGGCGTCTTCGTCCTCGTCGTCCCAGCTGTAACGTGGCCTGGCCTGTTGCGGGTCGCGCAGGCGCAACAGCAACGCGGCGATCAGGCCGGCCACCGCGCCGCCCAGATGCGATTGCCAGGACACGCCGGCTTCGTGCGGCAGGATGGTCATCAGCATGCCGCCGTAGAACAGGAAGGCGATCATGCTGGTGGCGATCGCCGGGCGGTCGCGGCGCAGCAGGCCCAGCACGAAGACCAGAAACATCAGGCCGTGGGTCACGCCGCTGGCGCCCAGATGCCGGCTGCCGGGCTCGCCCAACAACCACGCGCCCAGCCCCGAGCCCAGCCACAGCAAGGGCAGCGCCATGGCGGTGGCCCGCGGATACACGCTGCCTGCCAGCGTGCCCAGGATCAGCAAGGCGGCGGCGTTGGCGCCCAGATGCGCGAGCGAGCCATGCAGCAACGGCGCGGTGAGGATGCCGAGCAGGCCGTCGGCCTGCAGCGGCGCCACCGCCCAGGCGCGCCAGTCGAACATGCCCTGGGCGGTGAACACCGCCACCAGCAGCAGCACGGCGGCCAGGCTCACATTGAAAGCACGCAAGACCCGGGAACGATCCAGGCGAGCTTGGGTGATGGTGTCGGTGGCGGCAACTGGATGCGGAGTCATACCTTCACGGATGGCGTCGCGCGGGTTTTTTTACAAGCCTATCCGGCGCGGGATAAGCAGGCCCGGCGACGGGACAATCCAATCCCGGCGCCGATCGTTGGCGCATCAGCCTGCGCCGCATCACGGATGATCTGTCGCTTGGCTGCAGGGCCCTTACCCGCCCACCATCGCGGGACACGCTGCAAGTACGTCCTTGTAGCTCTGGCGCGGCATCCATGCCGCTCAAGGTCCCGCGACGGTGAGCGGGCAAGGACCTGTCGAGATGGTCGGTGCGCATGGTTGGGAGCAGTGCAAGGGCGCGGGCGTTCCCGAATCCCGAATCCCGAATGCCCAATCCCGGCCTCTTCAGTGCCCAGCCACCTTGGGCGGGCGCAGCAGGCTCAGCACGATGGTGGCAATCAGGATCGTCACCACCACGCCCAGCGAGACCAGCACCGGGATCTTGTACAGATCGATGATCATCATCTTGATGCCGATGAACACCAGGATCACCGCCAGCCCGTACGGCAACAGGTGGAAGCGGTCGGCCATGCCGGCCAGCAGGAAGAACATCGCGCGCAGGCCCAGCACCGCGAACACGTTGGAGGTGAGCACGATGAACGGGTCGGTGGTGATCGCAAAGATCGCCGGGATGCTGTCCACCGCGAAGATCACATCGATCACCGCGATCAGGATCAACACCACGAACAGCGGGGTGAACCAGCGCTTGCCGTCCTTGATCACGCTGAGCAGGTTGCCGTGGTACTGCGGGCTCAGGCGCAGGTGGCTGCGCATCCAGCGCAGCACCGGGTTGCTCTCCAGATCCGGCTCCTTGCCGGCGGAGAACCACATCTTGATCCCGGTCAGCAGCAGGAACGCGCCGAATACGTACAGCAGCCAATGGAACTTGGCCAGCAGCATCGAGCCGGCGAAGATCATGATCGCGCGCAGGACAATCGCACCCAGCACACCGATGATCAGCACGCGCTGGCGCTGTTCTTCGGGGACGCCGAAGTAGGTCATCACCATCAGGAACACGAAGATGTTGTCGACCGCCAGGGATTTTTCCACCAGGTAGCCGGTGAGGAACTGCAGCCCGATCTGGTCGGCCTGCGCATCGCCCAGGCTGCCCTGCAGGTACCACCACAGCCCGGCATTGAAGGCCAGCGCCAGCAGCACCCAACCGATGCTCCACCAGGTGGCTTCCTTGAAGGTGACCTTGTGCGCGCCGCCGTGGCGCATCAGCACCAGATCGATCAGCAGCGCGGCGATCACCACAACCCCGAAACCGCCCCATAACCAGACATTGCCAATGGTTTGCATAAAGAATCCCGAAAAAGTGAAACGACCTGGACAGCCGGTTGGGCTGAGGCCTTGTGACACGGAAATCGTGGATTCCGGGTGACGGACCTTCGCCTGCGCGGCGAAGGTCTCGCTCGCAACCGGCCTGGCCGGTTGCCGTTGCACCGGAGCACTGCACAAGGCGGGCTCGTAATGACGGCGACAACGTTGGGAGCTACTCCCCTTCTGCGCCCGATTCTGCGGGCCGGAGGCAGGCACGTCAATCCAGCCGGATACAATGGGCGGATGAATACTCCAGTCCCTACCGTCCGTCTCAAGAATGCCTGGCGCTCCAGCCACCCGTGGATCTTCCAGAAGCTGGTGGAAAAGCCCGCCGCCAAGCCCAAACCCGGCACCATCGTCGATGTGGTCGGCGTGGATGGCGAGTGGATCGGCCGCGGCTTCTACAACGGCCATTCGCGCATCGCCGTGCGCATCCTGGAAACCGACCAGTCGGTGCCGGTGGATGCGGGCTGGTTCTCGCGCAAGATCGCCGCGGCGGTGAACCTGCGCCGTGACTGGCTCAAGCTCGACGCCGTGTCCGATGCCTGGCGCGTGGTGCATAGCGAAGGCGACGGTCTGTCGGGCCTGGTGGTGGACCGCTACGGCGACCTGGTGGTGGTGGAGTTCTTCGCCGCCGGCATGTTCCGTCACCGCGATTGGATCTACGAGGCGCTGCGCGAGCAGTTCCCGGGCTGCCGCTTCCACAGCTTTGCCGACGAACACGTGCAAAAGCAGGAGAGCTTCGACTTCCACAGCAACACCACCACCGAAGCGGCGGTGATCACCGAGCACGGCATCAAGTTCCGCGCCGACCCGGCCGGCGCGCACAAGACCGGCTTCTTTGCCGACCAGCGCGACAACCGCCAGTGGCTGAGCGAGCAGGTGGAAGGCAAGAGCGTGTTGGACCTGTGCTGCAACACCGGCGGCTTTGCGGTGTATGCCGCTGCGCGCGGTGCCAGCGAGGTGCTGGGCGTGGACATCGACGAAGACGTGATCGCCATTGCCAAGGGCAACGCCAAGCTCAACAACGTGCGCCCGAAGTTCGTGCAGGCCGACATCTTTCCGTGGCTGCGCGATGCGTCCAACCGCGGCGATCAGTTCGATGTGGTGATCCTGGACCCGGCCAAGATGACCCGCGACCGCGAGCAGGTGATCCCGGCGCTGAAGAAGTATCTGGACATGAACAAACTGGCGCTGGGCGTGGTCAAGCCCGGCGGCCTGTTCGCCACGTTCTCCTGCACCGGGCTGGTGGCCGAGCAGGAGTTTCTGGACATGCTGCGGCGCGCGTCGTATTTCTCCGGGCGCACCATCCAGATCCTGAAAGTGGCTGGCGCCGGTCCGGACCACCCGTTCATGGCGCACGTGCAGGAATCGCGCTACTTGAAGGCGGTGTTCTGCCGCGTGGTGTAAGCGCGCTTCGCGGCGGAGGACGCGGTTTGCCGCCTTGCAGGAAGCGTCTTCAGCCGCGCGATGCGATCGCCGGTGAGTCAGGATTCAAGGTAGACATCCAACCAGGAGCCGGCAGCCGATGACGTCCAGCGACGAAGACGAACGCAAGGCCTTGCGCCGCTTGCTACGCGAGATCGAACGCCCCAATGCCAGCCTGCTGGCCAGCAACTGGCCGGTGTTCGGCGTGTGGCTGCTGTTTTCCGGGGCTTTCATGTATCTGTTCCAGAGCGGCGCAGGCTCGCCGCTGCACCCGCTGGTACTGGCGCTGGGCTCGACCTGTCTGGGCGTGTTCGGTGCGTGGATCGTATTCCGCTCGGTGTGGGCGCGGCAGTGGCCGCACGTGCGCGAGCACATCGATGTGGACAGCGTGCGCGCGCGTCTGGCCGAACTGGAGGATTGAGCTGCAGCACGCGCGGGCTCGCACGCGTGCTGCAGGTTGCAAGCTCATCGCCCCCGCTACGGACTCACCAACCCGCCGGTCGTGCGGTGATCTCCGGCACCGCCTGGCGCAGGTCGGCGCCGAATTCGGGGTTACGCATGGTCTGCGCATCGGCATAGCCATAGAACACGCCTTGTGTGGGCGTGGTGCCTTCGCGCAGCTCGATGTCGCCACGTGCCTGGGTGGTGCCGGCAATGTTCACCGTGCCGAAGGCGCCCGGCCCCATGAAGCTGGTGTTGGCTTGTGCGTTGCCACCGATGGTGGCGCCCGGATGCCACACGGTGATGCCACCGAGCACCGCATTGCCCTGCACGGTGCCGCCCATGACGGTGGCGCGGCCGTCGATGCGGGCGTTGCCCAGCACGCTGCCGGCCAGCACCCGTGCACGCGGGCCCACATAGGCGGTGGAGGCGACATTGGCGGTATTGGCGACCCAGCCGCCACCGTTGGCGTGGCGACGCCCCACTGGGGTGGGCGTAGGCGCATTGGGCTGGCTGCCGGCCGGTGCGGCGTTGGTCAATGTCACGCTCCACGGATAGCGGTAGATCGCGTAGTAGGACTGGTCCCACTTGATCTGCTGCATGCTGCCGGGCGCGCCCATCACCATCAGATACACCGCGCGGTCGCCACTCTTCAAGGCCACCGTAACGCTGGCCCTGGCGCCGCGTTGCAGGGTGCTGTAACGCGCCTTGCCGGCACTGTCGATGGCCACCACGCCCCAGCGCCAGTCCGAATCCGGGTTGGGGATGCTGGCGGGATCGTTGAGCAGGCCGGGCAGGGTGGTGACCGCCGGCGCGCTTTGCACCTGGCCTTCGAAGGCGACGCTGATGCTGGCGGCACCGCTGGCAGGCATCAGCTGCACCAGGTTGTAGCCCCAACGCTGCGGTGCCCACTCGAACGGCACGCGATAGCGATTGGCTTGCCCGGACACCGGGTCGAGCACGGTCATGCGCAAGGCGCGGTCGCGGTTGTCCCAGTCCTGCGTGCGCTGCGGGTCGAAGGACAGGTTGCTGCCATAGCGCGCGCGATACACCGCGCCCTGGTCGCTGCCGTCTGGATTGGTGTAGTCCCAATTGACGTTGCGCATGGCCCAGTCGCCCAGCACATCGTTCAACTGCGCCTGCGTCCAGCCCATGTTGGTCTTGATCACCGAGAACGGATCGGTGGTGCGCCGCGCCGGGTTGTCGATGCGCGGTGCCTTGCTCCACATGTCGTTGATGATCGAATAGCCGTAGCGGTTCTTCAGGTACTCCATGAACTGCCAGTTGCAGTAACGGTCGCGCGTGGAGCCCAGATACAGATGCGGGTAGTTCACCAGCATGCTCGAGCAATGCACGTCGCTGCTGTGGAATTCCGGCAGCTGGTGCGTCATCCAGTTGGCATGCGATTCCCAGATCCAGCCGGTGTACTCCGATTCCTGCAGGCCGCCGGCCTGGTACTGCAAGGCGTGGGTGAGCTCGTGCGCCAGCCCCCAGTGGTCGCGCAGCGCGGCCGGTGCCATCCACATGCCCATGCCGCCGCTGCCGGTGGCCCCGCCGCTCAGTCCGAAACTCGGATCCAGATGCAGGTTGGCCTTGTACTTGGTACCGGCGTTGCAGAACGGCTCGGGAAACTGCAGGCGGTTGATGAAGGTGTCCCAGACCATTTCCAGATGCTCGCCGGCCGCGCGCAGGTCGGCGTCGGACACGCCGCTGCCGTTCCAGCGGAACGCAAAATGCGCGGTTTCGTAGCGCACCGGCGGCATGCCGACCTCGTTGACGCGCGCCACCCAGGAACCGGCGGTGCAGGCCGCGTTGGCGCTGGCCGCCGCGCCCAGGCCGGCGGCGATCAGGCCAAGGGTGAGCAGATGCCGGGGGAGCGTACGCGATGCAATGGACATGGTTGGATCTCGCAGATGAAGGGGATTGCGGCGCACACCCGCACGACACGCGCGCAAGGCGTGGCGGTGGGCGGGGTTGATGGGGTGGGGTGCCGCCAGCGACGGCCGCGCAAGTGTGCGTAGGGTCGAACGTGGCGCAATTACTTTGCTGATGTATTTTTCATAACTGCAACGTGCTCGGCGCTTGCGGTGTGGCGATGGTTGGACTTGCGCGCATCACCACGGCGCGGGCAACGCGCAGCGCGCGCAGCTGGCGCGTGGGTTCGCTGCAGCTATGATCCCGAGACCCCCACCTGCCTGCGAGCGCGCATGAACCTGCAACTGCTGTGTACGGCCGTGTTGTTGAGCCTGGCCGGCTCGGCGCACGCGCTGGAATTTTCCAAGGCCGAACTGGCACGCGCCACCGCCCTGCAACAACGCTTGGTCACGCTGGATTCGCATCTGGACACGCCGGCCAATCTGGAGCGCGCCGACTTCGATGTGCTGCAGGCGCATGCCGGCAACCAGCTGTCGCAGGTGGATTACCCGCGCATGGTGAAAGGCGCGCTGGATGGCGGGTTCTGGGCGGTCTACACCGGGCAGGGCGATCGCAGTGCAGCCGCGCACCTGGACGACCGCGACGCCGGCCTGCAGCGCTTGCTGAAGATCCACACCCTGGTGGCCGCGCAACCGCAGCGCTTTGCGCTGGCCACCGTGCCGGCCGATGCCGCGCGCATCAAGGCCGCCGGCAAGCGCGTGGTGTACATCAGCATGGAAAACGCCAGCCCGCTGGTGGCCGACCCCACGTTGCTGCGCTTCTACTACGCGCAGGGGCTGCGCTTGATGAGCACCGTGCACTTTCTCAACAACGAGTTCGCCGACTCGGCCACCGACCCCAAGGGCGCCGAGTGGAAGGGCCTGAGCCCGGCCGGCAAACAGCTGGTGCAACAGGCGCAGGCGCTGGGCATCGTGATCGATCAATCGCATGCCTCCGATGCGGTGTTCGACCAGTTGATTGCGCTGTCGCCGGTGCCGATCGTGCTCTCGCATAGCGGCGCGCGTGCGGTCTACAACCACCCGCGCAACATCGACGATGCACGCCTGAAGGTGCTGGCCGCGCATGGCGGCGTGATCCAGGTCAATTCCTACGGTGGCTATCTGGTGGACAGCGGGGCCAGCCCCGAGCGCAAGGCTGCCGAAAAGGCGCTCACCGAGCAGTACGGCGGCTGGGAGCACATCAAGATCGCCGACGGCACCAGGCTCAGCGCCGCGCTGAAGGAGCTGGATGCGCGCTACCCGGTCAAGCGGGCGACCGAAGAGGATTTCTTCGCCCATTTGGAGCATGTGCTGGCGGTGGTCGGGCCCGAGCACGTGGGCATCGGCATGGACTGGGATGGCGGCGGTGGCGTGGTGGGGCTGGACGATGTCTCCGACCTGCCGCGCATCACCGCCTGGCTGCTGCGCAAGGGCTATACCGAACAGCAGATCGCCGGCATCTGGGGCGGCAATCTGTTGCGGGTGATGCAACAGGCGCAGGACTACGCGGCCACGCGCGCCAGGGCCGGATAGGGATGGCCTGCGCGTTGAACGCCGCCGTGTTCAAGCCCAACCCGCGCACGGCCGGCTGGGTGCGTCCGCCGCGGGCAGGTGCACGTCGGTGAGGGTGGTCATCGCCCCCGATGCGTACAAGGAAAGCCTGCCCGCGCCGGAGGTGGCCGCGCAGATCGAAGCCGGCTTTCGCCAGGTTTTCCCGCACTGGGACTACCGCCAGGTGCCGATGGCCGATGGTGGCGAAGGCACGGTGGATGCGCTCATCGCGGCCACCGGCGGGCGCAGGATCGAGTGCACCGTCAGCGGCCCGCGCGGCGCGCCGGTGCAGGCCTTTTTCGGGATGACCGGCGACGGCCGCACCGCGGTGATCGAAATGGCCGCTGCCAGCGGGTTAGCCCTGCTGCCGCCGGCGCAGCGGGCACCGCTGCTGACCAGCACCGCCGGGGTGGGCGAGCTGATCCTGGCCGCGCTGGATGCCGGCGCGCGCCACCTGATCCTTGGCATCGGCGGCAGTGCCACCAACGACGGCGGCGCCGGCATGGCGCAGGCGCTCGGGGTGCGGCTGCTGGATGCGCACGGCCTGCCGATCGGCCCGGGCGGTGGCGCGCTGGCAGCGCTGGCCCATGTCGAGGTCGACGGCCTGGACCCGCGGCTGCCGCACTGCCGGATCGAGGCCGCCTGCGACGTGGACACCCCATTGGTCGGCCCGACCGGCGCCTCGGCGGTGTTCGGCCCACAGAAGGGCGCCACCCCGGCGATGGTGGCGCAGCTGGATGCCAACCTGCAGCACTACGCCGATGTGCTGCAGCGCGCGCTGGGCGTGCGCCTGCACACACTGCCTGGCGCTGGCGCGGCCGGCGGGCTGGGCGCAGGCCTGGCGGCCTTACTCGGCGCACAGTTGTGCCCGGGCGTGGAGCTGGTTGCCCAGGCGCTCGGCCTGGAGGCCGCCATCGCGCAGGCCGATCTGGTGATCACCGGCGAAGGCCGTCTGGATGGCCAGAGCGCACGCGGCAAGACCCCGGTCGGGGTGGCGCAGCTCGCGCAGCGGCACGGCATCCCGGTGATCGCCATTGCCGGATCGATCGGCCACGCAGCTGCGCAACTGCATGGCCGTGGCATCGATGCGATGTTCGCGGTGGTGCCCGGCGCCTGCACCCTGGAGCAGGCCCTGGCCGATGCCGCCGGCAACGTCCGCCGCGCCGCGCGCAACGTGGCGGCGGCGGTGCAGCTTGGTGGCACGCTGGTGCAACGGCCTGCGGCCGCGCGCCCTGCTTGAGGCCGCGCCCAACGCGACGCGTCCGCACCATTCGGGGCAATCGAAAGGATCCGCTGGCTGCGTCGATGGCGCAGACACATCGATCGTCAGCGACACCCAAGGGCGCCTGCCGCAGGGAAGCGGCGCGCAGCGCATTCTGTGATTTGCCCACGCAACCCGGCAGCAGGTGCCCGTCCCCGGTCCGCTAGACTGCGGGAATGGCCCGGGGACAAGCGAGCTTTCCGTTGAATCACAGCGACACCATGGTGTCATCCACACCCAACGAGGCGCAGCGTCTGGCGCGCCTGGCGTTGTTGCAGGTGGTCGACACCGCCGCCGAACCGTTCTTCGACGCGCTGGCCGCCGCCGCGCAGGCGATCGGCGGCACCCCCATCGCGCTGGTCTCGCTGGTGGACGAACGCCGCCAGTGGTGGAAGGCCAACATCGGCCTGCCGGGCGTGTCCGAAACCCCGCGCGAACTGGCGTTCTGTGCCCACACCATCCAGGGCGATGCGGTGATGGAGGTGCGCGATGCACCGGCCGACCCGCGTTTCCACGACAACATCCTGGTTACCGAGGCGCCCGGCATCCGCTACTACGCCGGCGCCCCGATCGTGCTGCCCGACGGGCTGCGCATGGGCACGGTATGCGTGATCGACCAGCGCCCGCGCGCGCTGGAACCGGCGCAATTGCAGGCCTTGCAGCAGCTGGCCAAGGTCGCTGCCGAAGGGCTGGAGCAGCGCCGGGTGATGCTCGAGCGCGAGGCGGCCAATGCGCAGCTGCAGCAGCGCCTGCGCGAGAGCGAAGCGTTCCTGGAGCGCACCGGCCGGGTGGCAGGCGTCGGCGGGTGGGAAGTGGATGTGGCCAGCGGCACGCTGATCTGGTCGGACCAGACCTGCCGCCTGCACGATGTACCGCCCGGTTACCGGCCCACCCTGAGCGAGGCGATCGGGTTCTACCCGCTGGAAGCGCGCTCGGTCATCACCGAGGCGGTGGAGACCTGCGTGCGGGACGGCACTGCGTGGGACCTGGAGCTGCCCCTGGTCAGTGCCGCCGGCCGCAAGTTGTGGGTGCACAGCACCGGCTCGGTGGAACACGTGGACGGGCGGATGCGCCTGATCGGCGCAGTCCAGGACGTGACCGACCGGCATCTTGCGGTGGATGCGCTGGCCGCCAGCGAACGCAAGTTCCGCAAGCTGTTCCAGTACAGCCTGGGGCTGATCTGCACCCACGAGATGGATGGCCGGCTGGTCAGCGTGAACCCGGCGGCGGCGCGCTCGCTCGGGCGCAGCGTGGAGGCGATGGAAGGCCGCTCGCTGCTGGAGTTCGTGCGCCCGGAGCGGCACGGCGCGGTGCGTGGTTACCTGTCGCGGATGGTGCTCGACGGCCAGGACGCGGGCGTGATCGAGCTGGTGGCCGGCGATGGCAGCCTGCGCCACTGGCAGTACAGCAACGTGCTCGATGTCGAATCCGACGCCACCCTGGTGCTGGCCCACGCCCAGGACATCACCAACCAGTACCAGCAGGAAAAGCTGCTGCTGGAATGGTCGTTCACCGACCCGCTGACCAACTGCTACAACCGCCGCTTCCTGGACGAGCTGGACAAGCGCGACCCCAGCGTGCGCTGGGGCTGCATCGTGGTGGACCTGGACAAGTTCAAGCTGGTCAACGACACCCATGGCCACCAGCGCGGCGACGAGGTGCTGGTGCAGATGGCGTGGTTCCTCAACCATCCGCTGCGCACCCAGGACCGTCTGGTCCGCCTAGGCGGCGACGAATTCCTGGTGCTGCTGCATCAGCCCAGCCAGCAGCAGCTGGACGCGCTGGTGCGCGACTACCTGGCGGCCGCCGCCGACGCGCCGATCCAGTTCACCCTGGGCACCGCGCTGCGGCATGACGGCGAAGCGCTGGCCGCGGTGGTCGACCGCGCCGACCGCTCGCTGTATTCGCTGCGACGCGCCCGCCGAGGCACCGGCACCAGCGACCAGCGCTGAGCGTCCGGGCGCGGCGGCCAGTGCCGCGCGTGCGTCTGCGTACCAAACCCATGTGACCGGCCCCGAAAGAACGTGCTGATGAATACGCGATCGCCTATCATGTAATCGTTTACAACTACATGGATTGGAATGGATACCTTCGATCGCACCCAACTCAGCCCCAAGTGGCAGTTCCGCTTCGCCTTCTTCGACCGTCACGGCGGCCCCAAGGATCCCGCCTACAAGCAGGCGCTCAAGACGTTGCCGTTCGGCGAGAAGCTGAAGGTGGGCATGAACTTCTACGCGCTGTTCTTCGGCTTCATCTATTTCTTCATCCTGGGCCTGTGGCGCAAGGCGCTGGGCCTGATCGGCATCGGCCTGGTGGTGGGCATCATTGCCTCGTTCCTGCCCGGATCGCTGGGTAACGCGCTGAGCGTTCCGCTGGCCCTGCTGGCCGGTATGAGTGCCAACTATGCCTACTACCTGGACAAGGTGAAGGGCAGCACCAGCTTCAACCCGTTCGAAGGCATGCGCTGGTAAGCCACGCACCGGGCGCGGACCCTCCCACCGACGCCTTGCCGCCAGGCCCGGTCCACGACCGGGCTTTTTTTGTGGGCGGCCACTGGCAGGCGCGCATCGGCCAGATCTCGGGCGGGCGGCCGGCTCTAAACAGGCTCACCCGTCAGGGCAGCTAACGGTGTCTCCTGCTGCCCAGCTCCAACTCACTGATTCGACGAAACTTATCTTCATCGACCAACGCCATAGCCCGTCTGCTTTGCTGCGACGCGGTATGCAGGAGATGGCATGCAATACTAATCTTGGCCAACCGATGGACATCGTCGACTGCTATTTAGATCGATCCAAGCCGCATGCCGTCGTCGGCGGAAGCTGCGCCCGGAGCCGGATTGCACGCGTTGCGCGTGCCGGCTTTCAGCTGTCAGACGCTGCGTGCAGCGCCTGGTTGGCGCTCGAAGGCGAATACCACGCGTTGCGACGCTGTCGTTGGCACTGGCTGCGCGCGCCGTGCCGCGATTGAACGTGTGCATGCGCGCCCGCCAAGCCGGAGCCTCCCTCGCAGCCATCTGCGGGTGCGCGCAGTTTCGGTTTGCAGCAGCCAATCGCTCCACTGTGGTCAACGCCAGACGGGCAACGCCGCTGCTCGGAATCGGCGTGTTCCACTCGTACACTCGTCCTGGTCTGCGCCGTCCACGCAACTGACGAGGATTCCCGCCCCGTTACCGACCATTTGTGGTCTTGGTTCGAGTTCGGTCGTCATGCCGATTGCCGCCTGTGCAGCGGTCAGCACGTGTCATTCCACCTGCGGCCTCGGCCGCCCTCTCCCCCGAGGTGTCTTGCATGTTCTCTGCCGTTGCATCTGATCGCTCTTCGTCGCGTCTGCCGTCAACGCCGCTGTGGCGCCGTGCTGCCGCCGGCCTGTGCCTGCTCGGCATGGTGGCCGCACCGCCGCTGGCCGCGCAGGACTCGGCGCAGGTCAATACCTTCATCGGCAGCAAGGACGACGGCAATACCTATCCGGGTGCCTCCGCGCCGTTCGGCCTGATCCAGGTCAGCCCGATCGGCGCCCACTACGCCGGCTGGCGCTACGATGACCCCAGCATCCGCGGCTTCGGGCATTCGTTCCTGTCCGGTGCCGGCTGCTGGGAGCAGGGCGGGCAGGTGTCGATCCTGCCGGTGACCGGGCGCATCGGCCCGGGTGGCGACTTCGATACCACCGATGCCAAGGCCTTCGACCAGAAGCGCTACGCCGCGCGTTACACGCATGACGGCGAAGTGGGCCAGGCCGGGTACTACAAGGTGCGGCTCACCGACTACGGCGGCATCGACGCCGAAGCCAGTGCGTTGACCCGCGCTGCCGCCGAGCGCTACACCTTCGCGCCGGGGGCCGACACCGGCCACCTGCTGATCAACGTGGCCCAGGCCAACGACCGCCATGTGGTGATCGGCAGCCAGGTGCAGTTGGTGGGCGACCGTGCGGTGGAAGGCAAACTGGTCACGCAGAGTTTTTGCGGCGGCCATGAGTACACCACCTGGTTCCGGCTGGAATTCGACCGCGCGTTTACCGCGCATGGGGTGTGGGGCGAAGACGGCGGCGTGCCCGGCGCGCGTCACGGCATGGGCGGCGAGCTCAAGCCCAACGGCGCCTGGCTCAGCTTCCCGCTGGGCAAGGGTAAAGACGCGCGCGCGGTGACCGTGGTCAGCGCCATCTCGCATGTGGACGCGCAAGGTGCGCGCACCAACCTGCGCGCCGACGGCATGCAGGGCGGCAAGTTGCTGAGCCTGGAACAGATGCGCCAGCGCGCGCAGCAGACCTGGCGCCGCGAACTGGCCAGCCTGCAGCTGGACGGCGCCAGCCCCGATGACCGCAGCGTGGCTTACACCGCGCTGTATCACGCCCTGCTGCAGCCGCTCACCGGCAGCGATGCCGACGGCCGCTACCGCGGCTACGACGATGCGATCCACCGCGCCGATGGCTGGACCTATTACGAATATTTTTCGCTGTGGGACACCTATCGTTCGCAGAACCAGTTGCTGGCCCTGCTGCAACCGGCACGCGCACGCGACATCGGCCGCTCGTTGCTGGCGATCCATCAGCAGGGCGGCTGGCTACCGCGCTGGGGTTACGCCAGTTTCGATACCAACATCATGACCGGCGATCCGGTCACGCCGTTCCTGGTCGATCTGTGGCGCTTCGGCGCGTTGCAGGGCAATGAAGCCGAAGCGTATGCAGCGTTACGGCAAAACGCCTTCGGCCAACCACCGGTCAACTCGCGCCACGCCGGGCGCTCGGGCAATGCCAATTATCTGGCCAAGGGCTTCGTGCAGTACGACCGCGCGTTTCCGTCCAAGGGTATGGACGTGGACCCGCACCACGGCGGCTCGGCCACGCTGGAATATGCGCTGGCCGATTGCGCGCTCGCACAGATGGCGCAAGCACTGGGTCACGGCGACGACAGCGCGCATCTGCGTGCGCGCGGTGGCAACTGGCACAACGTCTGGGACGCGGACGTGCGCGATGCCGAGACCGGGTTTGCCGGATTTCCGCGCCCGCGGCTGGAAGACGGCAGTTGGTACGCGCCGTCCAACGATCAGTACAGCCCACGCTCGCAACACGGCTTCCACGAAGGCACCGCCTGGCAGTATCAGTGGCTGGTGCAGCAGGACATTCCCGGCATGCTGCAGGCCATGCACGGCAGCGAACAGGCCGGCAAGCGGCTGGACGCCTTCTTCGCCTACGACGACCTGCTCAAGGACCCGCGCAATGGCGCCCGCACGCATTGGGTGGTCGGGCCCTACAGCTACTACAACCAGTACCGTTACAACCCCAACAACGAACCGGACCTGCACGCACCGTGGATGTACACGCTGATCGGCCAACCGTGGAAGACCGCCACCGTGGTGCGTGCCGCGCAGCAGTTGTTCACCAACGCACCGAACGGTGTGACCGGCAACGACGATCTGGGCACCATGTCGGCCTGGTACCTGTTCAGTGCATTGGGCCTGTATCCGGCGGTACCGGGCAGCGGACAATTCCTGCTGCATGCGCCGCGTTTCAAGCGGGCGACGCTCACCCTGGGCAACGGCAAGCGCCTGCGCATCGATGCGCCTGGCGCCGACGGCCGCACGCTGCAATACGTGGATGGCGTGCGCTTGAATGGCAAGCCGCAGCCGCAGGTGTTCCTGGACTGGGCGCAGTTGCAGCAGGGCGGCACGCTGTCGTTCGCACTGACCAACCGCGCCCCGACCCAAGGGTGGGGTACGCAGGCGGATGCGTTGCCGACTTCGTTCTGTGCCACGCCAGCAGCAGCGCAGTAACAACCGGCTGCAGCCACTCAGTCACCGCAAGCCTCGACGCCGCAAGCACTGACCAGCGCCGCGCCGCTTGAAAGCCCCTCTCCCCCCGGGAGAGGGGCTGGGGTGAGGGTACGGGGGCGAAGCCCCTGACGAATTGGATGACGCGAGGCTTCGCCCGCACCCTCATCCGGCGCTACGCGCCACCTTCTCCCCCATAAAGGAGGACAATGTCCCAGTGGGAGAAGGGCAACATCGCAGCAGCGCTAAAGCCCCTCTCCCCTCGGGAGAGGGGTTGGGGTGAGGGTGCGGGGCAAAGCCCCTGACGAATTGGATGACACGTGGCTTCGCGCGCACCCTCATCCGGCGCTACACGCCACCTTCTCCCCCATAAAGGAGGACACTGTCCCAGTGGGAGAAGAGCAGCATCGCAGCAGCGCTAAAGCCCCTCTCCCCTCGGGAGAGGGGTTGGGGTGAGGGTGCGGGGCAAAGCCCCTGACGAAT
>NZ_JBEGFC010000010.1:0-81926 GCF_040202405.1 Xanthomonas sp. WHRI 6106 | reverse complement strand
GGCTTCGCGCGCACCCTCATCCGGCGCTACACGCCACCTTCTCCCCCATAAAGGAGGACACTGTCCCAGTGGGAGAAGGGAGTGCTGGCATTGCCACAGTGGTTTGAAAGCCTCTCTGCCGCGGGCGAGGAGGACGTCGCGACTCACCCCGCCTGATGCAACCGGCTATTGCGCCGCCCATACGCCAGGTACACCACCACACCCAGCGCATTCCAGACCAGAAACCACAGCTGCGTCTTGCTCGGCAGGCTCCAGAACAGGTACAGGCAGCCCAGGATCGCCACCGGGCCCACCACCCACGCCAGCGGCGTGCGGAAGGCGCGCGCACGGCCAGGCTCGCGCACACGCAGCACCAGCAGACATGCAGCCACCGCGGTGAACGCCGCCAACGTGCCGGCATTGGCCAATGCGGCGATCTCATCCAGCCGTGCCACGCCCGCCAACGCCGCCACCAGCACCGCGGTGAACAGCGTGATCGCCACCGGTGTGCCGGTGCGCGCATTGACCTTGGACAAGCCGCGCGGCAACAGCCCGTCGCGCGACATCACGAAGAAGATGCGGCTCTGCCCGTACAAAAACGCCAGCAGCACGGTCGGCAACGCAATGATCGCCACCGCACCGATCACCAACGCGGCCTTGCCGTGGCCGAGTTCGCGCAGGATCAGCGCCAGCGGCTCCGGGCTCTTGCCGAACACGGTGAAGCTCATCGCACCCACTGCCGCCAGCGCCACCAGCACGTAGATCAGCGTGCAGCCGATCATCGAGCCGACGATGCCGATCGACAGATCGCGCCCCGGGTTCTTGGTCTCTTCGGCCGCGGTGGAAATCGCATCGAAACCGTAGAACGCGAAGAAGATGATCGCCGCCGCTGCCATCACCCCGCGCTCCACGCCGTCCGGGCCCATCGCCTTGGAGAAGCCATACGGCATGAACGGCTGCAGGTTGGCGCTGTTGAAGGCTGGCAACGCGATCGCCACGAACACGCCCAGCGCGATGATCTTCAGCACCACCAGCACCGCATTGAGCGTGGCGCTTTCCTTGGTGCCGGCCATCAGCATGCCGGCTACCAGGAAGGTGATCACCACCGCCGGCAGGTTCACGATACCGCCGGCATGCGGCCCGGCAATCAGCGTCTGCGGCAGCTCCACCCCCAGCCACTGCAGGAAACCGACGAAGTAGCCTGACCAGCCCACCGCCACCGTGCTGACCACCAGCGAATATTCCAGCACCAGGCTCCAGCCCACCACCCAGGCGATGCTCTCGCCCAGCGCGGTGTAGCTGTAGGTGTAGGCACTGCCGGCCGCCGGCATCATCGTGGCCATTTCCGCATACGCCAGCGCCGCGCAGGCGCACACGATGCCGGCCGCTACGAACGACAGCAGCACGGCCGGGCCGGCCTTGTCGGCGCCTACGCCGATCAGCGTGTAGATACCGGTGCCGACGATCGCGCCGATGCCCAGCGCGATCAGGTGCGGCCAACTCAGGCTGCGGACCAGTTGCCGCCCGGCTTCGTGCACGGTGACCTGATCGATGGATTTGCGCCTGAGCCAAGACGACATGCGGACCTCGCGGGAATCAAAAGAATGCGCGAGTGTCGCCCAACGCAGCGCAGCAAAGCTATCGGTCCAAGGTCATGTGGCGGCGCAGGTCGGGCAGGGCAGACGCGCCTGCCTGCATCAGCGTGGCGCGTGCTTCGCTTTGCCAGACCTTCGCCATCTAACCGACGTCTGCAGCCCGGCGCTTCTACGAATCCCACGTCCCAACGCACCAATCCCGCTCAATCGCTCACTCAATCGACGGACGATGCGGCGGGCGTGCATTGCGATAGATCAGTTGCACCGCCCAGGCGCCGGCCAGCCCGACCACACCGGCGGCAAACTGGCTCCAGTCCAGCAACTGCGGCGCCGCGCCATTGGCCTCATGTCCCCACAGGTTGAACCACAGCAGCACCGCCGCGGTGATCCCCATGCCGATCCAGAACCACAGCCGTGTGCCGCCGATCGCGTACACCAGGAACGGCAACGCCGCTCCAATCAAAAAATGCACCGGGAAAAAATACGCCGTGCCATACGGCCGCATCAGCGACCAGACGATCACTGCAAAGGTGCCCAGAAACGCAAACAAGCCCAGGGCAAGCAGGCGGGTCTGATTGGTGGCAGTGGTCATCGGCAAGCCTCGCAGGAGCAGAGCCTCAGCCTACCCATGCGCAGGTCACGTTGAGGTCAATGCGTGCCGCAAGCGCCGCGGCGACATCACGGCGTGTTGCTGCGGCCGCTTTGCGCGGGCCTGCCCGCCATGCTCAAGGCGCGCTGCAGCCATGGCGTTGAAACCCGACGCGCGTGCACAGCTGCGCGTAATACGCCGCCACGGCGGGCAGCACCGGGCGCGCGATAGGGCTGGCCATCCAGCGTTGGGTCGACAGCCCCAGCACGATGTCGGCCAGGGTGAATTGCGCGCCCAGCACATACGGGCCGGCCTGTTGCAGCTGCGCATCCAGCAGCGCCATCAGCCGGTTCCACGCCTGCACGCTGTCTGCGATGCACTGCATGTCGGTATGCGCCGCACTGCCACGCACCGTGGCCATGAACGCGTACCGCCACGCCGGGTTGAGCTCGGTGGCCTGCCAGTCCATCCATTGCTCGACCCGTGCCCGCGCTGCCGGCGCACTCGGCAGCAGATCCTCGCGCCGGCTGCGTGCAGCCAGATAGCGGCAGATGGTGTTCGATTCCCACAGCACCACCGTGCCGTCGCGTAGCACCGGCACCAGACCGTTTGGATTGAGCGCCAGGAACGCGGGCGCCTGGACCGATGCGGCGCCGCTGCCGTAGGCATGCAGGCGGTAGTCCAGCTGCATGTCCTCGCACAGCCACAGCACCTTGCGCACATTGATCGAGGTGAGCGTTCCGTAGATGTCCAGCATGTGCATCCCGACGAGTGAAGTGGTGCAGGCGGCGTAACGCGCCACCAGGAGAAATAGCGCGTTATGCGCATCGCTGCCAGGCATCATCGCAGCAGCCCGGCGGTCGTGTCTGCGCGTAAGGCAGTACAGGCAGCGGACGCTGCAGGACGCAACTGCGTTGCGCCTGGCGGATGCGACGTGGGTTCGTCAGTAGTCGCGCCTGGCTATATGTCGAGCTTGCCTGCGTAAGCGTCGCGCACATGCTGGCTGATGTAGGTGCTCAGCCCGCGCCCCGCCTTGGCCAGGCGTTGCATGGTCGCCACCACGTCGGCGCCTGCACTGTCGGCGGTGTACACATAGGTCTCGCCGCTGCGGAAACGCACCGCAATTGCATCCCCGGCCAGCGCATACGCCACCACGCCGGAGTGGCCATCACGGTTGCCGTAGCGCTGCAGGGGAACCGGGCTGGGTGAGGTCATGCCAGCAGGCTAGAACCGCCGCGGTGATGGGCGCTTCAACGAGCCCGGCAATGCCGGCGCGGTCGTCTGCGGTGACCTCCACACCGTCATGCACATGCCATCGCGTAGCAGCATGCGGGCCGCATGGGCCGGACATGCAGGGCACCGGAACGCTGGCGTGGCATGCGATACCGCGCCCTCCGCGTCTTGCCTGGCGGGCTGCGGGCCCGCCGAACCCCGAGCGCGACGCCGCATCAGCCGCGGCCGTCGGCACCTTGCACCACGAGCACAGCACGTCAGCCCTGGGCCGGCGGATACAACGCCGTCAGCGCCTGGCAGCGCTGCGCAAACAGCGCGTGCAGCTGGCGCACCGCCGGCGAAAACTGCTTGCGATGCGGGCACACCAGATGCAGCGGCAAGCGGTCGCCATCGTCGGGGAACAGCACCTCCAGCCGCCCGGCCTGCACGTCGGCGCAGACATCCAGCCATGACTTGTAGGCGATGCCTTCGCCGGCCACGGCCCAGCGCCGCACGATGTCGGCGTCGTCGCACAGCATCGCCCCACGTACCGGCACCACCTGGCGGCGGCCGTCGCGTTCGAACTGCCAGCGGTCGTAGGCGCGCCCGGCCAGCAGATACAGCAGGCAGGCGTGGTCGCGCAGCGCCTCCAGCGTGGCCGGCCGCCCGTGCCGCTGCAGATACGCTGGCGCGGCCACCAGCACCCGGCGGTTGTGCGGTGCCAACGGCAGCGCGACGTGGTCGCCGCCGTCGATGCGCCCGAGCCGGAACGCCACATCCACCGGCGCGCGATACAGGTCGGCCACCTGGTCGGACAGATGCAGCCGCAAAGTCAGCTTCGGATGCGCAGCGCGGAACTCGGTCAGCCAGGGCAGCAGCACATTGCGGCCCAGGTCCGACGGCGCGGTGACCTGCAGCAGGCCCTGCAATTCGCTGTCGCGCCCGCGCACATGCTCGCGCCCGTCGCGTAGCAGCTCCAGTACCTGGCGCGCATACGGCAGGTACTGCTCCCCCTCGGCGGTCAGCCGCAGGCTGCGGGTGGACCGTGCGAACAGGCGCAGATCCAGTGCCCGCTCCAGCCGGGCCACCGCCGCGCTGACCTGCCCCGGCAGCAGGTCGGCCTCACGCGCGGCATTGGAAAAACTGCCCAGCGCCGCGGTACGTACGAACAGCGCCAGGTCGTCGAAGCGGACCATCTTCACTCCAATCGTGAAAGTGCTTATGCAGTTTGCCGGTTTTTCTCCTAATCCCGGCAGCCGACCATGCATGTCCCCTCCCTGCATGACGCCCGCCATGAAAGCCATTGCCTACCCGCAGCACGGCCTGCCCATCGACGATGCGCGCGCGCTGGTCGAACTCGAACTGCCGCTGCCCGAACCCGGCCCGCGCGATCTGCGCGTGCGCATCCATGCCATTTCGGTCAATCCGGTGGACACCAAGGTGCGCGCCAACGCGCCGGTGGAATCGCCGCGCGTGCTCGGCTGGGACGCCAGCGGCGTGGTTGACGCCGTTGGCAGCGAGGTCAGCCTGTTTCGCCCCGGCGACGCGGTGTACTACGCCGGCGCGCTGACCCGCCCGGGCACCAACGCCGAATTCCATCTGGTGGACGAGCGCCTGGTCGGGCGCAAGCCGGCCACGCTCGACGATGCCGCGGCTGCGGCACTGCCGCTGACCGCCATCACCGCCTGGGAATTGTTGTTCGACCGGCTGCGCATTGCCGAAGGCGGCGGCCAAGGCCAGGCGTTGCTGGTGGTCGGCGCGGCCGGCGGCGTCGGCTCGATCCTGGTGCAGCTGGCGCGCACGCTGACCAAGCTGACCGTGATCGGCACCGCCTCGCGCCCGCAGACCCAGGATTGGGTCTACGCACTCGGCGCGCATCACGTCATCGACCACACCCAGCCGCTGGGCGAGGGCCTGCAGCGGATCGGCATCGCGCAGGTGCAGCACGTGGCCAGCCTCACCCACACCGACCAGCACTTCGCGCAGCTAGTGGAGGTGCTCGCACCGCAGGGCCAGCTGGCGCTGATCGACGACCCGGCCACGCTGGATGCGCTGCCGCTCAAGCGCAAGAGCCTGTCGCTGCACTGGGAGCTGATGTTCACCCGCTCGCTGTTCGAAACCGACGACATGATCGCCCAGCACCACCTGCTCAACCGTGTCGCCGAGCTGATCGACAGCGGCCTGCTGCGCACCACCCTGGGCGAGCACTACGGCCGCATCACCGTCGACAACCTGCGCCGCGCCCACGCCGCGCTGCAATCGCACCGCACCCGCGGCAAGCTGGTGCTGGAAGGCTTCTGACCTCAGGCCTGCGCAGCGAGACAGCGGCTGCTCAGGCCGCTGCCTCGCAGATTCCCGGGCGCTGCGCGCGCTCGGGCGGGCGACGGTCCGCGACGCAGCTGTTGCGACAGGCACCGTTACACTGCGCGCATGTCATCCGAATCCCTGATCCTTCTCGGGCTGCTTGTCGTAGTCCTGGTGTTGCAGCTGCTCGCGCTGCTGCGACGTCCCTCCACCACCGCGCTGGAGCACGCGCTGCGCGCCGAGCAACGCGACGGCCGCGGCGAACTGCGCGAGCAACTCGAAGGCCTGGCACGGCAGCAGGACGGCCGCCTGGAAACCTTTGCGCGCAATCTCACCGAACTGTCCACGCGCACCGATCAGCGCCTGGACCTGCTGCGCGACGCGCTCGGCGAAGACGCGCGCAAGGCGCGCGAAGAAAGTGGCCTGGCCCAGCAACGCACCGGCGAACTGCTGACCCTGCGGCTCACCGAACTGCGTACCCAGCTGGAAGGCTTCGGCCAGCAGCAGGAAACCCGCATCCACATGTTCGGCCAGCAACTGACCGAGCTGATCGCGCGCACCGACACCCACATGGCCGCCTTGCGCGAAGCGCTGGCCGAAGATTCGCGCAAGGGCAGGCAGGAGGCCGGCGAATCGCAACAGCGCTTCACCGAAGCGCTGGGCCAGCGCCTGACCGAGCTCACCCAGCGCAACGAACTGCGCATCGGCGAAATGCGCACCACGCTGGAACAGCAGCTGGCCAACCTGCAAAACGACAACGCCAGCAAGCTCGAACTGATGCGCGCCACCGTCGACGAAAAATTGCAGACCACCCTCAACACGCGCCTGGATGCCTCGTTCAAGCTCGTGTCCGAACGGCTGGAACAGGTGCAGCGCGGCCTGGGCGAAATGCAGCAGCTGGCTACCGGCGTGGGCGATCTCAAGCGCGTGCTCACCAACGTCAAGGACCGCGGCGGCTGGGGCGAAGTGCAGCTGGACAACATCCTCGAGCAGACGCTGACGATGGAGCAGTACGCGCGCGGCGTGCGGGTCAAACCCGACAGTGCCGAAGCGGTGGATTTTGCGATCCGCCTGCCCGGGCGCGGCGACGACACGGTGGTGTGGCTGCCGGTCGACGCCAAGTTCCCGCGCGAGGACTACGAACGCCTGATCGACGCGCAGGAAAAAGGCGACCTGGACGCGATCAAGAGTTCGACCGCGCAGCTGGAACGCGCCATCCGCGTGCAGGCCAAGTCGATCAGCGACAAGTACGTCTGCCCACCGCATACGACGGATTTTGCGGTGATGTTTCTGCCCACCGAAGGCCTGTACGCCGAAGTCATCCGCCGCGCCGGTCTGGTCGATCTGCTGCAGCGCGAGCACCGCGTGGTGCTGGCCGGCCCGACCACCTTCACCGCCTTGCTCAACAGCCTGCAGATGGGCTTCCGCACGTTGGCGATCGAGAAGCGCTCCAGCGAGGTCTGGCAGGTGCTGGGCGCGGTGAAGAGCGAGTTCGGCAAGTTCGCCGGCATTCTCGAAAAGGCCGAGCGGCAGATCAGCACCGTCGGCAAGAGCCTGGGCGAAGCCAGCCGCAAGACCCGCACCATCGAACGCCGCCTGCGCGGTGTGGAAACCCTGGCCGGCGAGCAATCGCAGGCGCTGCTGGACGATGGCAGCGACGAAGGCGCCGGGCTCTCACACGACGACAGCAGCGACGAGCAGGAGTAGCCAGCAAGTGCAGGAGGCCTGACCGGCCGCACAGCGCCCGATGACCGACCCACCCGTAGGAGCGCCCAAGGGCGCTCCTACACAGCAGGTCTGCGAGGTCCTGTTCTTGCGCCGGATGTCGAGCACACCGCGCAGACATCGCCACCGCGATGCTTGCACGCACCCTAGTCAAGAAGAGCATCCCATGGCGACGCGATGGATCTACGCAACGGTGTGCGTGCTGCTGCTGGGCGCCTGCAGCGCTACGCCGGCATCTCGTTCGGGCACCGCCGCATCTGATGCGCAGCCACCGCGCGCAGCCTCTGCCGATACCGCAGCATGCACCGCAAAGGGCGGTCAACTGCGTCCGGTCGGCCGCATGCAAACGGTGCGCTGCATCGTGCCGTATGCTGATGCCGGCAAGACCTGCAGCGACAACAGCGACTGCAGCGGCGATTGCCTGGCCACCAGCATCGTGCCGACCGGTGCCGCTACCACCGGCACCTGCCAGCGCGACAGCGACCGCTTCGGCTGCCGCCAGGAAATCATCGGCGGCAAGGGCCAGGCGGCGCTGTGCATCGACTGATGCGCGGATAGGGCATCAGGCGCGCGTCGCGTCGAGATGCCGCAACGCATGCACCAGCGCCAGCGGCCTATGCGTCCACCACCACGTCCGCGGTGCGACGCGGCCAGCCAAGCCGGCCGAACATCGATCCACCGGCGATGGCCAGCGCCGTCCCCAGCCCATACACCAGCAGCGCCGCGCTCCGTGCCAGGTAGACCTGGTGCAGGCCGCCACCCAGCCGGATCGCCGCGATGCCGATGCCGGCCGCGATCAGCAGGCGCAGCAAGGTCGTGCAGATCGGCCATAGCAGCCTTCCTGCGCCCTGCGAGGCGAAGTACAGCGCCAGACCCATGCCCAGAAAGCCGTAGAACGGCCCTACGGTCTGCAGGTACAGCGTGCCGGTCTGCAGCATGGTCGCATCGCTGCCATACAAGGACAGCCAGCCGCGCGGGAACAGCGCCGCCGCAACGCCGATGGTTTCGGTAATGGCAAACGCCATGGCCGCACCGATCCAGGTCGCGCGCAGTGCGCGCTCGCGTTTGCCCGCACCGATGCAGGTGCCCACCATCGTCAGCATCGGTGCTCCCAGGCCGAAGACCAGCGGGATCAGCACGTATTCCAGCCGCGATGCAGTGCCGTAGCCGGCAATCGCGCCGGAGCCGAAATGCCCGGCCAACGAGGTGGCAACGCCCACCGCCAGATTGGTGCAGATCACCCCGATCGCCGAGATCAGGCCAACCCGCAGGATGTCGCGGAAGACCGCTGCACGCAGGCGGATCGCCGCAAACGACAGGCGCAGCAGGCTGCGCGGCGAACGCAGATAGGCCGCCAGCACCAGCGTGCCGACGATGTAGTACAGCAGCAGCGCCAGCGCACCGCCGGCAATGCCCAGCGCAGGAATCGCCCCCAGCCGAAGATCAGCAACGGCGACAGCGGGATCAATCCGATGACCCCGTAGACGGTGACCTTGGCCAGCACGGCCATATTGCCGGAGCCGCGCAGCACCGCCGCCAGCGAATTCAACAGCCAGACAAACACCGCGCCTGCGAAGATCCAGTGCGAGTAGGTCAGCGCGGCATCGAGCGCGGCGCCTGTCCCGCCCATCTGCCGATACAGCCAGCGGCCGCCCGCCCACAGCGCAAGCGTAAAGAGCACACCGAACGCCACGGCGATCACCAGCGCATGCACCACCACCGCGTTGGCATCCTCGCGCCGGCCGCCGCCCAGGGCCCGCGCGATCGACGAGGCAATGCCGCCGCCGATCGCACCGGAGGACATCATCTGCATCAGCATCACGATCGGGAACACCAGCGCCATGCCGGCCAGCGCATCGGTGCCGAGCTTGCCGACAAAATAGGTCTCGATCAGCCCGGCCGACGCCTGCGCGACCATGACCAGTACGTTGGGAACCGCCAGCCGCGCGAGCGTGGGCGCGATCGGGGCTTCCAGCAGCAGGCGGGTGCGGGCATCGAGTGCGGTCATGGAGGCAGCGCTGCTCTTAGTCGGGGGAGTCGTCGGTATCGGCAAGCCCGGCCTGTTGCAGCGTGGCCAGTGTGTCGTCGAGCAGGCCATGCAGGGCGAGCACACGCTCGCTGCCCAGCAGTGCGGTGAGGCTGGATTGCGCCTTCTGCCACTGCGTCCGGGCCTGGGTATGCCGGCGACGGCCGGCGGCGGTGAGCGTGATCAGGCGGCTGCGCGCATCGGGGCCGTCGGCCTGTTGCACCAGTCCGGCCAGCATCAGCGGCTTGAGATTGCGTGTGAGCGTGGATGCATCCAGGCCCATCTTGCGCGCCAGGTCGACCGGCCGGATCGGGCTCAGCGTGAGCAGATGCGATAGCAGCGAATACTGCGTCGCCTTCAGGCCGCTCGCACTCAGATACGTCGCGTAATGGCGCGACACCATCCGCGACACGCTGCGCAGGCGGAAGTTGGTACAGCCGGTCGGCGTGCGGGGTGTGGCCATGCGGCGAGTGTAGCCAAGATACTTGCATATACAAGTATTGAGGCACGGTGCAGTACAGGTCACCCATGCGCGCGCGGCGGTTTATGCTGGCTACCCCGCAGATCAGGACAGCCCCGATGAGCCAGACGCTGTACGACATTCCCGTGACCCGCATCGAAGGCGAGCCGGCCACATTGGCCGACTATCGCGGCAAGGTGCTGCTGGTGGTCAACGTCGCCTCCAAGTGCGGCCTGACCCCGCAGTACGAAGGCCTGGAAGCGCTGTACCGCGACAAGCATGCGCAAGGTCTGGAAGTGCTGGCGTTTCCGGCCAACGACTTCAACGGCCAGGAGCCCGGCAGCGAGGCGGAGATTGCGCAGTTCTGCCAGCTCACCTACGACGTCACCTTCCCGATGTTCGCCAAGATCGCGGTCACCGGCGGCGACACCCATCCGCTGTATCAGGCCCTGACCCATGCACGCCCGAGTGCCACCGGCGACGGCCCGATGCGCGAAAAGCTCGCTGGCTACGGCATTGCGCCCAACCCCGCACCCGGCGTGTTGTGGAACTTCGAAAAATTCCTGATCGGCCGCGACGGCACCGTCATCGAGCGCTTCGCCCCCGATGTCCCGGCCGACGATGCACGCCTGCGTGCAGCGGTGGATGCGGCGCTGGCAGCGGCCTGAGTCCCGCGCGCCGGCCCAGACATGCGCCAGAGCAGAGCTTGCGCGCGCCCTGTACCGCGTCCGCTGCATGCGCCACTCTCCCGATGGGCAAGACACTGCAGCGCACGATCAGAGGCCGGCGCTCCCCCCTCTCTCCCGTCAGGGAGAGGGGGAAGGACGGTACGGCGGAAGGCCGACCAGGCCGCACGCTCGACACGCACTGTCGCCGAACATCGCAGCGTATCTCCACCGCCATGCGGCAAGACGTTTCAGGCACTGCCATCGCATCTGCCCCGGCAATCACCGCAACGACGCGGGAGCCGACAGACAGCGTGCAGCCGCCATCGCCGACCCGCTCCCCTCGCGCGACGCACGATCAACCGATCCCATGATCCGGCTAATCATCGACCAAGCTACCAATCAGGTGCACATGACGACGCGATCCGGCTGGATATTTCTCGTGCTGCTTTTCAGCGTGCCATCGCATGCGACGGAGCGTTGCCACGATCTCGAAACGACCACGGACAGCAATAAATGCTGGTCGGCAGAAGTGGGCCGATCGCAGCAACGCCTGGCCGCGTATCTGGCGGCCGCGCGCACCCGGGCCGTCGTCACGCTGGGGGTGTCGGGCGAGGCGTTCGACAACGCGCAGGCGGCCTGGGCGAGCTACAAGACGCTTCACTGCAGCAACATACGACAGCGCTGGACGGGTGCAACGGTCGGAACGGCCAAGGCGGCCCGCTGCGCCGTCGACCTCAACGACCAGCGCGCACATGATCTGTGGCAGAGCTATCTCACCTACGAAGATCGCACCCCGCCATTGCTGCCCGAACCGGAGTGACACCGGACACATGACCCAGGCGCCCGACGATATGTCCTGCGCCCGCACCTGCGGGCCACTCCATCGATGCCGGGCAAAGCGTCCAGCTTAGCGAGCAAGGCCGACAGCTGGTCGTAGCCGCTGACCTTGAGCCGCAGCCGTACGTGCGCCCTGCCGGCATCGCACGGTGTCGCTGCTGATCTCCGGCAGGTGGGCGTCATCAGGCGCAGGCGGTGTGGGCGAGCCCGGCGCAGACCGGCATCTGCGGGCCTGTGCGCTTTCCACGCAGGCAGCTGCGGCCACGACATTGCGCTGCCCAGAAAAAAACCCGGGATCGCTCCCGGGTTTTTCTGTTCACGCCTGGCGGGCCGGTCAACGCACCCAGCTGGGAATCGGCATCGCATCCACCGGCACCGTGTTGTCCTTGTCTTCGCGCAGATACTCCGGCAGCTCGTTGTTCTGTTCGCGGTGGCTGCGCAGGTCGCGGGTGATCTGGTAATTACGGCGCTGCATCCAGGCATCGCGGGTCAGGGCGTACTCGTCCGGCGCCTGGTCGCGTAGCGAGTCCAGCGACATCAGCTGCGCGCGCGTGTCCACCAGTTGCAGGCCCTGCAGCGCGAAACGCGCACCGCCGTCGTCGACCTGGCGCACCCACGACAGCGGGATGTCGCCACCCAGGCCGAAGGTGTCACGCACCGTGCGCGGCCCGAACAGCGGCAGCTCGAAGTAGCGCGAGTTACGCCAGCCCCACACGCCCAACGTCTGACCGAAGTCTTCGCTGCGGCGCGGAATCCCCGCCGCGCTGGCCGGGTCGAACAGCCCGGCGATACCCAGGGTGGTATTCATCACGAACCGGCCCAGCGACTGCGCCGCATACACCGGGTGGCCCTGCAGCAGCTGGTTGACCATGGTCAGCGGCGTGCCGAGGTTGTCGAAGAAGTTGGTGACGCCCAGCCGCGCCGGACTCGGCACCACCTTGGTGTAGGCGGTCGCCAACGGCCGTGCCACGCCGCGGTCTACCGCCAGGTTGAAGCGGTGCATGCCGCGGTTGTAGCGCTCCCACGGGTCGTACGCTGGCGCCGCGCCCGGCTGGGCGGGTGCGCCATTGGCGCCTGCCTGTGGCGTGGTGGTGCCGTACAGGGCATTGAAGTCGTCCTCGGCCGAGGTGGGCGCGCCGGACGCGTCCGCGCCGGCATCGCCCGCAGCGCCGGTCTGTTCGGCTGGCGCCGCCGCCACCGTGGCTGGCAACGTATCGGGCGCGGCAAACCCGGCGGCGGCCGGTTGCGCGGTCACCCCGGCGTCGTCACGCACCGGTGCCGGAGCATCGGGCGCGGTGTCGGCGCTGGCTGGTGGCGGGGCAGACTTGGGTGCCTGGCTGGCACAGGCGCCAAGCAGCGACAGGCAGGCCAACAGGGAAAGGGTGCGGAACTGGGTCATGGCGTGGCGCTCAGGCCTGAAATTCGAGGGTGGGAGACAAGCGGTAGGCAGCGCGCAATTCGTCCAGACCGGACGCCTCGCCCACCACTGCCGCAGTGCCGGTGCCGCGCACGCGCGCGGCCAGTTCGGCCAGCATCGCCACGCCGGCGCTGTCCAGGCGTTGCACACCCGACAGGTCCAGCGTGCGTACGCCATCGAGCTGTGCGGCCGCCTGCGGCCAGGCCGCGGTGACCGCGGCACGGTCGAGCACGCCGGTGACCACCAGCGTGTCGCCGTTGCGTTGCACGGAGTTGTTACTTGCCATTGGCCGGTGCCGCACCGACCTGCAGGCTGCCGCTGCGCAGGTCGGCGGCGACCTTGGCAATACCCTTTTCGCGCAGCGGACCGTCGAACTGGCCCTTGAAGGTCTGCACATAGGAAATGCCTTCGATCATCACGTCGAAGATCTTCCACTGGCCGCCCACGTTACGCATCAGGTAGTCGACCGGGGTCGGGTCGTTGCCTGCGCGCAGCAGGTCGGTAGACACCTTGACGCCGCGGTTGCCCGGCAGCGCGCTTTCCGACTTGGCACGGAAGGTCGGCTTGCCTTCGAAGTTGAGCAGGGCAGTGCCGTAGCGCTGCATCAGGTTGTCGGCCATCGCATCGGCGAACAGCTTGATGTCGGCATCGGAGGCGCCACGGCCATGCACGCCCAGCACCAGGCGCGCGGCGTAGTCGCGGTCGAAGGCCTTGTTCAATTCGCCATCGATGTACTGACGCAGCGCGGCCGGGTTGCTACGGAACTCGGCGCGGCGCTGTTCCAGCGTGCCCAGGATGCGGGTGCTGCTGTCGATGACGGTCTTGGTGGCCGCGCCCTGCGCAGGCGCACTGGCGGCGGCCGGCTGCGCCAGCACGGTGGCCGGTGCGCACACCAGCAGGGTCGAGGCCAGAATGGCAGAGAGCAGGGTGGTCTTCATTGATGCGGTTCCGTAGAGGGAGAAGCGGGCTGGGCAGGCGGGGCGGCCTGACCGTCTGCAGCGGATTTATCACCGCCGCCACTGAACATGTACTTGCCGACCAGCTGCAGCAGATCCACCGCCGGCTGGGTGAACCCGATCTCTTCGCCCGGCTTGAGCGTCTCCGGGTCGCCGCCCGGCTGCAGACCGACATAGCTCTCGCCGAGCAGTCCGCTGGTGAAGATGCCGGCCGAGGTGTCGGCGGGCAGGTCCTTGTATTTCGTGTCCAGCGACAGCGTCACCACCGAATCGAACTTGGTCGGATCCAGGCTGATGTCGGCCACCTTGCCGATGGTCACCCCGCCGATCTTCACCGGCGCCTGCGCGCGCAGCTGGCCGATCTGGCTGAAGCGCGCGATCAGGGTGTACTGGCTGGAACCGAAGCCCCAGCGCTGGTTGGTCGAGGCCACCGCCAGCACCAGCAGCGAGGCCAGGGTCAGCAGCAAAAAGGCGCCAACGGCGAATTCGAGTCGTGGTCCACGCATGGCCATGGGCTATCTCACCTAAACAACATTGCAGAAAGGACGAAGTTGAACATCAGCACCAGCAACGAGGCATTCACCACCGCACGGGTGGTGGCGATGGAGGTGCCTTCGATGGTCGGCTCGGCATGAAAGCCCACGTAGGCGGCGACCAGCGCGGCGGTACCGCCGAAGATCGCCGACTTGAGCATCGCCACGCCGAAGTCGTCCCAGAAATCCACGCTGTTGCTCAGGCCCGACCAGAACGTGCCGTTGTCGATGCCCAGCACGTGCACCGCTTCAAAGTAGCCGCCGGTGATGGCCAGCGAACAGAACACGCCGGTCAGCAACGGCACCGTGAGCACTGCCGCCCAGAAGCGTGGCGCCACCGCCTTGGCTACCGGGTCGATGGCCATCAGCTCCAGCGCCTTGATCTGGTCGGTGGCACGCATCAGGCCAAGCTCGGCTGCGATCGAGCTGCCAGCGCGGCCGATGAACAACAGTGCGGTCAGCACCGGTGCCAGCTCGCGGTACAGCGACAGCCCCAGTAACGTCGACAGCGCATCCGATGCACCGTAGGTGGTGAGCGTGCGGTAGCCCTGCAGGGTCAGCACCAGGCCGACGAAGGCACCGCCCACCGCAATGATTGGCAGCGAACGCGCGCCAACCTTGTAGATCTCGCGCACCAGCTCGGCGGCGAAGTCGCGGGTGGGCAGCGAGCCACGCAGCACGGTCAACGAAAACAGCCCGGCGCGGCCGAAGGCGCGAATGGAATCGGCGAAGGCCATCAGGCAGCGCTCCGGTCGCGGCGTGGTGCGGCATCGAAGGCGATCGGGCCGTCCGGCTGGCCGTGCAGGAACTGCTGCACCAGCGGATCGGTGCTGTCCTGCAGGTGTTGGGGCGTGCCGGCGAACACGATGCCGCCATTGGCGATGACCACGGCCTGATCGCTGATCGGCAGCGTCTCGTGCACGTGGTGGCTGACGATGATGCTGGTCAGGCCCAGGCTGTCGTTGAGGCGCTGGATCAGGCTCATGATCACACCCGAGGCGATCGGGTCCAGCCCGGTCAGCGGCTCGTCGTAGATCATCAGCGGCGGGTCCAGCGCCAGCGCACGTGCCAGCGCCACGCGCCGCGCCATGCCGCCAGACAGCTCGCGCGGCCAGGCGTCGGCCGCCGCCAGCAGGCCCACCGCGTGCAGCTTCATCTGCACCAGGCGTTGCAGCACCGGCGCCGGCAGGCGCGTATGCGTGCGCAGCGGCAGTGCGACGTTGTCGGCCACGCTCAGGTCGGTCAGCAACCCATTGCCCTGCAGCAGCACGCCGACATTGCGGCGCATCTCCAGCAGTGCCCGGCTACCGGTGGGAATGGCGTTGCCGAACAAGGTGACCGTGCCGGCCACCGGGCGCAGCTCGCCGGTCAATGCCGCCAGCAGCGTGGACTTGCCGCTACCGGACGGACCGAGCACGGCGGTGATGCTGCCGCGTGGCACGTCGAGCGATACGTCGCGCAGGATCGTCCGCCCGCCGCGATCGATGCGGACACCGGACAGTTGCACGACAGAAGAAGCGGACGCCGTCATCGAGGCCTTTAACAGAATTCCAACGCGATAGAGTAACTGTCACACGGCTGAACATAACCGAACCGCCGCGTGCAGTATTGTCGCATTCATGCGGCAGACAATGGGGCCGCCCGTGTCGCCATCTGCGTAACAGCGTGTCCCGCAACGCACGGACGATTGCGCTACATGCGACGGCTACCGAACGTACGCTGCAGTAGGGAGTCGCTGCAGGTGCGGCTGGCGTTTCAGAATCTGTGGCGATCACGCGTTGTCATAGTCGGATACCACGTGCACTGCGATGGCGCCTGCCGCATCGCTCCGATCTGTCGAGTACGTCGCGTTGTTGGCATCCCCATCTTGTGGCGCCGGCGCGAACCACGCGACGATCCGTGCACATCGTCATGAAAGGAATCATCCATGGAGTTGCTGACGCTTGAACACTTTGCCGGCAGCGTCAACGAAACCTTCGCTGCCTCCTTGAACGAGGGCGAGGTACCGTTCGTGCTGGTGGAAGCGAGGCCATTGCAGGACACACGCAATGCGCAGCGTGCGCCGTTCTCGCTGCTGTTTCGCAATGGCTCGGCCTTTTTGTTTCCGCAACAGACCTATCAGATGCGTCACGCGCGCCTGGGCGAGATCGGCATCTTTCTGGTGCCGGTGGCGCGCGAACGCGACGGGTTCCTGTATCAGGCCGTGTTCAATTGAGCACGCTCAGCTGAGCAGTTGAGCATGGGGAGTCCAGTGCATCTGCAGATGCGTCTGGGTGCTGCACCCCGCAATGAAGCCGTGACGAACATACAGCCGCTGCGCGGCAGGGTTGGCGTGCAGCACATGCAGGCACACGGCGCACCCCGCAGCGCGGGCGGATGCCTGCGTGTAGGCGATCAGGTGCGAGCCAATGCCCTTGCCGCGCCAGTCCGGCAGCAGGCTGATATCCACCAGCGTGTGTTGCGTGGTGGTGCGGTGCAGGTACAGGCGACCGATACGCAATGCCCCAACCTGGACGATCAACAAGTCGGCACCGGCGAAATGCTGCAGGTAATGGGCGCGTTGCAACGCGAATTGCTGGTCCAGAAACGCGCGTTTGGTCTGCTCCGCCCACGGCACCTGCGCCAGTTCCTCGCGCCGCGTACTGGCGTAGAGATCGCGTAGCCAGGGCAGATCGGTGGCGCGCTCGGGACGAAGCACGCCGCCTGGCACGCCCAGTGCAGCAGGTGGTTCCAGGTCGATCGGCGCGACCCTGTGACGCAGGTGCGGCATGGCTTCAGTCGAACACCGGGTAATCGCCCTGCAGCGCGATGCAGAAGTTCATGGCCAGATAGGGCTGCCGGTTCTCGTGCGCCTGGCCGTTGCCGGCGGGCAGCACCATGGTTGGGGAAAACTGCTGGTCGGGTGCAACTGCATTGAACGGCCGGTCGCTGTTGCTGTTCAAGTTCGACAGTGCGGCTCCGCTGCTGGGGGTGCCGCTTTTCTTGCTCGGATCCGCTTGCGAGAACGCATTGAAGCCGTGCTCGTGGTTGGGCATCTGCGTGCTCAACAGGCTCACCGAGGCGGAGCCGAACGCATTGCCCAGCGCATGTGGCGTCAGACCCGGCGCCGCCCCCTGCTGGCAGCCGGCGCGCGCGGAGAAGTTCGGCAACTGAAATGTGGTGCTGCCGTTTCCGCCATAGGCCACGCCCAGCAACGAGAACAGCGCGGTGTTCTGCATGACCGGCAGGGTTGCGCCGTTGCACAGCGCCCAACCGTATGGGTTGTAATCGAAGGCAAACAACTGGATTTCGCCGAAATAGGGTTCGGTCATGCGCATTTCCTCCGGTGGAGCGATGCAGGCCGCGACCGACTCGGCGCGGCGCCGTGGATCAGGACTGCTGTGGAAAGATGCCCGTGGTGGCGATGCAGTACTGCACCGTCAGCGTCGGCATCGTGTTGTCGTGCGGCTGGCTGCCCCCTGTGAACGAGGTGCTCTGCGTGGACATCGCCAGCGCGGTGGCCCCGGTCACGTCGCTGGCATAGAACAGCGTGGCACCGACCGCCGCGGGCAGGAGTCCGGCCGGTGAGGGGCTGGTTGCCGCCACCGTCGTGACCTGTGCGACATGGGTATGCGCCGGCATCTGCGGCACGGTCACGGCCACCGTTTCGGTACCGCTCTTCTGGGCGATCACGTAGTTGCTCAGGCCAGGGCCCTGGCCCTGGTGAACCGGCAGGCGTCCGCGTAGATCCGGCACCCCGAAGTTTGTTTGCCCATCGCCGCCATACGAGGTGCCTAGCAGGAGGTACAGTGCTTCGTATTCGGAGATCTGCAGCAGCGAGCCGTCGCACGCCTGCCAGCCCTGAGGCGTGCGGCCGAAGCCGAACATGCGGATTTCGCCGATGAATGGAGTGCCCATGTGATCCTTCCTGGTCGATGAGGCGCCGCGCGTTCAGGCGCAGCCGAATGCGGTCGCGTTTAGCTGCGCGAGGGGAAAATGCCCGACAGCGCGATGCAGAAATTGATCGTGGTGTAGGGCTGCAGATTCGGATGCGGTTGGTCACCGCCAGCGGGCGCGACCGTTGCCGGCGCCAGCGGAACCGTCGTTCCCGGAGCGGCATATAGCGGCGTGGCGGCACCCGAAGTGGCCATGTTGGTGGCAAACACGCGGCCGGTCGGTGTGCGGTTGTTGCCGCCGGTGCTGCTGCATTCCACCAGGTGGTTGTGCGCGGGCAGGTTGGCGGGCAGCAGGGTCACCGCCTCCGCGCCGCCCGCCTGACCCATCGGTGCAACCGGCGGCTGCCAATTCGCATCGGCCGAAGGCGCGTACCCGACCGGTGTGCGACCGCGCAGATCAGGTAGGGCAAACGTAGTCCGGCCATCGCCGCCAAAGCGCGGCCCTAGCAGACTGAACAATGCCTGGTTCTGATTGACCGGCAGCAGCTGGCCATTGCATTGCGCAAAATATTTCGGCGCGAAGGCGAAACCGGTCAGCATGACCTGGCCGATGAAAAACTCGCTCATGCAGCTCTCCCTGCGTAGGTGCGCCGCCGACATGTGTCGGGGGTCGCCGTACAGATACCCGTCGCGACGGCGTCCCACAAGCCGGGACAATTCAGAACTGGGATGAAGTATTAATTTTTTGTTCTTTAACTGGCAGTCAGTTCCTGTTTCAATGCGCTCGCAATGCCAGGGGATGACGTCTCTAGGGCGGCATTGCCTTCAGGCACGAGGACCGTGCCGGCGCCGGGGTGGCGCTTCATCAGGGGTAGAACGTGAACAAGCCGCAGTGGCGTGGAACAGGCACCGGTGCGCCGATGCGCTGGATGGTGGCCGTGATGATATGCGCCCTGGCGCTCCTGCTACCCGGACAGGTCTGGGCACAGGGGGCGTCGGCCTATTGTTCGACCCAGAACGCCACGATCAATCAGGGCGGTTCGGTGACGTTCGACGTCAGCAACTGCGATGGCCCCTCCAACATCGGCATGGGCGACGACCCGCGCAATCCGCTGGATGCCAATGGCCGCGGTTCCACTGCCAACGGCAGCATCCAGCTCAGCTTTCAGAGTGGCCCCGGCACCCAGACGGTCACCTATACGCATGGGGGGAATTCTGCGACCTCCGATACGTTCTACCTGCGCGACGAGGACGAAAACGTCCTCACCTTCAACATCACCATCAACCCCTCGCGCACGGCCAGCATTGCGGTCAGCCCGGTCAACCGCAGCGAGGACAGCGGCGCTGCCTTCGTCTACACGGTGACGTTGAGCCAGACCAACACATCGGCGACCACGGTGAACCTGGCCCGGAGCGGTACCGCGACCAGCGGCACCGACTACTCCGGTGCGGTGAGCAGCGTCGTGGTGCCGGCCAACGCCTCCTCCGCCAGCTTCAGCGTCACCCCGATCGCCGATGGCGTGGTGGAACCGGACGAGACGGTGACCTTCAGCGTCGCCACCGGCACCGGCTATTCGCCCGGCAGCCCGGCCAGCGCGACGGCCACCATCGTCAATGACGACGTCACCACCGCCTCGATCGCGGTGTCGCCTGCGAGCGTGGCCGAGGATGGCGGCACCAACCTGACCTACACAGTGACACTCACCAATCCGTCGTCAAGCGCCGTCTCGATCGGTTTCAGCATCGGCGGCACGGCAACGTCGGGCACCGACTTCGCGGCGGTGAACTCGCCGCTGGTGATTCCGGCAGGGCAGACCAGCGGCAGCATCGTCATTGATCCCACTGCGGACGCGACGTCGGAGCCCGACGAAACGGTCGTGATCACCCTCAGCGCGGGCAGTGGGTATGTGGTGGGTTCGCCCAACAGCGCCACCGGCACCATCGTCAATGACGATGTGCCGTCGTTGAGCATCAACGACGTCTCGGTGAACGAGGGCAATGCCGGTACGACGACAGCCACCTTCACCGTGTCGTTGAGCCAGCCGGCCGGTGCCGGCGGCGTCAGCTTCGACATCGGCACCGCCGATGGCACCGCAAACGCCGGGTCGGATTACGTCGCCTCCAGCCTGAGCGGGCGGACCATTCCCGCCGGCAGCAGCAGCGCCACCTTCAGCGTGCTTGTCAACGGCGACACCCTCAACGAACCGGACGAGACCTACTTCGTCAACGTCAGCAATGTCACCGGCGCCAATGTGGCCGATGCACAGGGCCTTGGCACGATCGTCAATGACGACACGGCGCCGGCGCTGTCGATCGACGATGTCAGCGTGATCGAGGGCAACAGCGGCACCACCACGGCCACCTTCACGGTGAGCCTGAGCACGGCCAGCGGCCAGACCGTCACGGTCAATTACGCTACCGCCGACGGTACCGCCACGGCTGGCAGCGATTACGCCGCCCGCTCGGGAACGCTGAGCTTCGCCCCGGGAACCACCACGCAGACCGTGGCGATTTCCGTCAACGGCGATCTTTCGGTGGAGCCCAACGAGACCTATCGCGTGGTGCTGTCCAGCGCCACCAATGCCACCATCGCCCGCGCCACCGGTACCGGCACCATCAACAACGACGATGCCGTGGTGATCATCGCCCCGGCGTCGCTGCCGGCGGCAACGGCGGGCACCGCCTACACGCAAAATCTGTCGGCCAGTGGTGGTACCGCCCCGTACACCTTCGCGCTCAGTGCCGGTGCGTTGCCGGCCGGGGTGACCCTGAGCGCCAGCGGCGTGCTGACGGGCACCCCGACCGCCAGTGGCAGCTTCAACTTCACCGTGAGCGCCACCGACAGCGGAGCGCCGACCACCGGAAGCCGCGCTTACACGCTGGTGGTTGCCGGCGCGGCCGTGAACCTGCCGGCCACCACGCTGGCACCGGGAACCGCCGGTCAGGCCTACTCGGCCGCCATCACGCCGGCTAGCGGCGGTATCGCGCCCTATACCTACGCCCTGGCTGCCGGCGTCCTGCCGGCCGGGATCACGGTCAATAGCGCAACCGGTGCGCTGAGCGGCACGCCTACAGCCCCCGGTACCTACAACTTCACCCTGACGGCCACGGACAGCACCTCGGGAACGCCGTCGCAAGGAAGCCGCAGCTATGCATTGACCATCGCTGCCCCGCAGATCGTGGTCGCACCGACCACGGTGCCCGGTGCCACACGTGGCACTGCGTACAGCCAGGCGTTGAGCGCCAGTGGCGGTACCGCGCCGTACACCTATGCGATTGCCGGCGGCGTGTTGCCGGCGGGCCTGACCCTGGCCAGCAACGGCACGCTGTCGGGTACGGCGACAGTGGAAGGCACGTTCAACTTCACCGTGCAGGCGACCGATGCCAACAGCTTTACCGGCACGCAGGCGTATGCGCTGACCGTAGCTGGCCCGACCCTGGTGCTGCCTGCATCCACCTTGCCTGCGGGCACGGCAGGGCAGGCGTATACCGCGGCGATCACTCCGGCCACCGGCGGCACCGCCCCGTACAGCTATGCGCTGACTGGCGGCGCGCTGCCGGCCGGTATGGTGCTGGATGCGGCGACCGGCGGTCTGAGTGGCACACCCACCGTGGCGGGCACGTTCAACTTCACCCTCACTGCCTCCGACAGCACGCCCAGCCCGGCTGCGCAGGCATCGCGCAGCTATGCGTTGACCATCGCTGCCCCGCAAGTCGTGGTCGCACCGACCACGGTGCCGGGTGCCACGCGTGGCACTGCGTACAGCCAGGCGTTGAGCGCCAGTGGCGGTACCGCGCCGTACACCTATGCGATTGCCGGCGGCGTGTTGCCGGCGGGCCTGACCCTGGCCAGCAACGGCACGCTGTCGGGTACGGCGACAGTGGAAGGCACGTTCAACTTCACCGTGCAGGCGACCGATGCCAACAGCTTTACCGGCACGCAGGCGTATGCGCTGACCGTAGCTGGCCCGACCCTGGTGCTGCCTGCATCCACCTTGCCTGCGGGCACGGCAGGGCAGGCGTATACCGCGGCGATCACTCCGGCCACCGGCGGCACCGCCCCGTACAGCTATGCGCTGACTGGCGGCGCGCTGCCAGCCGGTATGGTGCTGGATGCGGCGACCGGCGGTCTGAGTGGCACACCCACCGTGGCGGGCACGTTCAACTTCACCCTCACTGCCTCCGACAGCACGCCCAGCCCGGCTGCGCAGGCATCGCGCAGCTATGCGTTGACCATCGCTGCCCCGCAAGTCGTGGTCGCACCGACCACGGTGCCGGGTGCCACGCGTGGCACTGCGTACAGCCAGGCGTTGAGCGCCAGTGGCGGTACCGCGCCGTACACCTATGCGATTGCCGGCGGCGTGTTGCCGGCGGGCCTGACCCTGGCCAGCAACGGCACGCTGTCGGGTACGGCGACAGTGGAAGGCACGTTCAACTTCACCGTGCAGGCGACCGATGCCAACAGCTTTACCGGCACGCAGGCGTATGCGCTGACCGTAGCTGGCCCGACCCTGGTGCTGCCTGCATCCACCTTGCCTGCGGGCACGGCGGGGCAGGCGTACACCGCGGCCATCACTCCGGCCACCGGCGGTACTGCGCCCTACAGTTATGCGTTGAGCGCAGGCACCCTGCCGGCCGGTGTGGTGCTGGATGCGGCGACCGGTGGACTGAGCGGCACACCCACCGTGGCGGGCACGTTCAACTTCACCCTCACTGCCTCCGACAGCACGCCCAGCCCGGCTGCGCAGGCATCGCGCAGTTATGCACTGACCATCGGCGCGGCCACGCTGGTAATCGGGCAGGGCACGTTGCCGCCGGCCGTCAATGGCACCGCCTATAGCCAGACATTGACCGTGTCCGGCGGCGTGGCGCCTTACCGTTTCAGCGTGACCAGCGGCACCTTGCCGGCCGGGTTGACGCTGGCTGCCGACGGCACGCTGTCCGGCACGCCCAGTGCCGAGGGCGTCAGCAACTTCACCATCACCGTGACCGACGCCAGTGCTGCCAGCGCGGCGCAGGCCTACAGCGTCAGCGTGGGCAGCGCCGCGCCGGTGGCGGTGGCAGACACTGCCGTGACCATGGACGGCACCGCCGTGACGGTGGCGGTGACGGGCAACGACACCGGCACGATCACCGCGATTGCCATTACCACTGCGCCGACCAATGGCAGTGCCGTGGTCAATGGCTTGGATGTGGTCTACACGCCAAACGCCGGATTCATCGGCACCGACGTGGTGAGCTATACCGCGAGCGGCAGTGGCGGCACCTCGGCGGCCACCACGCTGACCATCACGGTCAATGCGCGGCCGGTGGCGGTGTCGGTGACCGCGGAGGCGGTGCCCGGCGAAGCACAGCAGGTGGACATCACCCGCAATGCCACCGGCGGGCCGTTTGTGGCTGCGGCCGTGGTCGCGGTGCTGCCGGCCTCGGCCGGTACTGCCACCATCACCCGGGTGGGCGGCACTGCCACCGCCGCAGCGGCGCGCGCCACTGGCGGCCCGTCGCCGGCCGCGGCGGCAATGGCCGAAACGCCGAGCTTCATGCTGACCTTTACCCCCAACCCGGCGTTCGTCGGCCAGGCCACGGTGCAGTTCACCTTGTCCAACGCCTTCGCGACCTCGGTGCCGGCCAGTGTGGTGTTCAACATCGCGCCGCGCCGCGACCCGAGCCAGGACGCGGAAGTGCGTGGCTTGATCGATGCGCAGTCCGAGTCCACGCGGCGGTTTGCCCGTGCGCAGATCGACAACTTCCAGCGCCGTCTGGAAGCCACCCACCGTGGTGGTGGCAGCTTCACCAACGCGGTGAGCTTCCAGCCCACCTCGCATTGCCGCCAGGCCGAGCGCGGCATCACGGCGCAGCCGTGCAGCCCGGACACCCAGGACGCCGACAACGACTTCCGCGATGCGCCGGCAGCGGCGGCGGCGGGCAGCAGCGAGGGTGTGCAGGGCCAGGGCGACCTGGGCCTGTGGATCGGCGGTGCGATCCGCTCGGGCAGCTTGAACCGGCAGACCAACAGCAACGGCGTGGATTTCCAGACCGACGGCTTGAGCGTCGGCGCCGACTACCGGGTTGCGCAGTCGCTGGCGATCGGTGCGGGCCTGGGCTGGGGCCGCGACGACAGCGATGTGGGCACGCGCGGCAGCCGCAGCAAGGGCACCGCGTACACCATGGCGCTGTATGCCAGCTTCCACCCGGGCAAGGCGTTCTTCTTCGACACCCTGGTGGGTTACCAACTGTTGTCCTACGACCTGCGCCGCTTCGTCACCGACGACAGTTCGCTGGCCGAGGGCAACCGCGACGGCAAGCAGTGGATCGCCTCGCTGTCCACCGGTGCCGACCTGCAGCGCGGCGACGTGCAGATCACCCCGTATGCGCGGGTGGATGTGGCACGTGCCACGCTGGATGGCTATGCGGAAGACGGCGTGGCGCCGTTCGCACTGCGCTATGCCGACATGGATGTGGCCACCACGACCGGCAACCTGGGCCTGCGCCTGGAGTGGCGCCGCGAAGTCGCCTGGGGACGTCTGACCCCGCAGTTGCGCGTGGAGTATCAGCGCGACTTCCAGGGCCGTGGCGATGCCACGCTGAGCTATGCCGATCTCAGCGGCGGCCCGTTCTATCGCACCGCGCAAAGTGCGTTCGACCGCAACCGGTTGATGGTCGGTATCGGCGCGGCATTGCTGACCGAGCAAGGCCTGTCCACGCGCCTGGAATACCGCGGCATTACCGATGGCGACAGCAACAACGACCAGACCTGGATGATCAATCTGGAAAAGAAATACTGATCGCGGCGCAGGCCCGCTCAGCAAGCAACGCGATGGGCCGGGCGATGACCCCGGCCCATCGCATTTGCGACGTTTGCCCGGTGGATGCGGCTGGCCCGCCGCTTGATGGCCTGCCCCTGTTCGACCTGCGGTCGCGATCGCGCAGGTCGCACGCCGGCTGTCATGCGATCGCGGCGCGGGAATGTGCACCGCTCTGACTCCGGTGCTGGCCGACGCGGCGCTGCCGGGCAGCGTCGATGCGCCGGCCGGCGGGCACATCCATCTGACGTCGCGCGATCCGCACGCGGCGTCGAATGCTGCGCCGCACGGCATTGGCAAGAGGGGCTGCATCGGATTGCAGCGCGCCTGCGCGCTCGACAGCACGGCGCACGTGCATCAGCGCCAGGGCAGATCGCGGCCAGCGCCGACAGCGCATCACGCGCGCATCCGGCACAATGCGCGCACGCATGCACGTCACCTCCGCGCCCGATTTCCGCCTTTATCCATCCAATGCGCTGGATACCCTGGCTGCCCTGCTGGCCCAGGAGCTGCGACGACCGGTACCCGGGCAGCCGCTGCTGCAACCGGAGGTGGTGCTGATCCCGCAGGTGGCGATGCGGCGCTGGCTGCAATCCACGCTGGCGGCCGAGCACGGGGTGGCGGCGAATCTGGAATTCCTGACCCCCGGCGAGTTCGTCGCGCGCGCGCTGGAGTGCAACCTCGGCCCGGCCGACGACGATCTGGACATGGCCACCACGCAGTGGCGGCTGTACGCGGCCCTGCAATCGGACCTGGGCAGCGATGCGGCGTTGGCGTCACTGGCCGGCTATCTGTCCGACGGCGATGCGCTCAAGCCCTGGGCGCTGGCTGGCGAATTGGGCAATGTGTTCGAGAAGTACCAGGCCTGGCGCCGCGACTGGTTGCTGCGTTGGGAAGGTGGCGCCGACCCCGACGATCCGCAGGCGCGGCTGTGGCGCAGCATCGCTTCCGGCCGGCAATACCGCGCGCGTCGCATCGGCCAGTATCTGGACCGGTACGCGCGCGCCGACGGGCCTTTGCCACAGGGCTTGCCGGGCCGGCTGTTCGCCTTCGCCATCCTCAATATCTCGCCCGACGTGCTGCGCGTGCTGGCCACGCAGGCGCGCGTGGGCACGCTGCATTTCTATCTGCCCACGCCCACGCAAGGCTATTGGGGCGATTTGCAGACCCTGTGGCAACGCCGGCGCGAAGACGGCGCAGTGCAGCTGTTCGCCGAACAGGTGCAGGAAAACCCGCTGCTGCAGGCCTGGGGTGCGGCCGGGCGCGACTTCATGGCGCTGGTGGGCGATTACGAGGTGGTGCATCCGCTGGCCGAAATCGCCGCCTATGCCGACCCGCTGGAGTCCGGCCGTCGCGCGCTGGCCGATGGCGGCCTGGGCGACAGCCTGTTGCGGCGCATGCAGAGCGATTTGTTCCATCGCCGCGCGCCACGCGTACCGGCCGCGTTGCCGACGGTGAATCTGCACGACCCCAGCCTGCAGGTGCACGCCTGCCACACGCGGCTGCGTGAGTTGCAGGTGCTGCACGACCAGCTGCGCGCCTTGCTCGACGACCCGCGCTTCGACCCGCCCTTGCAGCCGCGCGAGATCGCGGTGCTGTCGCCGGATATCGACCCGTACGTGCCGTATCTGGATGCGGTGTTCGGCAGCCACGGCAACGACGACGCGTTGCCGTATGCCTTGGCCGATGCCAGCCCGCTGGCCAGCGAGCCGCTGGCCGAGGTTTTTCTGAGCTTGCTCGGCTTGCCGATCGCACGCTTCGGCCTGCACGAAATTCTCGACCTGCTGGCCAGCGCACCAATTGCCGAAGCCGCCGGCCTGGACGAAGCCGGGCTGGAACGCCTGCGCGGCTGGCTGCACGCGGCCGGCGCGCGCTGGGGCCTGGATGCGGCGCATCGGCGTCAACTGCAGGCCCCGAGCGACGATGCCTACACCTGGCGCTTTGCGCTGGACCGGCTGCTGCTGGGGCATGCCAGCGGTGCCGACGACGACATCGATGGCGTGGCGCCGTGGCCGCAGCTGGAAGGCAGCGCGTTGGCCGCGCTCGATACCTTATTGCGGCTGTTGCGCGTGCTCGAACGGCATCAAGCGGTGCTGGCCGAAGCGATGACGCCGGTGGAGTGGCGCGAGCGTCTGCTTGGCCTGCTGGAGGCGTTGATGCCAAAAGCGCCCACCGCACCGCGTGCACAGCGCGCGCTGGACCGCCTGCGCAGCTTGATCGACCAGTTCGCCCGCGATGCGGTGCGCGCCGACTACGCAGGCAAGGTGCCAGCCGAGGTGGTGCGCGCGCATTTCGCTGCGGTGCTGGGCGAGTCGGACACGCGCGCGCCGCTGCTCACCGGCGGCATCAGTTTCGGCCGCATGGTGCCGATGCGCCTGCTGCCGTTCCGGGTGATCTGCCTGCTCGGCATGAACGACGGCGACTTCCCGCGCCGCGACCCGGCCGCCGGGCTCAATCGTCTTACCGCCGAGTTGGGCACCGAACGTCGCCGCCACGGTGATCGTTCAACGCGCGAGGACGACCGGTTCTTGTTTTTGCAGTTGTTCGCCTCTGCGCAGGAGGTGTTCTACCTGAGCTATCTCGGCGCCGACGCGCGCGATGGCAGCGTGCGCGAGCCGTCGGTGCTGGTGAGCGAGTTGCTGGGCAGCGCGGCGCAGTACCACGCCGACCCAGCGGCGCTCGACACGCTGGTGGTGCATCACCCGTTGCAGCCGTTCGCCGCCGCGGCGTTCGGCGCGGTGGGCGACGACGCGCACGCCGACCCACGCCGTTTCAGTTATCGCCGGCAATGGCGCCCGGCCGTAGACAGCCTGACCGGGCAACGCCAGGCGCTGGCGCCGTGGGTCGCCGCTGCATTGCCTGCCGACGACAGTGCAGTGCCGAGCAACGTGTCCATCGACGACCTGCGCCGCCTGTTCGGCGACCCGGCCGGGCAGTTCCTGCGCCACCGCCTGGGCATGCGGCTGCCTGATCCGGCCAGCGAAGACAGCGACCTCGAACCACTGCTTGCCTCCACCCGCGGGCTGGACCACTACGGCCTGCAGCAGCAGGTGTTCGACGCGGCGCTGGCCGGCGACACCGAGCGGCTGTACGAGCGTCTGCGCGCGCGCGCACTGCTGCCATCCGGTCCGCTGGGGCGCCGCCAGCTCGATGAGCGGGTGGCCCAGCTGCGCCCGTATGCGCAGGCATTCCGGCAATGGCGTGGCGAAGCGCCCGCACAGTCGCGCCGGCTGCAGGTGCAGATCGGCGAGACGGAAGTGCATGGCCGCGTGCCTGGTTGGTACGCCGATGGCGTGGGGCGGGTGCAGGTGGGCGCGCTCAGCGGCCGCAGCGCGATCCGCCACGGCCTGGAATGGCTGCTGCTGCGCGCCGCCGGCGAGCAGGCGCCGTATGTGCGCTTCTTCGAACACGACGATGGCCTGGGCCCGCATCCCATCGACCCCGAGCCGCTATCGCAGACGCAGGCGCACAACGCCCTGGCCGAATTGCTGCAGCTGTATCGCCACGGCCTGCAGGCGCCGTTGCCGTTCGCCCCGTACAGCAGCTGGAAATACCACCAGGCCGCGCGCAGCGACGACCTGGACAAGGCCATCAAGGACGCCGCCGGGCAGTGGCAGGCCAGCTTCGGCTGGAGCGAGTCGCACAGCCCGGAACTGCGCCTGGTCAACCGCGGCCGCGACCCGTTTGCCGATGCGCAGCGCTTTACCGAGTTCGCCACCACCAGCCACCGCGTCTATGACCTGCTCGAACGCGGCAGCACCGAGACGACGCTCGACCCGGAGCGGCTGATCGACAGCTGGCGCCACTGGCACGGCGCACAGGATGACGCCGAATGAGCAGCACTCCCGTCATCGACCCGTACCTGCACCTACCGCTGCACGGCGTACGCCTGATCGAAGCCAGCGCCGGCACCGGCAAGACCTTCACCCTGGCCACGCTGTTCACCCGGCTGGTGGTCGAGCGCGGCCTGCGCATCGGCCAGATCCTCGCAGTGACCTTCACCGAAGCCGCCACCCAGGAATTACGCCGCCGCATCCGCGAACGCCTGGTGCTGGCCGCAACGCTGGTGCCCGATGCCTCATCCACCAGCGTAGGAGCGCACCCGGGCGCGACCGATCTCGCCAACGGCCCGTCGCGGCCAGGTCCGCTCCTACAGGACGCGCCCGACGCCCTGCTCACCCGCGCCATTCTCGAAGCGCACCTGGCCACCGGCACCGAAACCCCTGCCGCCTTGCACCGCCGCCTGCAACAGGCCGTCGAAGAAATCGACCTGGCCGCCGTGTTCACCATCCACGGCTTCTGCGCGCGCGTGCTGCGCGAACATGCGCTGGAAAGCGGCCAGGCCTTCGCCGCACCGCAACTGCTCGCCAACGACCGCGAATTGCTGGGCGAAGTCGCTGCCGACCTGTGGCGGCAACGCGCCGCCGATGCGGTGATGGCCGAAGACCTGATCGCCTTGTGGTCGGGCGGCCCGCCCGCCTTGGCCACCGATCTGCGCGCCTTGGTGCGCCACCCGGCCATCCTGCCCGCACGCTCCGATGACGCCACCGACGCCGCCGCGGGATTGCTGCAGGCCGTGCACGACGCCAGCCATGCATTGGCGGCCGCGTTCCAGGCGCACGGCACGGCGTTTTTCGAAACGCTCATGGCCGCCATCGATGGCGGCATCCTGAGCAAGGTCAGCTACAAACCCGAGTGGTTGGCCTCGCTGTGGCACTGGTTCCAGAGCTTCGCCGCGGCGCCCTCGCACGACAGCGCGCCGCATCCCAAACTGTCCAAGCTCACCGCTACGGAACTGGCGGCCGGCACCAACAAGAAGTTCGTCGACCGCACGCCGGCCTCGCCGATGAGCCACCAGATCGATGGCTATCTCACCGCGCTGGCAAACGTCGAACAATGGCGCACCCGCCGCCGCATCCGCCTGCTGCACGCGCTGCGCGACGATGCCATCGCACGGCTGGCACTGCTCAAGCGCCAGCGCCGCGTGCAGACCTACGACGACCTGGTCGATGGCATGGCGCATGCGCTGCAAGGCCCGCAGGCCGATGCCTTGGTGCAGCGCCTGCGCGCGCAATACGCCATCGCGCTGGTGGACGAATTCCAGGACACCGACGACCGCCAGTGGGCGATCTTCTCCACTGTGTTTGGCCAGGGCCCGCTTGCCCGCGCCGCCGGCCTGGAGCCGGCCCTGTTCCTGATCGGCGACCCCAAGCAGGCCATCTACGGCTTCCGCGGCGGCGATGTGCGCACCTATCTGGCCGCGGCAGTCACTGCCGAACTGGCGCCACCGCTGAGCCACAATTTCCGCTCGCGCCCCGGCGTGCTGGCCGCCATCGATGCGCTGTACGCGCAGGCCGGCTACACCGACGCCTTCCTCACCGACGGCATCGCCTTCCACCCGGTGCAGGCCGGCACCAAACGGCTGGACACGGACCTGCAATGCAACGGCGTCACCGCGCCGGCACTCACGCTGTGGCGTGCGCCCGAGCCACCGCCGGTAATGAAGGGCAAGCCCAAACCCTGGAGCGCCGGCCGCGCCCGCGAGCTGGCCACCGCCGCCTGCGTCGCGGCGATCCGCAGCTGGCTGGCCGGTGGCCGCGACGGCAGTGCCACCATCAACGGCCGCCCCGTGCAGGCCGGCGACATCGCCGTGCTGGTGCGCAGCCACGGCGAGGCCACCCGTATCCAGCAGGCGTTGGGTGCAGTGGGCATCCCCGCCGTGGCCGCCGGCAAGCAAAGCCTGTTCGCCACCCACGAAGCGCTGGAATTGCTCGCCCTGCTGCAGGCCTTGCTCGACCCCGGCGACGACAGCCGCCTGCGCGCCGCCCTGGCCACCGTGTTGATCGGCGAAGACGCCGCCGCCATCGCTGCGCTCGCACACGACGGCGAGCGTCACCGCCGCTGGCAGCAGCACGCACTGGACTGGCGCGAGCGTTGGCAACGCGGCGGCCCGCTGGCCTTGATCGGCGAACTGGGCGCCGCGCATGGGCAACGCCTGCTCGCCCTGGTCGATGGCGAACGCCGCCTCACCAACTATCTGCAACTGGCCGAACTGCTGCAGGAAGCCGACGCCCGCGCGCTCGGCCCGCATGGCCTGGTGGACTGGCTGTCGCGCCGCATCGCCAACGCCGACGACAACGACGAAGCCCAGCAGCTGCGGCTGGAGTCGGACGCGCGCCGCGTGCAGATCGTCACCCTGCACAAGAGCAAGGGCCTGGAATATCCGCTGGTGTTCCTGCCGTACATCGGCATCGGTCGCAGCGACAAGGGGGCCGGCCGCCACTGCGTGGTGCATGCGCCGGACCTCGGTCGCCAGCTGCATTGGAAGACAGATAAAGACGACCCGACTTGGAGCGCCGCCGAAACCGCCTGGAAACAGGAACAACGTGCCGAAGACGCACGCCTGCTCTACGTCGGCCTGACCCGCGCCGAGCACGCGCTGTGGATCGCCAGCGGCCCGTTCCATCAGCATGAACGCACTGCGTTGGCCGGCATGCTGCGCACGCTCGATGCCTTGCAGGGCGCGGCAGGCGAGGGCGCGGTGGTGGTCGACACCAGCACGCCGCCCACCAACCTGCCACGCCTGCCGCCACCGGTCGAGGCGCAGGTGCCGCCTGCGCGCATCCCGCAGCGGCATATCGCCCCGGAGTGGTGGGTCTACAGCTTCACCCAGCTGGCCAACGCCGATGCCGGCGCCGCCACCGACCCGATGGCCAGCGCCACTGTGGTGGGCAGCGGCGGCAGCGACGAGCCGTCCGGCAGCGAAGCGATCGCGGTGACCACCGAGGCCGAACCCTTCGATCCACGGTTCGCCGGCAACCGTTTCGGCGTGGTGATGCACGACGTGTTCGAGCGCTGCGACTTTGCCGCCTGGCGGGCGTGGCGGCCAGGCCAACCCGCGCCCGACGGCCAGGCGGCGCCCATCGTCGAGGCCCTGCAACGCGGCGGCTATGCCCAGGACGAACTCGACGACGGCCTGAGCATGCTCACCGCGCTGATCGGCCACACCCTCACCGTTGCGCTGCCCGAAGGCACCCGCCTGGCCGACGTGCCTGCGCCGCAGCGTCGCAACGAGATGGAATTCCACTTCGCCATGCGGCCCACCCGCGTGGATGCGCTGCTGGCCTTGCTGCACCGGTTTGGCGTGGTCGGCGACCGCCAGGCCTTCGGCATGCGCCAGCGCCTGGAAGGCCTGATGACCGGCCTGATCGACCTCACCTACACCGTGGACGGCCGCTGGTACGTGCTGGACTACAAATCCAACCGCCTGCCCAGCTACGACGCCGACGCCCTGGCCCGCGCCATGGCGCACAGCGAGTACGAGCTACAGGCACTGATCTACACCGTGGCGCTGCACCGCTGGCTGCGCTTCCGCCTGGGCGATGCCGCCGATGGCGGTGGCTATGACTACGCCCGCGACTTCGGCGGCGTGCGCTATCTGTTCTGCCGCGGCCTGGACGCCGGGCGCAACCCCGGGGGCGATGGCGTGCCTGCCTCCAACGCCGGCCGCGTGCGCGAGTCCCTGCCTGACGAGCTGGCACCCGACCCCGACCGTCACGCGACACCCGATACACCCGGAACACCCGGAACAACCGGAACAACCGGAACACCCGGAACAACCCAGGAGTCCGCCAGGCCCGGCACCGCCCAGGACCCTGCCAGATCCGGCACCGACCAGGACGTCGCCGTATCCGGCCTTGCCCTGCGCTCCGGCGCTGCAACCGCTGACAGCGCACCCGCCAGCGATCCCGCCCCCGGCATCCACGCCTGGCGCTTCGCCCCCGCCCTGGTGGAAGCCCTGGACGCGTTGTTCGCCGGCAACGCCCCGGAGCCAATGTCCAGCAGCGCACCAACGCAACTGGTCCCCGATGGCTCAAAGCCCCTCTCCCCCCGGGAGAGGGGTTGGGGTGAGGGTACGTCCGCCACAGAAGCGCCCGACCCATGACCCAACAAACCCCACTGGCAATCACCGCCGTGCGCAAACCGCTCTCCCATCGGCGAAAGCAGACACCGCGTGCCCCGCATGCCGCGCCCGCCTGGCCATGCCAGTGCCACGCCGCGCAGGTCCAGGCACGGCAAGCGCACCCGGATCAAGGCCTGTCCGCCAAGGCAGCCACCACCCCATGAACCAGCCAACCCTGTTCAGCGCGCTGATCAAAGCCGAAGTCCTACGCACCCTAGACCTGGCCTTCGCCCAAAGCCTGCAACGCCTGGCCCCGGACACCGATCCGCAGGTCCTGGCCGGCGCCGCGCTCGCCTCGCTGGCGGTCACCAGCGGCCACGCCGGGCTGGACCCGGCCCGCGCCGCCATGCTGCTGGACCAGCGCGACGGCCCACTGCCGCCCCTTCCGGACCCCGCCGACTGGCAACGCAGCCTGGCCGCCTCGCGCTGGGTCGACCAACCGGCCCCGGAAGACCCCGCCGCCGCCGACTGCCCGCTGGTCCTCGAACACGGCCTGCTCTACCTGCGCCGCTACCGCGAGTACGAACGGCGCCTGGCGTTGGGCCTGCAACGCATCGCCGCCCAACCCATGCCGGCCTTCGACCCCGCCTCCCTGGCCCCACTGTTCGCCCAACTATTCCCCCAGGCCTCCCCTCTCCCCCCGGGAGAGGGGGCCCGAAGGGCGGGTGAGGGTACGGGCCTGCCCGCGCCATCCTCCACGGGCAAGGCTCAATCCGAGCCATCCTTCACGGGCAAGGCCTTACCCGCGCCATCCCTCACAGACAAGGCGCCACCCGAGCCATCCCCCACGAACAAGGCCTCACCTGCGCCGTCCCTCAACGGCACAGGCCAGCCCCAGCCATCCCACTCCCCGAACCGCCAGGCCCAGGCCGCCGCCCTGGCCCTGCGCCGCACCCTGCTGCTGGTCACCGGCGGCCCCGGCACCGGCAAGACCACCACCATCGCCCGGCTGTTGCTGTTGCGCATCGCCCAGGCCCACACCGCCGGCCACGCGCCGCCACGTATCGCCCTGGCCGCGCCCACCGGCCGCGCCGCCGAGCGCATGGCCGAAAGCCTGCGCCTGGCCGTCGCCCGCGCCATCGCCGACGGCATCCACCTCGCACCCACTCCCGGTGCAGCCCCGCCCGGGCAAGCGCAGCAGCTACCGAACCCTGCCGCTTCCCCTCTCGTTCAAGCGACAGAGCCAGCCAACTCCGCTGTTGCCCCTCGCCGCCAAGCAACAGAGCCAGCCAACCTTTCCCCTCTCCCGCCTGCGGGAGAGGGTGCCCGAAGGGCGGGTGAGGGCCAAGCGACCCCTTGGAACTCCCTCCTCCCCACCGGCGCCAGCACCCTGCACCGCCTGCTCGGCGTCATCCCGGATTCGCCGCACTTCCGCCATAACGCCGACAACCCGCTGCCATTCGACCTGATCGTGGTCGACGAAGCCTCCATGGTCGACCTCCCACTGATGTGCAAGCTGGTCGAAGCCGTCGCCGATGGCACCCAGCTGATCCTGCTCGGCGACGCCGACCAGCTGCCCTCGGTGGAAGCCGGCGACGTGCTCGCCGCCATCCTGCAGGCCGCCGGCCCCGGCGATGCCCTGCAGCCGGATGACGCCCAGGCACTGCAACCGCTGCTCGGCAGCGCGCCCACTGGCGGCCCGTCCGTCGGCACCGCGGCCAGTACCCGCACCGGCGGCCTGGCCGGCCACCGCGTGCACCTGTTGCGCGGCTACCGCCAGGCCGATGACTTCGCTCTAGCCCCCCTGGCCGACGCCATCCGCGCCGGCGACGCCGACACCGCCCTGGCCCTGCTGCGCAGTGGCGAGCTGGCCGGCGTGCACTTCCACGAAGACGGCGAAGACCCGCTCAGCGACGGCCGCGACGCACTGCTCGCCCACTGGCGCGCGCTGGCCGACGCCCAAGACCCCGCCGCCGCATTGCGCGACGCAGCGCGCCTGCGCCTGCTCACCGCCGTGCGCGCCGGCCCGCAAGGCGCGCGCGGCCTCAACGCCCGCATCGAACAACTGCTGGCCGACACCGGCTCCGGCGCCCGCCGCCTCGGCGCCGCCTCGCCCTGGTTCCAGGGCCGCCTGCTGCTGATCACCGAAAACAGCTACCGCCACGGCCTGTTCAACGGCGACGTCGGCATCTGCCTGCGCAGCGACGCGAGTCCCTCTTCCGGGCGCAGCGACGAAGGCGCGTCGTCAGGACCAGGCCAGTCCGGCGCCCCCGCCACAGACAACCGTGCCCAAGGCCCGTTGGTCGCCTGGTTCGAAGGCGACGGCAACGGCCAAGTGCGCGGCTTCCACCCCGCCGCATTGCCCGCGCACGAAAGCGCCTTCGCCATGACCGTGCACAAGGCCCAGGGCAGCGAATTCGACGACGTCTGGCTGCAACTGCCCACCCGCGACGCCCGAGTGCTCAGCCGCGAACTGCTCTACACCGGCATCACCCGCGCCCGCCGCGCCCTGCACCTGGCCGGCAGCGAAGCGGTCATCCGCGCCGCACTCGCAAGGCACGCCGCGCGAATCTCTGGGCTGGCGTGGCGGTTGGGTGCGCAGCAGCAGCCGGCACCCGCCAAGCCAGCAACAGAACCACCCACTGTCATGCCCGTGCAGGGGTCGTTGTTCTGATTAGGGTATCGAACGAAAGTTGAGTTGCAGCAAGAACAAGTCATCCGAAATTTTCGGATGACTGCTGCCGACGGAAGCTGACTGACCACCCAGCCATGACGGCTTGCGTTATATAACGGATCGCGTTACGGTCGATGCCTGATCAGGCAGCTTTGCCGACAAGGAAGCCGAGAAGATCTGGTTGGCTGAGCGCTCCCGCCGGTTGCCGGCCGACATCCAGTCGGTCGCGCGCCGCAAGTTGCGCATGCTCAACGCTGCCGCGCACCTCGACGATCTGCGCATTCCACCCGCCAACCGCTGGAAGCGTTGAAGGGCGAGCGGCGCGGGCAGTACAGCATCCGGATCAACGATCAGTGGCGCATCTGCTTCCGATGGATGGAGGGCGATGTCGCCGAGGTCGAAATTGTCGATTACCACTGAGCACGAGGCATCTGTCCATGACAGTCCTACCCAACATCCACCCCGGGGAAATCCTGCTTGAGGAGTTCCTCGAGCCGATGGGCATCAGCCAGAACGCACTGGCGCGGGCCACCGGCGTGCCGCCGCGCCGCATCAACGAGATCGTCCTGGGCAAGCGCGGCATCACCGCCGACACCGCGGTGCGCCTGGCTGCAGCGTTGGGAACCACCGAGCGCTTCTGGCTGGGCCTGCAAGCCGATTACGAGCTGGAACAAGCACACCGCGCGCTGGGCGATCTGCCGTCGCGGATCAAGCGGCTGGCGGCTTGAGTGGAGAGCCACCCCATCGCTACGTGGATCGTGAGCTATAACCTGCCGGCCAAACGCATTATCAGATCCATGCGCTCATGCAGGATCGCCACGATCAGCGATGGAGCGTGCTCACGCGGCAGGCAGAAGACGTAATGGTGCATGCAATGTGACATCCGCAACGCAGGGTATAGCGTGCTCAGATCCTTGAAAGTGCCTTCCCCTGCTGCGAGACGGGCAATGCCCCGTTCAAGGTCTGCGATGTATCGGCGAACCTGCGCCTGGCCCCAGCGTGTCGAGGTGTAGCGGATGATCCCGCGCAGATCGGCTTCGGCCGCGTCGGTGAGGACGTAGCCGTGCATCAACCGCGACGGCGCTCGGCCAATTCTTCATCCAGGATCGTGCTGATGCTCTTGCTAGATACCTTGCCGGCAAGGCCTTGCTCGACACGTCCCCCAAGCAGGGCTTTCAACTCCTGCCACGCCTGATCGGCGTTCACGTCGCCGGGGAACAGGCGTTCAAGCGCGTATTGCTTGATGGTCTTGCCCTGCAAAGCCGCCAGCGCCTTCAGGCTCTGATGCTGCTGATCGCTCAGATCAATGGTCAAACGGCTCATGACGCGCTCCGAAATCCACACAAACCCACATTAGCACAGCTGGTTTGGCCGGCTCGTTGTTCGGTTTACAGCAGCGTTGGGGATGCTACCGCAGGTCATGCCAGCGGTGAGTGGGAGAATCCGACAGGCCGAGTTCGCAAGCCAACGCTCAGCGCCACGCCCTAAAACCGCGAGGTCAGGCCTGCGCCTGACCTCGTCTGCCGTCTGGCAGGTCGGGCTGCTTACTTGCCCTTCTTTTCCTGCTTGGCCGCGCGCTTTTCTTTCAGCGTCTTGGTCGGCTCTTTCTTCTGGTTCTTTTTCTGGTCCATCCCCTTGCTCATGACACCCTCGTAGTTGCTGGATTGATCGGTCGGGCAGCGCCATGACCCTGGCGTGCCAGCGCACTGTAAGGCTTGTACGCGCTGGATGGCAGCAGATTCAGGCCGGCGGCGGACGGAGCGGCAGGGCGGTCCCTCGCAAGGCAGGGCAGGGGCCTGCAGCCCGTCGAAGCGGCTGGAAACACCACGCTGCCAACGACCAAAAGGCCCGCGTGCGACCATCAAGTTCGCACGCGGGCGTTAGTGGCATCCGGTGACAGCAGCAGCGTTACTTGGCCGTCACGCGCTGGTACTGTTCGCCGCCGGTGTTGAGGTGGCCGTTGGTCTCATCGATGACGAAGTTCGCCGTCTCCCCGTCATTGGTGACCTGCAGCGCCCCGTCCTTGTACACCGCTGGGTAACTCTCGGTCTTGGGCTTGCGGCTAAAGAACTTCGGCGTGGTGCTGCGGACCATGAAGGTCTCGCCATTACGCTCGATGTCCATCGTCTCTTCCTGCGTCTGCACATTGATCCAGTGGCCAACGAACTGCTCGCCCTCCACCTTGGCGCAACCGCTCACCAACAATGCCGCGGCCAGCGCGGTGCCCATCCACTTCATCATCGTGCGTTCTCCCGTTGAGGCTGCGGCCGAGGATGGCGGGTGGGGGATATAGCAGGAGTCAAGGCGTACTTGCCCGGCATTCGAAGTTGAACGTCGTCGACAATGTTGGGAGACTCAACCACCCCATTTCCTGACGGCCACCGTCTCCTGCCACGTCCTGCGTCGCATCCATAGCACGACGCGCAGGTTGTGCACGATGGCGAAGTTGTCGGCAACCGCCACGCTCCCACAGGCAGGACTAGATGGCCATGACCCCGCCATCAATGAACAGTTCGTGCCCCGCCATGAAACTGGACGCGTCCGAGGCAAGGAAAAGCACCGCTTCGGCAATCTCCTCCGCGTTACCGAGCCGGCCGAACGGGATCATCTGCTTGAACGCATCCTCAGCCCCTGCATTTGCTTCCAGGTAGGCCTGCATGGCCGGCGTGTGGACCATGCCGGGCGAAACCAAATTCACCCGTATGCCGCGGCTCTTCAGGTCGGCCGTCCAGGTGCGCGCAAAGGAGCGGATGGCAGCCTTCGTGGCGCTGTACACGGACAGTGCGCCGATCCCCTTGCTACCAGCCACCGAGCCCGCCAGGATCACGGCGCCGCCAGTTGCCATCAGCGGCAGCGCCTTCTGCACGGTGAAGACCGTGCCCTTGAGGTTGGTCGCCAGCAGGCGCTCCAGGTGCGCGACGTCGATTTCGCCAAGCGCCGCCGACTCGGAAACGCCGGCATTGGCGAAGACGATATCCAGCCGGCCGTGCTCCTGCTGGATGCGCGCATAGAGCCTGTCCATATCCTCCGGCACGCCAACATCGCCCTGCACGCCCACTGCGCCGCCACCGATTTCCGCCACGGCAGCGTCCAGCCGGTCCTGCCGTCTTCCCGTGATGTAGACCCGCGCGCCTTCCATCGAAAACGCCTTCGCCGTCACCAGTCCGATGCCGTCGGTACCACCGGTGATCGCGACCACCTTGCCCTCGAATCGCTTGCCCATCTCGCGTCCTTTGTAAGTGGAGGATTGCTCCACTTAGTATATGGAGGTAGCCTCCACTTACACAAGCCAGCCCGGGAATAGCCACGTTGACCGCCGACACCCCCTTGCGCGCCGATGCCCAGCGAAACCGCGAGCGCCTGCTCGCCGCAGCTGAGGAGGTGTTCCTGGAGCGCGGCGCCGAGGCGTCGATGGAAGACGTCGCAAAACGCGCCGGCGTGGGCATCGGCACGCTATATCGGCGCTTCCCCACACGCGAGTCGTTGTTCGCCGCGGTCTACAGCGGGCGCTTCCTTTCGCTCGCCGCTGCCAGTCATGCCCGTGCCAGCACGCTCGATCCGCTAGCCGCGCTACGCGCGTATCTCGAGGAGCTGGCGCAACACACCAGCGTCTACCGTGGGCTCGCCGCCTCGCTTGGCGAGGTGCTGCAGAGCGGCACGCCAGGCTGCGATGCCATCAGCACGGAGGGACAACGGCTATTGCGGAGCGCGCAGAAGACCGGTGTCGTCCGGCGCGACGTCTCTTTCGACGATCTTGTCGTGGTCGCCACCGCCACCTCGCTGGCCACCGAGCAGCTCGGATCGCCGAGAACCCGCATCGCGCACCTGATCGGGCTGTTCCTCGACGGCATCGCTACGCAAAGAACGGGTCCAGCAGCACTAAAGAAGTCAGCCTGACCCTCGCTACTCTGGCCAAGGCGAGCGCAATGCGCTGATCGCTTACGCGTGTATGCGCCATCCGCTGCAACTGCGGCGACGCCTGCGACCAAAATGACGAAGCCCGCAGTGCGGGCTTGCGGTGATGCGCTTATTTGGCCGGCACGCGCTGGTACTGCTCGCCGCCGGTGTTGAGGTGACCGTTGCTCTCGTCGATGGCGAAGTTCACCGTCTCGCCATCGTTGGTCACCTGCAGCGCTCCGTCCTTGTAGACCGCCGGGTAGCTTTCGGTCTTAGGCTGGCGGCTGAAGAACTTCGGCGTAGTGCTGCGGACCATGAAGGTCTCGCCATTGCGCTCGATGTCCATCGTCTCGTCCTGCGTTTGCACATTGACCCAGTGGCCGACGAACTGCTCGCCCTCCACCTTGGCGCAACCGCTCACCAACAATGCCGCGGCCAGCGCGGTGCCCATCCACTTCATCATCGTGCGTTCTCCAGTTGAATCTGGGGCGAGAATGGCGGGTTGGGGATGTATGGGAGGTCAAGAGTCAACACAACATGCAGCGCGGCACGTATCGCCCGAAGGTCACTCACCGCATCTCAAAAATACTTCAACCACGCCACATCGCGCCGGGCGGCCTCAGGCCGGGAGAACCATGCGGTGGGAAGGTAGAGCGGAATGATCAGCACCACGTACCACGCCAGCACCCAGCCGTAATGGTCCACGCCGAACACCGTGCCCTGCGTTGGCCCCCAGATCGCTTCGGCGGCGTGGCCAGCAGCAGCTTGCGCGGCAGGCCGATCAACAGGGCCAGCACGATCATGCACATGCCGATGCACCAGATCACCTGCAGCCAGAAGGTCGGGCTGGCCACGCCCCAGTACAGCTCGGAGAGAAACAGCACTTCCAGCGCCATCAGTACCAGGGCGCGCTTGATCAGGAACAGGCGGGTCTCTGCCAGGGTGTGCTTGGTGCCAAAACAGATAGGCGGAAATACCGGTGAGCGCGACGAACACCGGCGCGCACAGGCTGGCGGCGAGGCGGGCGTAATACAGGCCCGGCAGCGCGGTCGTCGCGTCGATGGGGTCGGCCACCGGCACATGCAGAAACCAGGTTTCGCGCAGGTGGTCCAGCAGCATCAGCACCATGACGACGCCGCGCAGCGCGTCGATGCTTTGCAGGGCGGCCGGCGTGTGCGTGGGTGCAGCCCTCATTCGTCTCCCTTTACTCGCGTCTTCGGCTCAGCCGACAGCACAACGCGGAGCGCCAGCAGGCTGGGCCGCGAGCAACGGATGTTATAATATTCCATTCACCCCCCCACAAACTGCGGCTGCCTGTGACCCGTTCGTCCTTGTCCTTGACCCAAGTGTTGGCTGCCTCGTTCGTCACCGTGCTGTTTCCGCCGGAGCTGCGCGCCCAGTCGTCCGATTCAGCGCTGACGCTCGGCAAGGTGGATGTGCACCACCACGCCGATGGCCAGCTGGCATCCCATCAGGTACTCACCTCGGTGGACGTGCTGGGTGCCGATGAGATCGAGGACAAGAACGTATCGCAGAGCTGGGAGCTGCTGGGACAGATGCCCGGCATCCAGCTCACCGAGACGCGGCAGGGCAATGAATCGGGCAAGGTCAGCTTCCGCGCGTTCAACGGCGAGGGCTACATCAACGCCATCAAGACCTTGATCGACGGCATCCCCAGCAACGTCAACAGCGGCAACCAGCGCTTCATCGACATGCTGTTCCCGCTGGACATCAGCTACATCGAAGTGGTCCGCGGCACCAACGATCCGCGCTACGGGCTGCACAACATCGGTGGCAACGTCAATTTCGGCACGCGGCAGGGCGGCAACTACACCGACGCGCGCCTGTCCTACGGCAGCTTCAACACCCGCGATGCGCAGCTGGCGGTGGGGCGCGAGCACGAGGGCTTCGCGCAGAACTATTTCGTGGGGTGGCAGGCATCGGACGGCTACCGCCAGCACGACACGTCCAGCAAATACTCGCTGGGCGGCAAGTGGTACGTCGGTAGTCTGGAAGAGGGCATGCGCATCGGCTTGACCGCGCGCGTGTACCACAACGAGGCCGACGAACCGGGCTTCCTGACCGCCGAGCAGTTGCGTACCGCCCGCCGCGTCACGCAGCCCCACAATTTGAACGACGGCGGCGACCGCGACATGCGCCAGCTGGGTCTGCACCTGGACATGAAGCTCAGCGATGCGGTGTTCTTCGGCACCAAGCTGTACTACAACAGCTACGAAGACGACCGTCGGGTGACCTTCAGCGACCTGCCGGTGGGCAATGCGCCACGCCAGCGCCGCATCTGGGACGAATCGCAAATCGGCATGCTCAACACGCTGACCTGGCGCGCCGACGACCAGCTGACCCTGGAAGCGGGCCTGAACTACGAGCACCAGGACAACCGCTACCAGCGCCTGCGCTTTGCTTATAGCGAGCCCACCGATTTCAACGCGCGCCCTGCGCGTGTCCAGAACGACGACCGGCATACGTTCGACAACTGGGGCGCCTATGTACAGGCCATCTACCAGCCGATCGAGGCGTTGAAGATCGTGCCGGCCTACCGCGTGGACCGCTTCGACGGCGACACGACGCTGCCGGGCGGTGTGCGCGCCCCGCTGCAGCGCTACGGCACCATCGAGCAGCCCAAGCTCAGCGTGGTGTACGCCTTCACCGAGCGCACCAATGTCTATGCGAACTGGGGCCGCACCTTCCAGGTACTCACCGGCTCCACTCCGCCGGCCTACCTGACCCCGGGCCAGGCCGCCATCGGGCCGTCCACCAACACCGGCATGGAGCTGGGCATGAAGTTCAGCCCATTGCCGCGCAGCCAGGCGCGCCTGGCGATCTGGCAGCAGGACGCGGCCAACGAGATCTCCAACATGCCGGCCACCGGCACCAACGTGGTGCTGGGAAAGACCCGGCGCCGCGGCGTGGATGCGCAGATCAATGCCCAGCTGGGCGAGGCGTGGACGGTGTGGGCATCGCATGCTTACCAGGAGGCCAAGATCGCGCGCGATGGACGCGATGCCAGCGTCTCCATCCAGGGCAACGAAGTGATGGCCACGCCGCGCCACATCAGCAATATCGGCGTGGACTACCAGGCGAGCGATGCGCTCAAGCTCGGGCTGCAGGGCCGTGCGCAGAGCGATTACTACCTGGAAGAGCGCAATGTGGCCGGCAAGTTCGGCAGCATGGCCACGCTCGATCTCACCGCGCGCTATCAGGTCAACCCGGCGTGGAGCGTGGACCTGCAGCTGCGCAACGTCACCGGGCGCCTGTACGACTACGCCTGGTACGACAGTTTCTTCCAAGCACAGGCGCAGCCCATGTTCTCGCCATCGGCTGGGCGGCAGGTGTTTATTGGCGTGAACCTGAAGCTGTGAGGCTGGATTGCTGCGGTTGATGCTGATGCTGTGGCAAGCGGGAGCAGACGTGCGTAAAGATGCCTGCGCACGTGCAGGGCGCAGGCATCTTTACGACTTAGCCTTGTCACAAGCAGCTTGTGGGTGCACTGCACCCAACCGCTAGTAATGGGACATAGTGTGGGTGGTTCGAGGCACCGCACCCAACCTTGCGACGATGCGCGCGAGCGTGCGTCCTTTCCAGTATCACAGCTTCCACCGCCCTTCTTGAGGCGCATCACGGCGGCCGGCAATGCCTGCTGCCTTGAAATACCCGTCACTGCTTCCGCATCCGGTGGCTGCACCGCGCATCGCAGTCCCTTGCCAGCCGGCCACGTCGCAATAGCGCCCGGCAGGGTGTGCTGCGTAACGCTCGCCGGCAATCCTCCTCACAGCGCTGCTGGCGACGCCTCGCGGAGAGCACCGGCACGGCACGGTACGATTGCCGCTTCTGAGCCCGAGTGCATCTGCGTCGTTGCCATGTCTGCTGCCCGCCCGATCCGCGATGGCATTCCTGCCAGTCGTTTCCAGCTTCCGGCCGGTCCCTGGGGCACCGTGCTGGAGGCGCTGTGTGCGAGTTTCCCGGGCGTGGACGCCGCCGCGTGGCGCGCCCGTTTTGCGCGTGGCCGTGTGCTGGATGCACAGCAGCAGGTAATGGATGTCGATGCGCCCTACCGGCTGGGCGCAGAACTGTATTACTTCCGCGAAGTGGTCGAGGAGCCGGTCGTTGCGGCAACAGAAACGGTGGTGCATGCCGATGCGCAGGTGATCGTGGCCTGCAAGCCGCATTTCCTTCCGGTGGTTCCCGCAGGCGCCTACATGCGCGAGACCTTGCTCACCCGGCTGGCACTACGCTTGGACAACCCGTCGTTGGTGCCGCTGCACCGCATCGACCGCGACACCGCCGGGCTCGTGCTGTTTTCGGCCAACCCGGCCACGCGCGGGGTCTACCAGGCGCTGTTTCGTGAGCGGCGTATCCGCAAGCACTATCTGGCAGTGGCAGCGCCGCTGCCGGGGCTGACGTTTCCGTATGTGCATCGCAGCCGGCTGGAGCCGGGCGAGCCGTTTTTCCGCATGCGCGAGGGGGTGGGCGAGCCGAATAGCGAAACGGTGATCGATGTGGTCGCGCGCGGTGCAGACATGTGGACCTATCGACTGGAGCCGGTCACCGGGCGCAAGCATCAGTTGCGTGTGCATATGGCCGCACTGGGCGCGCCGATCCTGCATGATCGCTTTTATCCCGAGCTGGAAGACCAGCGGCCCGATGATCCTGAGCGGCCGCTGCAGCTGTTCGCGCACACGTTGGCGTTTGATGATCCGATGACCGGTGAGCCCCGAAGCTTCACAGCGACGGTCGGGCCGAACAATTAGGAACGAAACAACACCACCGTCCCGGTGGATTTACTTCAGTTCTTTCTCGAACTCTGTGACGAACTTGGTCAGCGAGGTTCCGCAGGCGTTGCAGAAGCTTCGCAACTGAAGCAAGTCCATCCGGCGACTGCCTCGCTCGACATCGCTCACATACGACTGTGGGCGCTTGAGTGCTGTACTTAGGGCGGCCTGCGTTAGCCCAGCGGAGAGGCGAAGCTCGCGCAGTTGCTGCAGCAAGATGTCGTAATGATCTTTATGGATTGACTTGATTGGCATGGCGGCAACGTTGATAGGCCGCACTAAAGCTATATCCCCTTTTCAAATATCTGAAAAAGGGATAAATTCGGGTGACGGATATCTCATCCGCTTACGTCGAGGACGGATGCCATGACGACTTCGAAAACCCGCAGGATGACTACGCTGCTGTCGCAGCAAGAACACTTCACCTTCGGTGTCACCGTCGAGCAGATCGACCGGTTCCACACGCTGCTGCGCACGATCACCGCGCAAAGCGACATGGTGGCGGTGTGCAGCGGCCAGGCGCTGGACAACGGCAGCGTGTCGATCCTGGGCGAGAGCATCTTCAATGCCGCGCGTGCGCTGCGCGGCATCGTCGACGAGATCAATGCACAACCGCTGTGCGGCGAACACCAGCGCCTGTGGTAGACGAGGTGGCGATGGGCCGGCTGCCGCCGCGTGTGGTTGCCATGCAGCCACGTGCATGAGCACACGGAAGACGGGCTGGAGCTGGATCCAAGGCCATGCGCCGTATTGACAGCAGAGAATGATCGTTCTACTTTGTCGAGAACGATCATTCTCAGTCCGCATGAAGCCCTCGCTGCCCGAACCTGAACCCCACGCCGCGCTGCTCGATGCTACCGAGCGCCTGATCTATGCCGGTGGCATTCACGCCACCGGCATGGAGGCGATCGTCAAGGCGTCCGGGGTGGCACGCAAGACGCTTTATCGCCTGTATCCCACCAAGGACGCGTTGGTGGAAGCGGCCTTGTTGCGCCGGGACGAACGCTGGATGGCCTGGTTCGTGGCCGCCACCTCACACAGCGACGATCCTGTCGCGCGCTTGCTGGCGTGCTTCGACGCGCTGCAGAGCTGGTTTGCCGATAACCGCTTCCATGGCTGCGCGTTTCTCAATGCGGCAGGTGAAATCGGCGACTCGAACCATGTGATCCGCAGGGCGGCACGCTTGCACAAGCAGCGCTTGCACACGTATCTGCACGACCTGGTGGTGGCCACCGGCCGGCCAGAGCCGGATGCGCTGGCGCAGCAACTATTGGTATTGATCGACGGCGCGATTGCCGTTGCGCTGGTCTTTGGCGGTACGGAGTCTGCAACCACCGCCCAACAGGCTGCCCGCAGGTTGCTTGGGTAGCGTCCTTTCCTTTCCTGTTCTGCCTTCTGTGAGGAGTGTTGCCATGTCATCGCCTGCATCGTCCCGCCCGCCGCTGCCGCCCTTCACCCACGACAGCGCCTTGCTGAAAGTACGTCTGGCCGAAGACGGCTGGAACAGCCGCGATGCGGCCAAGGTGGCCCAGGCCTATAGCGTGGATACGCGTTGGCGTAACCGCGCCGAGTTCGTCACCGGCCGCGATCAGGCGCAGGCCTTCCTCGAACGCAAATGGGCCAGGGAACTGGAGTACCGGCTCATCAAGGAGCTGTGGGCATTCAATGAAAACCGCATCGCGGTGCGCTATGCCTACGAATGGCGCGACGACTCCGGCAACTGGTTCCGCTCCTACGGCAACGAGAACTGGGAATACGATACCGACGGCCTGATGCGCGCGCGTCACTCGTCCATCAACGACCTGCCCATCCAGGAATCGGAGCGCAAGTTCCACTGGCCACTCGGGCGCAGGCCCGACGCGCATCCGAGCCTGTCCGATTTGGGTCTCTAGGCACGCCAGCGACCGGCGGCGGCATGAGCGCGCGGACGATTCCATCGCGCGCGCTCACGGACTCAACGCACCTTGTACAACACCGCCGCGCCGGGCCTGGGCTCGAACATCGGCACGGTCTGCTGGTTGAGCGCGGTGCCCTTGGCATCCCACACCAGCGTTTCGACGGGGTAGTCGTCCTTGCGGGTCATCGCGCCGATCTGTTGCACGATCACGGTCTTGGCGGCCGGCACGTCCGGGTTCCAGGCGAACACGCCCAGGCGGCCGTAGAACACGGCCGGGGCGGCGGCGTCCAGGCGGCGGTCCGGGCACATGACCAGGCCGCGTTCCAGCATCACCCGCAGCGCGCCCACGGGCATGGCCTTGACGGTGGGGCTGGTGCGCTCGGTGCTGTGGCCGGGGCAGACATTGGCCGAGCGGGTGATCATGTCTTCGGCCACCTGTCGGTCGGATTGAGCCAGCGCCGGCAACGCGGCGGTGGACAGGGCAAGCATGGCAACGGCGGACGTCCAGTTCATCGGGTCACTCCTCATGAGGTGGCATTCCTGATGCGGCAGGCCGGGCGAACCGGGCCGCTGCCAGGCAATGCGCCCGGATGCTAGCACCCCACCCGTGAGGTGCCGCCGATGCCAATGCCGGCTGACTGGCAATGCGCGTGTCGGGAGACTCCCGATTGAGCGCCGCTGCCCGCACCGCTAGCGTGCGCGCACGATACAACCGGATTGCCCCGTGGACCGCGCCGACCTCATTGCCTCACTGCTCACCGGCATGCGCCGCGCCGAAGCGCTGCGCGCGCAGCCATCCGGCTATAGCACCGCACACAGCGCGCAGATGGCGGTCGACCACGGCAAGGCCGCCGATGCCGAGTTGGTGCTGTCGCTGTTCAAGTTCAGCCCGGAGCACCTGAAGCTGCTGGGCAGCGCCGGCATCGAAGCGCTGGGCGAGATCGTCTGCCATGCGTGGGCGTTGCATGGCGGCAACAACGAGGCGCTGATCCGCTGGTTCCGCGAGCCGATGAACGCGCTGGATGGGCAGACCCCGGCGGCCTTGGTGCGCGCCGGTCACATCAAGGTGCTGCTGCTGGTGTTGCGCCAGCAGATGGAGTGGGAGCTGCCCAAGCGCTCGGCGTGAGGTGCGCCGCAGCGGGCGACGCAGGGGGCGTGAGCGAGTGGTGTGCCGCGCACCGCTGCCAGCACGCTTACCTCGCGCATCGCGTGTCGGTCACAGACATGGCCAGCCCGTCGGCCGGGCCAGCCAGGCCGCTACGCGCTTACTGCTTCGGTCGCGCCACCGCGTACATCTCCCAGGCGATCTTCTTCATCAGGGCGTTGCTGTCGTCGCCCTCCTTGTACAGGTCGAAGTGGGTGCGGCCTTCCAGGTAGCGGAAGTCGCTCTTGGCGCCCAGCCCGTCCAGCACCGCCTGGAACTTGCGCGCCGCGCCATCCAGGTAGAACGTGTCGGCGGTGCCGACGATCAGGTGGATCTTGCCGTCCAGATCCGGCTTGAGCGTGGGCCACTGCGCAGCCACCCGTGCGGCGATGTCGTAATGGTCGCGCCAGTACGCCACCACCGTGGGATCGACCTTGCCGGTGGTGCGGTCGAACATCGGCACCGGGCGACCGTCTGCGCCACGTGGGGAAAACACCCAGTCGAACGAGGTGAACTGGCCGCCGTACTGGCCCAGCACCGCTTCGAGCTTGGCGAAGGTTTCCAGATCGGCCACCACCTTGCCCTGGTCGCGGATCAGCGGGAACTGGCTGCCGTCTGCGCGCCGGTAGACATTGGCGTTGGGCGCGTACAGATCCGGCCCGGTGAAGTCGTGGAAGTCGCTGGAATCGGGCGAGGTGGACCAGGTGCCGCCGAACAGCTTGGGGTAGCGCGTCTGCAGCCACAGCGTGGCCCAGCCGCCGGACGAATGCCCGTTCAAGAACCGGCCCTTGGCCTTGCCGTCCATCTTGTACTGGCGTTCCAGCGCGGGAATCAGCTCTTCGGTCAGTGCGGTGCCCCAGGGGCCATTGTTGACCGAGTCGGCGAACTCGTGGGTGCCGGTGGGCGTGGACTGGTCCAGGAACACCCAGATCATCGGCGGCATCTGCTTGGCGGCCATCGCCGCCCAGGTGGACGCGATGCTGCCGGCAAAGCGGTTGTAGTTGCCGCCGAAGCCATGGGTGACATACACGGTGGGATAGCGGGTGGCGGCCTTGGCGTCGTAGCCGGGCGGGGTGAGCACGCGCGCGCGCAGGGAAACCGGCCGGCCCCAGAATGCGCTCAGCGCGGGGCTGACCATCGACGCATCGGCGCTATGCAGCTTGGCCTCGGGCACGGCATCGCGCACGGCCTGCGGCGCACGCGGCGAGACCTGCCACGGGTCGTCCGAGGCCGGCACCTGCGTGCTCAGCGTCAGCGCGGGCAGCGCGGCATGCTTGCCGCCCAGGATGACCGGCGTGACGGCGCTCAGCAGGTCGCCGCCATCGCGGCCCATGTAGCCGTAGCTGTGGTTGGGATCCAGCACGGCCTGAAACAGATACTCGCCAGCCGGTAATGCCGAGAACCCGCTGGGGAAGGCGATGTTGTCCAGATCGATCTGCACGCTGCCACCCGGCGCAAGGCCGGTCACCTCCTGCGCGGCCACTGCGGTGGCACTGGGGCGGAACGGGTTGGTATCCACCGCTTCCACCTTGCCGGCCTTGCCGTCCTTGCTGGACTGCTGGGCCTGGGCCTCGGCATCCTTGGCCAGCGTGGCGAACACCAGCAGCCGGCCGGAAGTGGGCTGGTCGGCGGCACCGCCCAGGGTGACACGCAGCAAGCGATGGGCCGGCGCAGGCGCGGCGGCATGCGCGGTGCTGGCGCACAGCAGGCCAACGGCCAGGCCCACACGCGGAGCAAGACGATGTAGGGACATGCAGATCCTTTGAAACCCAGGTGGATGGAGTGGGCGCGCACGGCCCTGAGCAGACTGTAGCCAGTTCCGGTTGGTCGCGTGCTGCAAGGTGCGAGATCTGGTCTCCGTAGCCGAGCTATGTACCGTTGGAGCTCCGCCAGGCAGCGCGTGGGCTCGTTTTCCCTTCGCAGCAGCGACTGCTCAAGCAATGAAACTAAAGTGAGAGTTAGGTTTGGCCTGGCCTGCAGCTGACAAATGCCCAATCTAACGCCTGCTTTAGTTTTTACTTGTTGCCGTCAAATTGCAGAGGTAATCTAAAGTCCGCTTTAGATTCGGTAATTCACTATGCGCGTCCCAATTGACCAAGCATCCGACATCGGCGCCTATGTCCGCTCAGTGCGCAAGGCACAAGGTCTACGTCAGGACGACCTGGCTGCGCTGGCCGGCACCAGCCATGTGGTGCTGGGCAATCTCGAGCGCGGCAAGGACACCGTGCAACTGGGCCGGGTGTTCGAACTGCTGCGGCAATTAGGCATCCAGGTCCAGCTGGATCTGCCGGTGGAACTGCCTGCGCCGGTAGCCAAGCACGCCGAATGAACACCGCCGATGCGCCACGCAGCCTTGAGCTGTGGCTGGAAGAGCGCCGCATCGGGGAGTTGCGCGAGCAAGGCAATATATGGGCGCTTGCGTACGACCCGGCGTGGCGAATGGACGGCTTCGATCTGTCTCCAGCATTGCCATGTCGCGCGGGCGAGATCGTTGATGGCGGCAGCCAGCGCCCGGTGCAGTGGTTCTTCGACAACCTGCTGCCCGAGGAGGGCGGACGCCGGTTGATCGCCAGCGACGCCGGCATCGACGCGGCAGATGCTTTCGGCCTGTTGCAACGTTTCGGCCCGGAGTCGGCCGGCGCGCTGACTTTGCTCAGGCCAGGCCAGCAACTGCCGCCGCCGGCGCTGCAGCCGCTGAGCGATGTCGCGCTTTCTGCGCGTATTCGCGCCTTGCCTCGGCAACCGCTGACCCATGGCGCACCCAAGCGCATGTCGTTGGCGGGCGCCCAGCACAAGCTGGCGGTGGTGCTGGAGCAGGGGCAGTTGTGGGAGCCGGTGGGCACGGCTGCGTCCACCCATATCCTCAAACCCGACCACGAGCATGTGGACGACTACCCGCACAGCGCGGTCAATGAATGGTTCTGCATGCAGCTGGCCGCTGCCTGCGGACTGCCGGTGCCACAGGTGGCCGTGCGCCGCGTGCCGGAACCGGTGTATCTGGTCCGCCGTTTCGACCGCATCGGCGATGGCCTGCAGGCACAGCGCCGTTATGCGCTGGACGGTTGCCAACTGCTGTCCCTGGATCGTGTTTACAAATACCAGCAAGCCACCAGCAGTAACTTGCGCGCGCTCGAACGCATCAGCCGTATGCCTGCGGCCACGCGCATTGCGTTGCTGCGCTGGCAACTGTTCAATTTCTTCATCGGCAACAGCGATGCCCACCTGAAGAACCTGAGCTTCCTGCGCGGCGCAAATGGCTGGGAACTCGCCCCGCATTACGACCTGCTCAGCACCAGCGTCTACAAGGCCCCCGACTGGGGCTTGGACGAACTGGTTTTCCCGATGGGCACTTCCCACCGTTATGACGCCATCGGCCGGGATGATGTCGCCGCGTTTGGCCACTCCATCGGCGTACCGCCAAAACTGACATTGCGACACCTGGATGAACTAGCCATCGCGATCAGACGGGAATCGCACGTGGTGCTGCAGAGCTACGAACAAGGCGCCACGCATGCAGTCGATCCTGGCGAAGCGCGCTTGCTGCGGCAGATTGTGTTTGGGCCTGTGGTGGATGCGTTGGAAGCGGTGGCAGTGCTGCGTTAACTATAGCTGCCATTGGTTCTCACCCTAGTTACGCCAGCTTTGCCTGCGACGCTCGCCTCTCAAAGCTACCTCGCTCAGTCGCGAAATAGAACCAAATTTCGTGTGCCAAGAGGGGTCATGCCTTGGTGCGGTCTCGATTGATGTCTGATTCGAGCAAGAGGTGTCGCTTTATTTGCTTCCAAAATCCGAGCTGCATCACGCAACGATGTCGTTGAGACGATTTGCCGGGTTTGCGAAGCGTTGGTCTTCAACGATGCATACACCAGCGGCGTGGCCAGCTGGGTGGCGTAGGTGTGGTACTCCCACACACGCGCATGGTGTCATCGTACGCAATCGATCATCTGCCGCTTGGCGTTATGCACAGGTGCCGTTGCGAGTTCCATTCAAGACGCAAGCGGCAGCCGCGCAAGAGCCACTGCCGACACCTTGCATCGCTGACAAAGGAGTGATCGAAATGAAACGTAGAAACAGCTATCGCGGTGCGCTTGCGGCATGTGGCCTTTCGCTCGTCGTGGCCGCGTTGTGCATGGACGCTGCCGTTGCAGCACCGGTCACCGGAGCGGACAAGGTCACGCTGACCCATGTCTTTGCCACGCTGCAGACGGGTCAGCAGGATCAGAAGCCGGAAGATATTGCGGCCTGTCGCAAGCAGGTGTCGGCACCAGATTCCAAGTATCTGGGGATGACGGTCACCACCAAGTACTCCATCGACGTGCAGTCCAAGATCATGTCTGCTTCCTCCTCGCTGCCCTCTCCGGTTGCCACGCAGCCGCTGGTGCTCACGGTGCCGCTGTCGCCGTTGGGCCTGTCTGGCGAGTATGCCTTCGGGGCATTTCGACCGAGCGCGCTGCCCAACACGTATGTGCTGTTCTCGGTAGGGCTGGATTTCAAGGGGCCGCAGTCGTCCGTGCTGGTGCTCAACAGCGACAAAGCCTACAACTGCCTGGTCACCAGCAATCCGGCGCCGTTCAAGGGGTCACTGGGTACAAAGCTCGGCAAAGACCAGGGGAAGTGATGGCTGCAACCGCCGGCTAATTGACGAACGGGCTGAAGACATCTTCGGCTCGTTCGGTTGCTGCTTTCAAAACAGTGCGTCAGAAATCGGCGCCGAAATGCCGGTTTATCACCGCGCGCTCCAGCTCAATTCCACGGGTTAATGACGTCTAACGCCATCGCCTCGAATGGCGGCGTGTCACGGGTGGCAACGGTCAATCCGTGCGCGGCTGCCGTTGCAGCGATGTAGGCATCGGCGCGCCCGAGTGTGAGTCCTGCGGTTCTGGCTTTCGATGCAAGCGCCGCAAATGCGTGTGATGCATCCAGATCGAATGCGAGCAGGCGCCCGTCGAACAGTGGCAATACCTCGCCCTCCAACCGAGCATGCAAGGTGGATCGCTTTCGGCCCTTGGGCATCACGGCAATACCGAAACGGAGTTCAGCCACCGTCACGACCGACAGGAACAGTGTCTCAATGGCCTGCGCATCGATCCAGGCGAGGACGGACGGATTGGGCTTGGGCCGCCAAAGCGCTGAGACGACGTTAGTGTCGAGCAGGATCACTTCAGATGGATCGGCTTGATCGCGGCCTTGTCGCGCAATTTGTCGAAGGCGTCGGCTTCCCTGGCAGTCAGGCCGGCATCACGACCGATCTCTACCAGCAGGGAACCGAGCTTGACCCGGTCAGCGGGTTTGGCCGCCGATTCAAGGATCGCGCGGATTTCTGCTTCAGTACTGCGGCCGTGGAGTGCAGCCCGCGCGCGGATCGCGCGATGCACGTCGTCTGGGATATTGCGGACGGTGAAAGAAGGCATATGGCCCTCCCGGTGACATCAGGTTGCTTGCACTTTAGAGAAGTGCAAGCACTCAGCCAACGTCAGCACGCCCGGTATCGAATGCAGTCATTCCCGCATTAGCAGGTAAGTGGAATCCGGGGCCAACCTAGCCTCACCCCTCACCGATACGGCCCCGGCCCACGCCACACCGGCTCGCCCTGCTTGTAGACCTCCATCATGTTGATGACCTCGCGGGCGTCGCCGATGGTCTTCAGCTCCGGCGAGTCCGGTGGCAGCAGGCGGCATTTGCTGGAGCCGCGTTTGAGGGCGACCTCCAGCGGGCAGACCATGCGCTGCTGGGTGCCGGGCAGGATGATGGCGATTTCCTGCATGCCCTGTTCCTTCCACACCCGCAGCTGGGTTTCGCTGCGCACGTCGTAATAGACCTGGAAGCCGCCGATATCCAGGCTGGGCTGGGCGTTGTTGCGGTCGCGGCGGCGGCCTTCGCTGATGGTGGGCGTGTAGGCGGTGCCGTCTTCGGCGGAGTCGGCGGGTTCGTCGAGCATGCCCGGTGGGCGCCCGGTCCAGGTCTCGGGGCGACGCTGCGGCGGCGACGACGGCTCGGCCGGCGGTTGCGGCGGGGTGGGGCGCTGCACGGGGCGGGTCTGGCGCTGCTCGGTCAGGCCGCCACGGCGGGTGTTGCCCGCCGGCGGCACCGGGTTCCTGGCGTTCTGGACCAGGGTGGACTGCACCGGCGAGGCGGCCGGCGGCGGCTGCACCGGGGCCGGGGTCTGCGAGGGCGGCGTGGGAGTGGGCGAGGGCGTGGGTTGCTGCGGCTGGCTGGTGTCGCCGACAAAGTCCACCTTGGTGCGGCCACCGCTGGGCGAGCCCTGCGGCGGGGTGACGGTGGGGGTGGAGGCCGACAGCAGGATCAGCAGCATCAGCACGTGCAGCAGCGCGCTGATCAGCGCGGCGATCCACGGCTCGATGCGTTCGATCAGCGGCTCGGTGCGCGGCAGCCAGTCGCTGGCGTCGAGGTGGACATGCAGCAGTTGCAGCGCGTCGTCGCGCACGCGGTAGACCAGCACGTACGGGGTTTGCCTGACCACCCACTCGCGAGTGCCAGGCACCCGGCCGGCACGGCCACGGCCGGGCTGCTCGGCCAGCGTGCGGGTGGCTTCCAGCACCTGCCGGCCCATGGCGGCGGCCGCGGCCGGGTTGAGCGCGTGGTAGTGATCCTGGGCGTGGGCAAGCTGCTTGGCGGCCGGGACGGTCCAGTCACGCCGTAACATCAACGCCCCACCTGGCGAACAGTGCGCCGACCTGCGCCGGTGCGGCAAACGCGCCCTGCTCTGCGGCGGCAATGCCGTCCTGCACCGCAGCCTGGAAGCTTGCATCGCCCACGGCGCGAACCACGTCGTCCCAGCCGGCCGTGTCGGGCAGCGTGTCGATCAGCGTGTGGGCGTCTTGCTTGATGGCGGACATGGCACTGCGGTGGGGGAACACTGCGCGCAAGTCTACCTGTGCCGCTCCGGTTCGCGTGTGGCAACCGCCGGCGCGCGTTTGCGGTGTTCACCGGCCGGGGCGGGAACGCACCCGCTGCGGTGGTCCTACGTGCGCACAGCCCTGCCAGACGGCGGCTTGCCGGCGACGGGCCGCCACGCCGCCGCCTGCAGAAAGTGACACTTGGCACCTTGTTCGCGCCGATGGCTGGTTTCATTCTGCGTCGGTCGCTTCAACCCACCCGCAAAGGAACCGCCATGCCCGCCGCTGCCATCGCACCGCTGACGCCGTATCTCTCGATGGCCGCCATTGGCTACCTCTACTACCGGCGCATCCGGCGCAGCTTCGGCCGCCAGCAGTGGAAGCCGGCGAGCACGGCAGTGCGCAGCGTGGTGCTGATCATCGCGGCCGCGGCGCTGGCGTATGCGGTCTACGGCTTGCCGCAGGTGCGGGCCGGCATTGCCGTGGGCACGTTGGTGGGCATGGGGCTGGGTGCGCTGTCGCTGCGCTATACGCATGCCGAGTGGGTGGACGGGCGCGGCTGGTATACGCCCAACCCCTGGATCGGCGCTGCGTTGATGCTGGTGTTGCTGGGCCGGCTGGCCTGGCGTTGGGCCTCGGGCGCCTTCAGCCAGGGCGTGACGGTGGCCGGTTCGCAGGCCAGCGCGCTGACCCTGGGCATCGCCGCAGCGCTGGTGCTGTATTCGCTGGTCCACGTGGGCGGGGTGTGGTGGCGCCTGCGCCAGCTGCGTCTGCAGGCCGGAACTACCGCGCCGCTGTGAGGCGGTGTTGCTGACGGCGGACGCCGTGCGCACTACACCTGCGAGCGGAACGGGAATACCAGCTTCTCGCCCAGCTTCTGTCGCAGTGGGCGTGCGCGCCACCGCTCCAGCGTGTAGCGCTCGGCGCGTTGCAGGTCGGCCTCGAACACCTCGGTCATGCGCGCGGCCAGGGTGCGGTCGTAGACGTTCAGACTGGCCTCGTCGTTGAGGCGGAACGAGCGGATGTCGAAGTTGGTGGAGCCCACCGACACCAGCAGGCCGTCGATGATCAGCAACTTGGTGTGCAGCATGGTGGGCGTGTATTCGTGGATGGCGATGCCGGCCTGCAGCAGCGGCTCCCAGCTGGCCTTGGAGGCCAGCCGCACCGAGATCGCATCGATATGCTTGCCGGGCAGCAGCACGCGGATGTTGACGCCGCGGCTGCGCGCTTCCAGCAGCGAGCGGGTGATCAACGCATCGGGCACGAAATACGCTGCAGCCAGATCGATGGACGTGCGCGCCGCGGCAATGGCGATCAGGTACATCAGGTGCATGCTCTCGCTACCGCCGGCGGGCGAGGCCACGAACAGCTGCGCATCGCTGTCGCCGGCCGGTGCCAGCTCAGGGTAATACTCGGCGCCGTTGAGCACGCGACCGGTGCTCTTGATCCAGTTGTCGTTGAAGGCCGCCTGCACCTGCGCCACCACCGGCCCTTCGATCCGGTAGTGCGAGTCGCGCCAGTGGCCCGGGTCCTGCGCATCGCCCATCCACTGGTCGGCGACGCCCACGCCACCGGTGAAGCCGAGACGGCCGTCGATCACCAGCAATTTGCGATGCGTGCGGTTGTTGACGCGATGCAGGTTGTACCAGGTCAGCGGACGGTAGCGATGCACTTCCACGCCGGCCTCGGTCATCTCCTCCACCAGCGACGGGTCCATCTTCAAGCTGCCGCCCCAGTCGATGGTGACGCGCACCTTGACCCCGGCGCGCGCGCGCGCGGACAGCGCCTCGCTGAACTCGCGACCGATCTCACCCGACCAGTAGATATAGGTCTCGAAGGTGATGGTGTGCTGCGCGGCGCGGATGGCGGCCAGCATCGCCGGAAAGATCTCGCGCCCGTTCTGCAGCACATCGATCTTGTTGCCTGGCAGGATCGCCGGCCCCAGCAACACCGACATCTCGCGCTTGAACTGCGGGTCGGACACGTCATAGCAATGGCCGGGAATGTGCTGGAGCTTTTTCTCAGGCGTGGCGAAGTTGAGCGCCAGCAGCCCCATCACCAACGTGATGACGACCGTGGCCACGATGATCCATGTCATGCATCCAACTCCGGTTCCCCTGCCATTGCGGCCACAAGCGGCCGGCATTCTGGCAAGGCCGACGGCATGGGGGGTGTGAAGGGCGCGGGCATGGATGAGGAAGACCAGTAGCATCGCGCCGGCGTAAAACGCGGCGCGTTGCGACCGCTGTGTCGCACTCAATCGTAGGGGCAAGGCACGCACCTGCACGATATGCGACCTCGACAAGGGCGCCGCGTCGCGCTGCATGTGGTCGGTCCCGCAGCGCTGCGTGTGGCGATCTTGCGGTGCTATGGTCCGCAGCATGGTCAACGCCGTTGCCACCATCCGCTGCAAGGCGACGTTGCTGGCACCGGCAGCGCCTGCCGGTGCGTCCTGGCTGTTTCTGGTGCTGCCTACGGCGGCCAGCGACAGGCTGCCCACGCGCAGCATGGTGACGGTGGCGGGCACCCTGGCCGGGCAGCGCTTGCAGGCGACCCTGCAGCCGGACGGGCAGGGTGGGCATTGGCTCAGGGTTGATCGCGCGCTGCAGCAGGCGGCGGGCGTTGCGGCCGGGCAGACGGTGGCACTGGAGATCGCGCCGGTGGACGTGGAACCCGAGCCGGTCGTGCCGGACGATCTGCACGCCGCACTGGCCGCGCATCCGGCCGCACGTGCGACCTGGGACGACATCACCGCAGTGGCGCGGCGCGACTGGATCTTCTGGATCGTCTCGGGCAAGAAGGCCGACACGCGGGCCAGGCGCGTCGCCACCGCCTGCGACATGCTCGCGGCCGGCAAGCGGCGTGCGTGCTGCTTCGATCGCTCCGGGATGTACAGCAAATCGCTTGCGGCGCCGACCCCAAAAGCGGACTGAAGCGAGCGGCCCGGCGTGCGCTTTGCCGCTGTATATGCGCCGAAATGCTTACATGCGTCACACAAGCACGCACCTATACTCCGGGGCTGTCCCACCCAAGAGAATCCACCGCATGAGCGCACCCCCATCGTCTCCGATCGCCGCCGGTTCTGGCGCAGCACCCGGTAGCCTTCGCCGCTCGGTGTCCAATACGCTCAAGGGATCGGCCGGCAATCTGGTCGAGTGGTACGACGTCTACGTCTACTCGGTGTTTGCCACGTATTTCGAATCGCAGTTCTTTTCCAAGGAAGACAAGAACGCCACCATGTTCGTGTGGGCGATCTTTGCGATGACGTTCTTGATGCGCCCGATCGGCGCGTGGTACTTCGGCCGTTTCGCCGACCGTTACGGCCGCCGTTTGGCGCTGACAATTTCGGTGTCGTTGATGGCGGTGTGCTCGTTCGTCATCGCAATCACGCCCACCGTGTCCACGATCGGCATCGCCGCGCCGATCATTTTGCTGCTGGCACGCCTGCTGCAGGGCTTTGCCACCGGTGGCGAGTACGGCACCAGCGCAACCTATATGTCCGAAGCGGCCATTCCGGGCCGGCGCGGGTTCCTGTCCTCGTTCCATTACGTCACCCTGGTCGGTGGGCATGTGCTGGCGCAGGCCACCTTGCTGGTGATGCTGCATTTCTTCGATGCGTCGCAGGTGTCGGCGTGGGGCTGGCGCGTGGCATTCGGCCTGGGCGGTATCGGAGCGCTGGTGGTGTTCTGGCTGCGCCGGACCATGGACGAGTCGTTGAGCTCCGAATCCATCGCCGATTCGCGTACCGGCAAGGCCAGGGCCTCCGGTTCGATGCGCGAGCTGTTCGTCAATCAGTGGCGTCCGCTGCTGTTGTGCTTCCTAATCACCGCCGGCGGCACGATCGCGTTCTACACCTATTCGGTAACCGGGCCGAAGATGATCCAGACCGCGTTCGCCGGTGGCGACGTGATGGCCGGCACCATCATCAATCTGGTAGCGCTGACGGTGTTGATGCTGATGCAGCCGGTGGGCGGCTGGTTGTCGGACATCGTGGGGCGCAAGACACTGCTGGTGTTCTTCGGCATCGGCGGCGTGCTCTATACCTGGTTCCTGGTGATGGAACTGCCCAAGCAGACCGATTGGCTGACCGCGTTTGCGATCCTCACCGTGGGCTTTGTGATCCTGACCGGCTACACCTCGATCAATGCGGTGGTGAAGGCGGAATTGTTCCCCACCCATGTGCGCGCGCTGGGCGTTGGCCTGGGCTATGCACTGGCCAATTCCGCGTTCGGCGGCACCGCGCCGTTGCTGTACCAGGCCTCGTTGAAGACCAACCATGTGAGCGAATTCGTGATCTACGCAACAGCTGTGATCGCGGTGTCGCTGGTGGTCTACATGTTCTTCCTGACCAACAAGGGCAGCAATTGGCTGGACGACGAAGCGGCGATGCATCAGCGCAAGCGGTGATGCGCGCGCGCGGGCTGACTGGGCTGCTTCTCCCTTCTCCCTTCGGGACATTGTCCTCCTTCATGGGGGAGAAGGTGCCCGAAGGGCGGATGAGGTACGGGCGAAGCCTCGCGTCATCCATTGCTGAGTGGCTTTGCCTCGTACGCTCACCCCAACCCCCGCTCCGCGCCCCGGCCCGCGCTGGCGGCGCGGGCGCTCCAAGGCACGCGCGCCAGTGGCGCGCAAGCAGTGCCTTATCGCCCCGAGGGGAGAGGGGCTAAAGCAGACGGCTCGTGCTTGATGTCTTCGCGTCGCTGTACTGTCTCTGCAAACAGGCTGTAACGCAGCCCGATCAACCCCAATAGCGCTTCATCGCGATACGTGCCCGCTGGCACCTTGTCCACACGCGTCAGCGATACATCCAGACGATCACGCAAAGAGTTGGGCCCCGGCAACGGCCGCTTGCGCGCCACCTGCTGCCGATAATGCGCCGCAACCTCGGCCAGAATCGCATCCACTGCATCAATGCTTGGCTGCGGCAACTCATGCCGCGCACTGCGCAGTTGCAGGATGTTCAAGCCCACGCGCACTTCGTTGAGCATATCCACCGAGGCCAGGTCGCTGCCTTCCGGGGTCAGTGCCAGCCGCGGTGCGAGCAGGCCGAGCAGGTCCAGCATGCGGGCGGCAAAGTGCTGCCGGTCCTGCGTGCCATGGCCCTCTGCCGCAGCGGCCAGCGTGCGCCAGCCCTGGCGCACCAGCCGGCGTGCGCTCCATTCGGCGCCGACCGAGCGGAACAGCCGCGTCAGCACCACGGCAAAACCAATACCGAGCACCATGGCCACCGCGGCGTTGACGAAGCTCTGAATATTGGCGTTGTAGGTGTTCTGCAGGCTGAGCAGGGCGGTGAGGTTCACCACCAGCGGCAGCGCGATCAGCATGCTGGCAGGGCGGTGCAGCAGCGCGCCCAGGGGCAGGAACACCACCGCCAGCAGCAGCACCAGCATCGGGAAATCGTGGATGGCCGGAAAGATGCCGAACAGGTAGATACCGGCCACCACGCTGGCCACCACCGCCCAGGTCAGGAACGACAGCATGCTGGGCGCGGGGTCGTCCTGGGCGGCGAAGAACGCGGCCGTCACCGCCGCCATCATCGCGCCGTTGCCGCCGCCCTCCCAGCCGATGCCGATCCACAGCACGCAATACGCCATCAACGCGAAGCCGGCACTGGCGGCGGAAAACGCGACCATGCCGAAATCGACGTGGCGCGTGGTGCCGCCGCGTGCAGGCACATCGGCGGTCTCGCTGCGTAATCCGCGCAGGCGTTGCAGCAGCGATACGGGCGCGTGCGGATGTGCGCCGGGTTCGGGCGGCGCGCCTTCGACCGGTTCGGCCAAGGCAGCCGTTGCAGCGTCGTTGTGTGAACCCGCCGGGCGCTGCGACGAGGCGCGCACGTGCCAAGCCGATCCGGTTGCGCTCCGCACCGCGGCGACCCGCTCGGGTGAGCCGGCCGTTGCGGCCGGTAATGCCATCGCCGGCCTTGCCGCATTCGGCATTGCCCGCAGCGCTGCGGGCGCCGTGCCTTGTACCAGGGCCTGCTCCAGCGCGCGGCAGTCCTGCCAGAGGTCCAGCAGTTCTTCCAGGCGCAGCAACAGGCTGGCCAGCAGCAGATGCGCGATGTGCTGATCCACCGGGGCGCGCAGCGCGGCGATGCGGGCGCGCAAGGCATCGGCGTCGACGGCATTGGCCGTGGCGCCGTCGCCGGGATCCACCCAGGCCACAATATCGTGCAGCAGCGCGGCCAGCTCAGGCTGGGCGGTGTCGTCGTCCTGCAGCGCATCCAGCCGGTCGGTGATCGAGGACAGCACCGGCAGCAGCATCAGCATGCGCGCGCGCAGCTGCTCCAGCGCGGGGGCGGCACCGGCATGGCGCGGGTCGTCGTGGCGCACGAAGGCGATCAAGGCCTCGAACTGCACCAGGTCGGCCGCCAGGCGGTTGCGCGGTGCGTGCGTGGGGCCGCGCTGCAGCACCTGCCGGCACCACTGCGCCGCATCCTGCATCCAGTTGCCGATGCGTGCGGTGAGCATCGGCCGCACCGATGCAGGGAACACCAACGCGGCAAACAGCACCGCCATCACCGTGCCCAACACGATCTCTTCGCTACGCGCCACCACGGTGTCGAAGATGCCTTCGGGCGCGGTGACCGCCGGGAAGCCGATGAAGGCGGTGGTGTAGCCGGCCAGCAAAAACGCATAACCGCGCGGGCCGCGATTGAGCAGCGCCAGGAACAGGCAGGCCGAGAGCCACACCGCCATCGCCGCACTCAGCAGCAAGGGCGTTTCCACCAGGTTCGGCAGCATCACCAAGGTTGCCGCGCCGGCCAGCAGCGTGCCGAGCACGCGATACACGCCCTTGGCGCGGGTGGGGCCGAGCAGCGGCTGCGAGACGATATAGACCGTGGCCATCGCCCAGTACGGCCGCGACAGGTTGCCGGCCAGGGCGACGTACAACGCCGCGATCGAGGCAGCGAACGTCCTGGCCGAAAACAGCCAGGCCTGGCGGTCGCGCAGCAGGGCGGTCATCGTGCGGCCGTCGTGGCAGCGGCGTCCCACCCGCCACCCAGGGCCAGGAACAGCTGCAATTGATCCTGCGAGACCTGCGCCTGCGCATTGGCCAGCGTCATGTCGGCGGTAGCCAGGGTGCGCTCGGCATCCAGGCTGGACAGATACGGCGTGCGCCCGCCCTGATACAGCCTCCGGTTCTGCGACGACGCCAGCTCGGCCTGCTGCTGCGCCTGTTCCAGCAGGTGTAGGCGGTCCAGATCCTGCGCGTAGCGCGACAGCGCGGTCTGCACCTCGCGCAGTGCCTGCAGCACGGTGGTGTCGAATTGCGCCAAAGCGGCGTCGGCGCCGGCTTCGGTGGCGCGCACCCGTGCACGCGCCCCACTGGAAGGCAGCGTCCAGGAGAGCAGCGGGCCGAACGACCACGCCTGCGTGGCCGGCTCGCCGATGTCGGCCAGCAGGCCGGTGGCGCCGATCGAACCGCCCAGGCGGATGTCCGGATACAACTCGGCAGTGGCCACGCCGATACGCGCGGTGGCGGCGGCGAGCCGGCGCTCGGCCTGGCGCACATCCGGGCGACGCGCCAGCAACGCGCGGCCATCGCCGATTGGGATGGGCCGTTGCAGGGCGGGCGCGTGGTCGCAGCTGTCCACGCCGGCCGGCACCTCGCTCGGTGTCTTGCCCAGCAACGCGGCCAGTTGATAGCCGGCCGCCTGGCGGCGCGCGCGCAGTGGCGGCAGCGCCGCTTCCAGCATCGCCACCTGCGCGGTGGCACGTGCCAGATCCGGCGGTGTGCCGCGGCCGGCAGCGATCAGGCGCTGGGTGATCTGGCGGCTGCGCTGCTGCAACTGCAGCGAATGCTCGGCCACGTGCAGCTCGTGGTTGGCGTGGCAGATCTCCACATAACTGCCGGCCACCTGCGCGGCCACGTTGACGCGGGCCAGGTCGATCGCCGCCTGGGCCACCTGTGTATCGGCGTGCGCGGCCTCGGCGCCGCGCTGCAGCTTGCCGAACAGATCGAACTGATACGACACCCCGACCTTGCCATCGGCCAGGTTGAACACCGGCAGCTTCTCCTGCTGCAGGAACGCCTCGGCCGAGACCTGCGCGCGGCTGACGCCGGCGTCCACCTCGTAATCGAACCCACCGGCATCCATGGCCTGTTCGTACACCGCGGCGGCGCGGCGCAGGTTGGCATCGGCCACCTTCAGCTCGACGTTGTCGCGCAGGGCCTGTTCGACCAGGGCATCGAGCATCGGGTCCTGGTACAGCGCCCACCAGCGCGCCGGCAGCGGTGCGCCGGCTTGCACCTGGTCGTTGCCGGTGTCGACAAACGCGGCATTGGCGGCCGGCCGCTGGTAGGCCGCATCGTCCGGCAGCGCGTAGTCGGGGCCCACGGTGCTGCAGGCACTCAACGCCGTCAGCAGCGTGGCCAATCCCAGTGGGCGAAGCACGTGGTGGCTCATGGCGCCGCCTTGGCCTGCACGCGGGCAGGCGCGGCGGCCGGGGTCGCATTGGCTGTGGCTGTGTCAGGCAGGATGCTCACCGTGGCGGTGCGCCCGGCGATCAGCTGCACATGCGCCGGCACCCGATCCAGCACGATGCGCACCGGGATGCGCTGCGCCAGCCGCACCCAGTCGAAGGCTGGCGTGACATTGGGCAAGGCACCGGCGCTGCCGCTGCGGTAGCGGTCTTCGATGCCGGCGGCGATGCTCTGCACATGCCCATGCAGCGTGACCGGCTCGCCCATCAGGTGCACGTCCACGCGCTGGCCGGGGTGCACGCCCTGCAGGCGGGTTTCTTCGAAATAGCCATCCACGCGGAACGAGCCGGTGTCCAGCACCGCCACCACCGGGCGCCCGGCAGTGACGTAGTCGCCCACGCGCACGGTGCGGTCGCTGACGTGGCCATCGGCCGGGCTGCGCACCTGGGTGCGGTCCAGGTTGAGCTGGGCCAGGTCCACCGCCGATTGCGCGGTGGCGACTGCCGCCTGGGCCTTTTGCACGTTGGAACGGCGCACCTCGGCATCTTCGGCGGCGACCAGGTCCTGCAGGCTGTGGTCGCGCGCGATCTCGCGGCGCAACTGGCTCAGCGTGGCCTGGCGCTCGGCCAGCGCGGCGCGCGCCTGCTCCAGCGCGATCGCATAGCGCGCGCGGTCCACCACGAATAGCAGCTGCCCGCGCGTGACCGGTTGGTTGTCGGCCACGGCGACCGACTCCACCAGCCCGGACACATCCGGCGCCACCTGCACCACGTCGGCACCCACGTGCGCATCGCGCGTCCACGGCGCGTCCATGTAATAGCGCCACAGATGCTGCAGCACCAACGCAGCCACCACCACCATTGCCAGGGTCAGCAGCGCCGGCACGGCGGTCTTGATCAGCTTTTTCACGATTGCATCCACCGCATGAGAGAAAACAGGCAGCCCAGCAGCGCGATGTACAGCGCCAGGTTGAACAGCGCCGGGTGCCAGATGTGGCGGTACGCGCCCGCGCGGGTCAGCAGCGCGCCGATCGCGCTGTTGAGGAGATACGCCAGCGTCATCAACGCCAGCAGGGTGGGAACGAACACACCGTAGAGACTGAACTCGCCGTACATCGGGCCTACCTGGAAAGGGAACAACGTTGCCCGGCAGCACCTGGCGTGCCGGCCAACTGCAAGCGCATACCGCCGTGCGCTAGTCGGACTGCCCCAGCCGCGCATGCGCCTGGGCGATCTGCTCCCACAGCGTCAGCACGGTCTGCACCTGCGCCTCGCTGAGCGCACCGAAGACCTCGGCGCGCAACGCGTCCAGGCGCACCTCGATCTGCCCGGCCAGCGCCTGGCCCGCAGCGGTGAGCCAGAGCTGGTTGGCACGGCGGTCGCTGCTGTCGGCTTCGCGCCGGACCAGGTCCTGGGCGGCCAGCTTGTCCAGGAGCCGCACCAGTGAGGGGCCTTCCATGCCCAGCTGCTGGGCCAGCGCTACCTGACGGATGCCGCCGCCGGAGCGGCCGATCATCAGCAACGGGCCGGTGCATGCACTGGACAGCCCGAAGCTCTCGAAGGCCTGGTCGGCCAGCCGTTGCCATTGGCGGGCGGCGACCAACAGGCCGGAACTGAGCTGGGCGCGCGGAGATGCTGTGCTGATCGTCATAATAGTTAGGATGCTATCAATTCAACAATGAATCAATAGTCACTGAACCCGCGGCAGCGGCCGCAACCGGCGCTGGGGCCGTCGGCCCGTCCTCGGGTACCATGCTCGCCCCCTTTGGGTGCACCTGCGCATGAGCCAGTCCGACCAGCCCGATTCCTCCGTCACCCAGGCCCAGGCCGAAGAGGCCGTGCGCACCCTGCTGCGCTGGGCCGGCGAAGACCCCTTCCGAGAAGGCCTGCTGGACACCCCGCGCCGGGTGGCCGAAGCCTATGGCGACTGGTTCAGCGGCTACCGCGAAGAACCGCGTGCCTACCTGGAACGCACCTTCGAGGAAGTGGCCGGCTACGACGAGCTGATCGTGCTGCGCGACATCTCCTATGAAAGCCATTGCGAGCACCACATGGCGCCGATCATCGGCAAGGTGCACGTGGGCTACCTGCCGCGCGGCAAGGTGGTCGGCATCAGCAAGCTGGCCCGGGTGGTGGAAAGCTACGCGCGCCGGTTCCAGGTGCAGGAGAAGATGACCGCCCAGATCGCCCAGTGCATCCAGGACGTGCTGCAACCGCGCGGCGTGGGCGTGGTGGTGGAAGGCGCGCACGAGTGCATGACCACCCGCGGCATCCACAAGCGCGGCGTCAGCATGGTCACCTCCAAGATGCTGGGCAGCTTCCGCGAAGACGCGCGCACCCGCGCCGAATTCCTGCAGTTCATCGAAGTGGGCGGCAAGCGTTGAGGCAGCCGTTGCAGCGCGCATGAAGCACCAGGCACGTATCGCCGGCTATCGGCAACTACGCGAGCAGCCGGTGTGGAAACTGCTCGCCGCCGACCACGCCCCCGAACTGATCGGCCTGCTGCAGACCGTGCTGATGGACGGCGAACGGCGCCTGCCCTCGGCCGTGTTGCACGAGCGGTTGCAGCGCCAGCTCGATGCCTTGCGCGCCGACGAGCTGTCGCGCGAATTGCCGCGTACCGCGCAGGCCTATCTGGCGCATTGGTTGGCACAGGGCTGGCTGGAACGTCGCCTGCCCGAAGGTGCAGCCGAAGAAGAATACGAATTGTCGCGCGCCGCCACCCAGGCCATCCGCTTCATCGTCGGCCTGCGCGAAAGCAGCAGCAGCGCCACCGAAAGCCGCCTGTCGCTGGTGATCCAGCAACTGGTGCAGCTGGCCGGCCAGACCGAGGCCGATCCGGAGCTGCGCCTGGCTGCCTTGCGCGACGAACGTGCGCGCATCGATGCCGAAATCGAACGCGTGGCGTCGGGCCGCGTGGCGGCACTGGATGGCAAGCGCGCGCTGGAACGCGCCCGCGACCTGATCCATCTCTCCGACGAGCTGGCCGAAGATTTCCATCGCGTGCGCGATGATTTCGAGCAGCTCAACCGCCAGTTCCGCGAGCGCATCATCGACGACGAAGGCGCGCGCGGCGATGTGCTCGAACAACTGTTCAACGGCGTGGATGTGATCGCCGACAGCGAGGCCGGGCGCACCTTCGAGGCGTTCTGGAGCCTGCTCAACGACAGCCAGCAGAGCAGCCAACTCGATCAGGCGCTGGATGCGCTGCTCGCACGCGGCTTCGCGCGCAAGCTCGACCGCCGCGAACGCGCCTTCCTGCGCGGGCTCACCGGCACGCTGCTGGAGCGCGGCGGCGAGGTGCATACGGTGATGCAGCACTTCGCGCGCAGCCTGCGCGGTTTCGTGCAGAGCCGCGGCTATCTGGAACAGCGCCGGCTCAATCAATTGCTCAAGCAGGCGCAGGGCGAAGCCCTGCAATTGCGCGACAGCCTGCATGCCACCACCGCCACCGGGTATACGCAGGCGCTCAGCAGCAGCCGCCTGCGTTCGTTGTCGCAATGGCGGCTGCACGACCCGCGGCTCACCCAGGTGGATGGGCGTGTGCAAGCCGCCGATGCCGCCGAGATCTCGCTGGACAGCGTGGGCGACCTGGTCGCGCAATCGGAGATCGATGTGCGCAGCCTGCGCAACGACCTGCACGAACTGCTCGGCCAGCGCCCGCGGCTGACCATCGGCGATGCCTTGCAACAGCGCCCGGCCGTGCAAGGGCTGGGCAGCGTCATCGGTTACCTGTCGCTGGGCACGCGCCACGGCCTGGTGATCGAGGGGCAAATGGAAACGGTGCAATGGGAAGGCAGCGACGGCGCCACGCGCCGCGCGCGCATTCCCTTGGTGTGGTTCACCCGGGAGAAACGCAATGAACTGGTCTGAGGACACGCGCCTGGACGCCGACGAGGACACCGGTGCCCCGGCCAATGACGGCCGCCCGCTGATGACGGATGCCTCGAGCGCGCAACCGCGCGGCGAGCTGTTTCTGGGCGACACCGGCACGTTGCCGTTCGACGCGCGGCGCGCGCTGTGCCAATTGCTGGCAGGGCCCAGCATCGATGCGCAACGCCATGGCGCGTTGTGGCCGGCGCTGTTGCGCAACGAGGCGGCGATCCGTCAGCTGTTGTGCGAGCTGTTTCTGGAGCTGGTGCTCGACCGCGAGGGCGGGGTGGCCTTCACTCGTCAGGCCGACACCGCCGAGCTGGAATCGCCCACCTTGCTGCGCAGCGCGCCGCTGACCTTTATCGAATCGGTGTTGCTTCTGTTCCTGCGCCAGCAACTGGCCGAAGCCGATACCCGCGGCGCGCGTGCGGTGGTGGACGAGGCGCAGCTGGTGGAGGCGTTGTCGGTGTACGAGAAGAACGTGTCCACCGACCGCGCAGGGTTTGCGCGACGGGTGATGACGGCGATCGGCAAGATGCGCGACAACCAGTTGCTGTCGCGCCTGCGCGGCAGCGAGGAACGCTACGAGGTTTCCCCGGTGCTGAAATTGCTGTTCTCGGCCGAAGACGTGCAGGCCCTGGTGGTGGCGTATCGCGGCCTGCGCGAGGGAGACATTGCGCTCGACTAGCTTCCTTCTTCCAGAGGGAGAAGGTGCCCGAAGGGCGGATGAGGGTGCGGCCGATCGCAATGCCTGGAGATGTGACGTCTGGAGTGTGTGTCGCCGCCTTGCGCGGTGAAAGCCAGCAACGCTTATGCCCCGACGAACGCAAGCGACTTTCTTCATGGGCGGCACTGAGGCATCAGCTTCCCCTCATCGAATGGCGCGCGGTCTGGTCATCACCCATGTCGACGCAGACCGTCGCCCCGCGTAGGAGCGGCCCAGGCCGCGAAGGGACGTACCCGATTACCGTCAGCCACTGCAGTACATGCTTGTCCAGCAACACCCCGCTTCAAACAGTCGTGATGTGATTCGTCTTCAGCGTGACCCGTCATCCCGTTTTGGTGAGTGAGCCATGAATTCCCAGTCCAACCTGTCACCGGCGCAGCCGGGCGCTTCCTTGTTCGCCGATTCGCTTGCCGAACAGCGGGCGCAGCAGTTCCGCATGCGGCGCTTGCAGGTGCACAACTGGGGCACGTTCAACGGCTTGACCGAAGTGCCGATCGCGGAAAAGGGCTTTCTGTTCGTCGGCCGTTCCGGCTCCGGCAAATCGACCCTGCTGGATGCGATGTCGGCCCTGTTGACGCCGCCGAGCATCGTCGACTTCAACGCCGCCGCGCGCGAGGCCGAACGCAGCGGGCGCGATCGCAGCCTGGTGTCGTATGTACGCGGCGCCTGGGCCGATCAGCAGGACAGCGCGTCGGGCGAAATCGCCACGCAATACCTGCGCAAGGGCGCCACCTGGACCGCGCTGGTGCTGGAGTACTGCAACGCGCATGGCGAGGCGGTGAGCCTGATCCGCTTGTTCTGGATCGCCGGCAGCGGCAATGCGGCTGCCGACGTCCGCCGCCACTACATGGTGGCGCCGCGCAGCTTCGATGTGGCCACCGAGCTGGACGGGTTCGATCTGGACCTGCGCAGGCTAAAGGCGCGGCTGGGTGAGGAGGTCGCTCACTTCGATGGATTCGCCGGCTATGCCGAACGTTTCCGGCATGCGCTGGGCATCAACAACGAGATGGCGTTGCGGCTGTTGCACAAGACCCAGTCGGCCAAGAATCTGGGCGATCTCAATGCCTTCCTGCGCGGCTTCATGCTGGACGAGCCGCGTACCTTCGAAGCTGCCGATCGGTTGGTGGAGGAGTTTGCCGAACTCGACGGCGCGCACCATGCGGTGGTCACCGCACGCCGCCAGGTGGAAACGCTGACCCCTGCGCGCGAGCACCATGCGGCGTTGATGGCATTGCGCCACAGCGTGGGCGAGTTGCGCGAGCTGCAGTTGGGCGTGGACAGCTACCGCGAGCAGCAGCGGCTGGCCTTGCTGGATGAGCGGTTGCAGGAACTGGACAACCAGGACCGTGGACTGGCCGGAGAAGAGGGCCAGCGCCGCGAGTCGCTGGATAACCACGAGCAGAAACTGGCCGGGCTGGAGCGCGAGCAGCGCGCCGCAGGCGGTGAGCAGATCGAAGAACTGGAACGCGAGCGTGCGCGCGTGGAGCGCGAGCGCGACGAACGCCTGCGCCGCCGTGCGCAGATCGAGCAGGCCTGCCGCCAGCTCGGTACCGCCCTGGCTGCCGGCGCCAGCGGCTTTGCCGCGCAGGTCGCGCATGCGCAGACCGTGCTGGACAACGGCAAGCACGACGCCAGCGCGCTGGATGACGCCATTGCCGAGCGTATGGGCGCACGCCGCGACGATGAGCGCCGCTTTGCCGAGATCCGCGCCGAGCTGGATGCACTGAAGAAGGCGCCGTCGAGCATGCCTGCACCGATGCAGGCGCTGCGCGCGCGGCTATGCGAAGACACCGGCATTGCCGAGGCCGCGCTGCCGTTCGTTGGCGAGCTGGTGCAAGTGCGCGACGACCAGATGGCGTGGCGCGGTGCGATCGAGCGCGTGCTGCACGGCTTTGCGCAATCGCTGCTGGTGGACGAGCGGCATTACGCGCAGGTCAGCGAATGGGTCAACCGCACCCATATCGGCACGCGCCTGGTCTACTTCCGTGTGCGTCGTAACGACGAGTTGCACTCCCGGCGGGTCGATCCCGATGCGTTGCCCGGCAAGCTGCAATTGCGCGAGCACGCCTTCACCGAGTGGCTGCGCAACGAGCTGACCCGTCGCTTCGACTACGCCTGCGTGGACAACGCAACCGCGCTGCGCAACGCCGACCGCGCGATCACCCGCGAGGGCCAGGTCAAGCATCCCGGCGATCGCTACGAAAAGGACGACCGCCACGCGGTCAACGACCGCAAGCGTTGGCTGCTCGGTCACGACAACCGCGACAAGCTCAAGGTGTTCGAGCGCGAAGCGCAGGCGCTGGCCCAGCGCATCGCCAGCTGCGATGCCGATGTCGCAGCGCTGCGCAAGCAGCGCGAGCAGGATCAGGAACGACAGCTGGCCGCGCACACCCTGGTGGAGCGCGACTGGGACGAGATCGACGTCGGTCCCAAACTGCAACGCCTGAGCGATATCGACGAGCAGTTGGTGCAGCTGCGCGAAGGCAACAGCGGCTTGCGCGCGCTCGGCCAGGCCATCGACACCGCACGCACCTTGCGCGACCAGGCCAAGCGCACGTACGACGATGTGCGGCTGGAGCGTGCGCAACTGGCGCGCGAGCGCGTGCGGCTCGAGCAGCAACATGCCGCATGTGCGGGCCGCGCCGGCACCGCCACGCTCACACCGACGCAGTTGCAGGGCCTGCGGGAACGGCTTGCCGCCTTGACGCCGCTGTCGCTGGACAACCTGGAAGCGCATTTCCGCGTGGTCGAGCGTGGCCTGGCCGAGCAGCTTGCCGACAGCCAGGGCCGCGACAGCCGGCTCAGCGCCCAATTGCTGGAATGCTTCCGCAAGTATTGCCAGCAGTGGCCCGAAGACAGCGGCGACTTCACCGTGAGTCTTGCCAGCGCCGACGATTTTCTTGCGCGCCTGGACCGGCTGGAAAGCGATGGCCTGCCGCGGCACGAGCATCGTTTCTTCGACCTGCTGCAGACCCAGAGCAAGAACAACCTGCTGGCCTTGCAGCGCCACACGGCCGAAGCGCACAAGGGCATCAAGCAACGCATGGACGAGGTCAATGCCAGCCTGGAGCAGGTGCCGTTCAATCGCGACACCATCCTGACCATCGAAGTCGGCGACCGCCGTCTGGCCGAGGTGCAGGAATTCCAGCAGCAGTTGCGTGCGGTGCTGTCGCATCAACAGACCGAAGACCGCGCGCTGGCTGAGGCGCAGTTTTCCACCTTGCGCGCACTGGTCGCGCGCCTGGGCGCGCAGGAACCGGAGGCACGCCGCTGGCGCGAACAGGTGCTGGATGTGCGCCTGCATGTGGAATTCATCGGTGTGGAACTGGATGCGCAAACGCGCGCCCAGGTGGAGATCTACCGCAGCGGCGCCGGCAAATCCGGTGGCCAGCGCCAGAAGCTCGCCACCACCTGCCTTGCAGCGGCGCTGCGTTACCAGCTTGGCGGCGAAGACGGCGAACTGCCGCGCTATTGCGCGGTGGTGCTGGACGAAGCCTTCGACAAGGCCGACAACGAGTTCACCGCGCTGGCAATGAACATCTTCGAAAACTTCGGCTTCCAGATGGTGGTGGCCACGCCGTTGAAGTCGGTGATGACGCTGGAGCCCTTCATCGGCGGCGCCTGCTTTGTGGAAATCAGCGGCCGCCACAACTCGGGCGTGTTGTTGATCGAATACGACGAGCAGGCGCAGCGCTTGAAGTTGCCGGAGCGCTCGCGTGGCGATGAGCCGGCAGTTGCCGGCACCACTGATGCTGCGCCTTCGATCGAGGCTGTGGGCGAGTCTGCAGGAGTGCAGGGCCCTGCACGCGCAGATGGCATGGCAATTGAAGGCGCCCCAATGCACACGGCATCGCCTGCGGCGGCGGGGACCCCGCCCGCAGCGCAGAAAACGCAGACGGGTCAGCGCAAGCCGGCAGTCGCGACGACGAACACGCAGAGCAAGCACGCCAGGACTGCCTCTTCCACGCGCGCTGCGGCGCAGCCTCAAGCAAAGCAGACGAAGAAGTCGCCTCCGCGCATTTCGGCTGATGCCGGCAAGCCGGTATCAGCTGAACGCACAGCGCGCGCGCCGGCGGTGTCGTCAGCAGCTGCATCCACGTCCACTGTGGGCAAGACCGCTCGGTCTTCAAAAACGCCGGCCAAGGCGACGGTGGCCACAAGCGCATCCAACGCCACACCCAGGAAGGTTGCCGCCGCATCTGCGGCAGTGAAAACCGCCACCGCCAAGCCACGTGCAACAGCCGCATCGATTGGGCAGCCAGCGCGTGGCACCGGCAAGACGACCTCGACGCGCGCGGTGGCTAAACCGTCACCGGCCAAAACGCGCGGCGCCAAGGCAGGCACGGCGCAGGCGCGCAGCAAGCGCTGACAACAGTGCACGGGCGACGCCATCTGCAGGGTGGTGTCACCGCCTCGAGCATGTCGCATCGCCAGCAGGTTGCGCTTACTGCTGCAGCAGATCCCAGCCCATCTTGCCGATCAGCACGATCACCAGCACCAGGAATAACTTGCGGATCAACGGCGTGCCACCGCGTAACGCCATCCGCGTGCCGGCCACTGCGCCGGCCACGTTCGCTACCGCCATCGGGATACCGATCGCCAGCATCACCTGCCCGCTGGGTAAAAAGAACGACAGCGCTGCCAGGTTGGTGGCCAGGTTGACCACCTTGGCCGCCGCCGAAGCACGCAGGAAATCCAGCCCGAAAAAGCGGATGAACAGGAAGATCAGAAAGCTGCCCGTGCCCGGGCCGAAGAACCCGTCGTAGAACCCGATCGCCGCGCCCATCGCCAGTGCGGTGGCCAGTTCGCGCCGGCCGATCCGGCGTGGCCGATGCAGCGCGCCGAAGTCCTTCTTGATCAGTGTGTAGATCAACATCGCGACCAGCAGCACCAGAATCAGCGGCCGCACCGCCTGCTTGGGCATCAGGCTGACGGCGGTCGCGCCCAGAAACGAAAACGTAAACGCCGCCACCGTTGCATACAGCACCGGCCGCCACGGAAAGCGCACAGTGCGCGCATACCGCCACGCCGACGCCGCGGTGCCGAACATTGCGCTGAACTTGTTAGTGCCCAGAATCAGCGACGGCGCCTGCTGCGGCAGCGTCGCAAACAGGCCCGGCAACTGGATCAACCCACCGCCACCCACCGCCGCATCCACCAGCCCGGCAACGAATGCGATGCACAGCAGCCAGGGCAATTCGGTGGGAATCAATTCCAGCAAGGCCACGCTCCGCACAATAGGGGCCACAGCATAGCGAGTGCACCGAGGTCACGCGCCGCAGCAAAAGCTACGCAGAATCGCGGCAGGTGTAGCCGCGTCGTGAGCTGCAGTATCAGCATCAGCAGTAGCCCCGATGCCCGCCCCGTGTCATCCACGCACACGCCAATGGAGACCGTGCAACATCAGATCACTGCATCCAAAGCCCCTCTCCCCGCGGGAGAGGGGTTGGGGTGACGGTACGGGGCGAAGCCTCGTGTTGTTCGATAAGAGGCTGCTAAACAACGCCCCAATCCCCAATCCCATCCCGCACAATCCCCGCATGCCAACCTCCACACCCACCGACCCCTGTCCCTGCGGCCGCCCCGCCAACTACGCGCAGTGCTGTGGCCCTTACCACGCCGGCGCCGCCGCGCCCGACGCCGAGACCCTGATGCGCGCCCGCTACAGCGCCTATGTGCGCCGCGATACCGCCTACCTGCTCGCCAGCTGGCATCCGTCCACGCGCCCACCGGAGCTGTCGCTGGACGAAGGCGGGCGCACCACCTGGCTCGGCCTGACCGTACAGCGCGCCCTCGCGACCGGCCCGGACACCGCCGAGGTGATCTTTCTGGCGCGCTATCGCATCGGTGGCGGCAGCGCGGTGCGCATGACCGAGCACAGCCGTTTCGTGCGCGAAGCCGGCCACTGGTACTACCTCGACGCGCGCTGAGCACGACCCAGGCCAGTTGCTACCAGAGCCCAAGCAACCCCAACCACGTCTGCACGCTCGCGCAGCCAACCGACCCGTCCGCACCCCAACGCGCAGCCCAGAAGCCCGGTTCAGCCCGACGAACGGCATCCAGACCCGCCGTTTCTCGACGCCACGTTCGCAGCCGATCCCGGAAGCTTGTCGCGCTGGCGAACTCCGCCGCGGGGTGGGACTCGGATCATGGCAACCTTCAATCTCTGGCAATGGGTGCTCCTGGCGGCGGTCGTGTTTGCGGTTGTGCTGCCCGCCTGCGTGGCCACTGCACTGATTCGCTTCGGCCCGCGCCACGATGCCCCGCGCCGTGCACGCACGCGCCGGGTGGCCGATGGCGCCGCATCGACGCCGGCCCTGTCGCTGCTCACCGGGATCGCCGGCGACGGCAGCTAAGCCCGTCGGCCAACCGCAGTACGGGCGGCACTGGCTGCAGCGGGCTCCACCTCGCTACGCATCACCCTCGCGACCACCTGCACGCCTGCAACCAGTCAGTTTGGCTATGCTCGTCGGCTCGACCAGCCGCGCAGGAGCCCTCCACCGCATGACGTCCGCCTATCCGCTGGCCACCGTGCCATGACGCTGCCCCAGCGCGCACTGCCGTTATTGATGGGACTGCTGCCGCTGGCTGCCTATGCCGACCCGGCCTTCGACCGTTGCCTGGCCGGGCTGCAGACCCAGGCCGCGGCCAAGGGCGTGGACGCCGCCCGCTTCCAGCGCTTCACCACCGGCCTGGCGCCCGATCGCAGCGTGCTGCCGTTACTCGATGCCCAGCCCGAATTCACCACACCGATCTGGGATTACCTGGCCAGCCTGGTCGACAGCCAGCGCGTCACCGACGGCCAGGCCATGCTGGTTACCCACCATGAGCTGCTGACCCGCCTGTCCGAACAGACCGGCGTGGACCCGGCCACCATCGTCGCGGTGTGGGGCGTGGAAAGCGACTACGGCCGCGTCACCGGCAAGCGCCCGTTGCTGGTCTCGCTGGCCACGCTGGCGTGCGAAGGCCGCCGCCAACCGTTCTTCCGTGGCGAATTCCTCGCCTTGCTCGGTCTGCTGCAGCAAGGCGATCTGTCCGCCGATGGGCTCACCGGCTCCTGGGCCGGCGCGTTCGGGCAGACCCAGTTCATGCCCTCGACCTACGCCCGCATCGCGGTGGATGGCGATGGCGACGGCCGCCGCGATCTGGTCGCCAGCATTCCCGATGCTCTGGCCTCCACCGCCAACTACCTGGTCAAGGCCGGCTGGGAGCGGGCCCGCCCGTGGGGCATGGAAGTCACACTGCCGCGCGGCTTCGACGCCAGCAAAGCCGGCCGCACCCGCCGCCAACCGCTGCAAGCCTGGCAAAACGCCGGCCTGCTCGGCACCGATGGCAAACCGCTCGCACCGGCCGGCCTACCGGCAGACACTCCCGCCGCCTTGCTGTTGCCGGCCGGCGCCACCGGCCCGGCGTTCCTGGTGTTCCGCAATTACGACGCGATCTATGCCTACAACGCCGCGGAAAGCTATGCGCTGTCGATCGCCCTGCTGGCCGACCGCCTGCGCGGCGGCCCCGGCCTGGTCGCCGCCTGGCCCACCGACGACCCCGGCCTGGGCCGCCCGGAACGGCGCGAACTCCAGCAGTTGCTGCTCGCCCGCGGTCACCAGATCGGCGAAGCCGACGGCATGGTCGGCAGCGCCACCCGCCGCGCCATCCAGGTCGAACAGACCCGCCTGGGCCTGCAACCGGCCGACGGTCGCCCCGGCCAGCGCATCCTCACCGCACTGCGTGCCGCCCCAGCGCTCACCGGCATGGCCGCAATACGCGCCACCGCATTCAAGCTGCCGGCCGCGTACCCCGCCTTCGCCCAATCCCCCATCGTCCACAAGGCATCCCCCATGTCCGACACCACCGGCCTGACCACAGGCGATTTCCATGGTTTCCCGTCGTTGCTGATCGACACCCCGTTCTCCACCGCCGCCATCAGCCTGTTCGGCGGCCAACTGCTGTCGTTCGTGCCCAAGGGCGGGCAGGACGTGATGTGGCTCTCGCCCAGCGCCCAGCAGCCGCCCACCCCGATCCGCGGCGGCGCCCCGGTGTGCTGGCCATACTTCGGCCGCCAGGACCAGACCGGCGATGTGCCTGCGCATGGCTTCGTGCGCACGGTGGCATGGCAGCTCACCGAGAGCCACCGCGAGGACGACGGCACCGTGGTGCTCACGCTCACCCCGCCGCGCTTCGACGACCTGGCGCTGCGCCTGCGCATGACGCTGCGCATCGGTCGCACCGTGGAGCAACGCCTGATCACCGAAAACACCAGCGCCGCCGCGGTGCGTTTTACCCAGGCGCTGCACAACTATTTCCGCGTTGGCGATGCGCTCAAGGTCAGCGTGCAGGGCCTGGACGGGCTGGATTACCTCGATAAATACGAGAACTACGCCACCGCCCACCGCCAGCAGGGCGACTGGAGCCTGCGCGACCCGCGCGACCCCGGCCGCAGCGACCGCATCTACACCAACGCCGGCGGCCGCTACACCCTCACCGACCCGGTACTCGGCCGCCGCATCGTCATCGCCACCGAAGGCAGTCGCTCGCTGGTGGCCTGGAACCCGGGCGAAGAAGCCGGCAAGAAGATGGCCGACGTGGGCGAGGGCTGGCGCGACTACGTCTGCCTGGAAGCGGCCAACGCCGGCCCGGACGTCATCGAACTGGCTTCCGGCGCCAGCCACACCCTGACCCAGACCATCAGCGTCGAATAGCCAACCACCGGTCGCCCGGCGGCACGCTGTCTTCTCCGCCCGCAGGAGAAGACAGGTGTCTGGAAGCAGCCAACGCCGGCCCGGACGTCATCGCGCCCTCCCGCCGCCAGCCGCACAGCCCCAGCCTCTCAGCCCAGCCCCAGCCCCAGCCCCAGCCCCTCAGCGTCCAACAACTAACCGCCGGCCGCACGGCGGCACACTCCCTTCTCCCGCTAGCGGGAGAAGGTGCCCGAAGGGCGGATGAGGGCAGGGCACCCCAGCCAACCAACCATCAACGCCACTCGCCAGGCGGTGCCGGATCACGCAGCCCCGCTACCCCCGGCACTGCGCTCCATCCGCCGCTACACTCCCCACCTCGCCACCCTGGGCCGCGCGATGTCTCTCCCCGCCGATCCCGCTGCCGCTCCGGGGCGCCGCCGCGCCGCGCTGATCTTCATCTTCATCACCGTGCTGATCGACGTGCTGTCGTTCGGCGTGATCATCCCGGTGCTGCCGGATCTGGTGCGGCATTTCACCGGCGGCGACTACGTGGTCGCCGCCTGCTGGATCGGCTGGTTCGGCTTCCTGTTCGCCGCCATCCAGTTCGTCTGCTCGCCGCTGCAAGGCGCCTTGTCCGACCGCTTCGGCCGCCGCCCGGTGATCCTGCTCTCCTGCCTGGGGCTGGGGCTGGATTTCATCCTGATGGCCATCGCCCACAGCCTGCCGATGCTGCTGCTGGCCCGGGTGATCTCCGGCATGTGCTCGGCCAGCTTTTCCACTGCCAACGCCTACATCGCCGACGTCACACCGGCCGACAAGCGCGCCGGCGCCTTCGGCATGCTCGGCGCCGCGTTCGGCATTGGTTTTGTCGCCGGCCCCTTGATCGGTGGCTGGCTGGGCAGCATCGGGTTGCGCTGGCCGTTCTGGTTTGCCGCCGGGCTGGCCTTGTTGAATGTGCTGTACGGCTGGTTCGTGCTGCCCGAATCGCTGCCCGCCGAACGTCGCACTGCGCGCCTGGAGTGGTCGCACGCCAATCCGCTCGGCGCGCTCAAGCTGCTGCGCCGTTATCCGCAGGTGTTCGGCCTGGCCTCGGTGGTGTTCCTGGCCAACCTGGCGCATTACGTCTATCCCAGCATCTTCGTGCTGTTCGCCGGCTACCAATATCACTGGGGCCCGCGCGAAGTGAGCTGGGTGCTGGCCGGGGTTGGCGTGTGCAGCATCATCGTCAATGCGTTGCTGGTCGGTCGCCTGGTGCGCTGGCTCGGCGAACGCCGCGCCTTGCTGCTGGGGCTGGGCTGCGGGGTGATCGGCTTCGTCATCTACGGGCTGGCCGACAGCGGCGCGACGTTCCTGATCGGCGTACCGATCAGCGCGTTGTGGGCCGTTGCCGCACCCGCCGCGCAAGCCTTGATCACCCGCGAGGTCGGCGCCGATGCGCAGGGGCGTGTGCAGGGCGCCTTGACTGGCCTGGTCAGCCTGGCCGGCATTGCGGGCCCGCTGTTGTTCGCCAATGTGTTTGCCTGGTTCATCGGCGCTGGCGCACCGCTGCATCTACCCGGCGCGCCCTGGCTGTTGGCCGGCCTGTTGCTCGCTGCAGGGTGGTGGATGGCATGGAAGCGTGCAGGGCGGGGCAGCGGAATCGCCGCCGCTGCGCAAGGGTGATGCCAACGGATTCATTTAGCGCTCGTGTCCGCTTTATCTGATTTGCGCGCGCGCTGCTAGGCTGATGCATTCCGTGCTGCGGCACTGCCTCGATTGCTTATGTGTCCTGACACCCAGGTTGTCCCGTCATCGGCCGCACGCGTGCTGCGTCACGCCACCCAGGACACGCATCGCCGGGTCGAAGCGGTGCCGCTGATGCAGGCGCTGGGGCAGGGGCGGGTCGACCGCGCCGCGTACGTGCAGATCCTGCGCCGCCACCATGCCTTGCTGGCCGGTTTCGAAGAGCAGTTGAGCGGCTGGCTGGGCACGCTGGTCGGCAGTGGCTGGCACTATCGCCGCCGCGTGCCGGCCTTGCGCGCGGACTTGCGCACGTTGAACCAACCGCCGGATCCGCCGCTTACGCTGCCTGCCGTGCGCACCGACGCCGCGCGCTGGGGCATGTTGTACGTCATCGAGGGCGCCCAGCTGGGCGGCCGGGTGATTGCCCGCGGCCTGCGCAGGCACCAGCCCGCGCTGGCCGGTGCGCTGCAGTATTTCGAGCTGGCCGACGAAGACCCGGCTGCCTGGCGCCGGTTTCAGGCCGTGCTTGATCAACGCCTGGATTCGCCGCAGACCCACGCGGCCGCCATCGACGGCGCGCATGCCATGTTTGCCCATTTCCATACCTGCCTCGCAGCGGAGCCGCACCCGTGAATCAGCACACCGAACCCCTGGATATGGACGAGTGCGCGCGCGAGCCGATCCACATTCCCGGCATGATCCAGCCCTACGGCGTGCTGCTGGTGATCGAACCTGCCGACGGTCGGATCGTGCAGGCCAGTACCACCGCCGCCGAGTTGCTCGGCGTGCCGATGGATGCCTTGCTGGGCATGCCCTACACCCAGGTGCTGGAGCTGCCTGACACCTTGCCGGCTGCGGTGGACGATCAACCGCAGCACCTGTTGCATGCCGAGGTGCGCTTCCCGCAGCGCAGCGCGCCGCCCGAGCACCCCTGGGTAGCCGCCTGGCATCTGTATCCGGAGCAGTGGCTGATCGAAATCGAGCCGCGTGACGCGCGCCTGATGGACGTCACCCTGCGCGAGGCCTTGCCGCTGTTGCGCAGCATCGAGCGCGACCCGGGCATCGCCGAGGCGGCCGTGCGCGCAGCCAAGGGCCTGCGCAACATGATCGGCTTCGACCGGGTGATGATTTATCGCTTCGACGAAGAGTGGAACGGCGATGTCATCGCCGAGGCCCGCCAGCCCGAGCTGGAGGCCTATCTCGGCCTGCATTACCCCGCCAGCGACATCCCCGCGCAGGCGCGCGCGCTGTACCTGCGCAACCGTGTGCGCCAGATCGCCGATGTCGGCTACCAGCCATCGCCGATCCAGCCCACCCTGCATCCACGCCTGGGCACACCGGTGGACCTGAGCGATGTCAGCCTGCGCAGCGTTTCGCCGGTGCACCTGGAATATCTGGCCAACATGGGCGTCAGTGCCACGCTGGTGTCCTCCATCGTGGTCAACGACGCACTGTGGGGGCTGATTTCCTGCCATCACTACAGCCCGCACTTCACCAGCCACACCATGCGCGATGCCACCGATGCGGTGACCCGCGCGCTGTCCGGTCGCATCGGCGCGCTGCAGGCGGTGGCGCGTGCCCGGCTGGAATCGGTGTTGCTGACCATCCGCGAAAAGCTGATCACCGACTTCAACGATGCCGAGCACCTGACCGTGGACATGCTCGCCGACATGGCGCCGGACCTGATGGACGTGGTGGATGCCGACGGCGTGGCGGTCTTCCACGGTGAAGACATCAGCCGTCACGGCAGTACCCCGGACGTGGCGGCGCTGCGGCGCATCCGCGACCATCTCGAATCCGAGCACCACGACGCCCTGCGCGAGGACGCCGTCGGCGCCCTGCATGTGGATGCCATCGGCGAGGTCTTTCCGGAGCTGGCCGACCTGGCTCCGCTGGCCGCCGGCTTCATCTTCGTGCCGTTGATGCCGCAATCGCGCAGCGCCCTGCTGTGGACCCGGCGCGAGCAGGTGCAACAGGTCAAGTGGGCGGGCAACCCGCAGCTGGCCAAGCTGCAGGACATCCCCAACTCGCGCTTGTCGCCGCGCAAGAGCTTCGATCTCTGGCAGCAGACCGTGCGCGGCCGCGCGCGGCGTTGGTCGCCACTGCATCTGGAGTCCGCGCGTAGTCTGCGCGTGTTGATCGAGCTGATGGAACGCAAGCGCTTCCAGCAGGATTTCACCCTGCTCGAAGCCTCGCTGTCGCGCCTGCGCGACGGCGTGGCCATCATCGAACGGGGCGCCAGCGCTGCCGCGCACCGGCTGATCTTCGTCAACCCGGCATTCGCCGAACTCAGCCAGGCCGAGGTGGCCGACCTGATCGGCCGCGACATGCTCGCCCTGGTCGCCGACGATGCCGCCCGCTCCAAGGTCGACTTGCTCGAAGACGCCCTGCGCCTGGGACGCGCCGCCTACGTCACCTTGCCGCTACGCGCCCTGGACGGCTCGCCGGTGTATCGCCAGTTCCACCTCGAACCGCTGCCCAGCCCCAGCGGCGTGACGGCGCACTGGCTGTTGCAGCTGCGCGACCCCGAATAAGCGCCGCCACCTGGCGCGGCCACGCCGACGCTGCGGCCTGGTATCGCAGTGCCGCGGCGGCAGTGCGCGCACCTCGGGTCCGACGCGGTTCTCCGTACCGGCGGTGGCTGGCTCCATCCTTGTTGTCGCGCCGCGCCTGGCTAGCCGCGGAAGCGAGGCACCAAGAGCGCCTGACACTACGACACGCAGCGCGTGATATGCACGGCAGTCTCCGCGGGCGGCCGCAGCGCGTGACCCCACAAGGTGCGACATGGGCATCCGCACATCCAGCCAAGGCTCGCCGCCCCATCAAGGCGCAGATACAAACCGCGTCGGTTGCCACTAACGCCGCGGTCGCAGCACCAGCAAGGTGACCGTGCCGGCCACCAGTCCCCAGAACGACGCACCGATCCCGCCCAGGGTCAGCCCGGACGCAGTCACCAGAAACGTGATCAACGCCGCCTCGCGCTCGCTGTCTTCGCGCAGCGCCGCCGCCAGGCTGTTGCCGATCGTGCCCAACAGCGCGATCCCGGCGATGGCCATCACCAGCTCGCGCGGAAAGGCCGCAAGCACGGCGGCCACGGTCGCCCCGAACAAGCCGATCACCACATAGAACACGCCCGCACTCACCGCTGCGGTGTAACGACGGGCCGGGTCCTCATGCGCCTCGCGGCCCATGCAGATTGCCGCAGTGATCGCCGCAAGATTCAACGCATATCCACCAAACGGCGCCAGCATAGTGTTGATCACGCCGATCCAGCCGATCGTCGGCGAGATTGGCACCGTGTAGCCAGACGCCCGGATCACCGCCACCCCGGGCACGTTCTGCGAGGCCATGGTGACCACCCACAACGGGATCGCCAGCCCGAACAGCGCCGCCCAGGACAACGACGGCACCACCAATGCCGGCCTTGCCAGTTCCAGCTGCACCGCTTCGAGGTGCAGCAACCCACCGCTGGCGGCAATGCCGACGCCGACCAGCAAGGTCGCAATCACGGCGTAGCGCGCAAACCAGCGCCGTCCCACCAGATAGGTCGCCAGCATCGCCAGCGCCAGCACCCGCTGGTGCTGCATGGCCACGAATAGATCCAGGCCGAAGCGCAGCAGCACCCCGGCCAGCATGCCCGACGCCAACGCGATGGGAATGCGCTTGATCGCACGCTCGAACATCCCCGAGAACCCGGCCACCACTCCCAAGATCGCTGCCACCACGAAGGCACCGATCGCTTCGCGCAACGGCACGCCCGCCGCGCTGCCGATCAGCATCGCCGCGCCGGGCGTGGACCACGCCGTCACCACCGGCACCCGATACCGCAGCGACAAGCCGATGCAGGTCACGCCCATACCGATCCCGAGCGCCCACATCCACGATGCGATCTGCGCTTGGTTGGCCCCCAGATGCCGCGCCGCCTCGAACACGATCACCGCAGAGCCTGGCAAACCCCACCAACACGGTGACAAATCCCGCGGCAATCGCAGGCAGCGACAAATCGCGGAGCAGACTGCGGGCTGGCGGCATGGGGGGCTCCTGACTAAGGCGAGCATTCTCACTGAGAGCATCAACAAGCGGAATCGGACTGCGTCATTCAATGCGGAAAGGATCAGGCCGCAGGGCAGTCGCCAGGCCGCGGAAAAGCGCCTCGATGTCATGCCTGTGTCAAAAAGTGCTTGCACTTCTGCGCAGGCTCGATAAGATGCGCGTCCTCGCTCACGACGGCGGCGCTTCTCCAAGCACCGCACCAACGAACGAGGCGAGTCGGAAACATCACAAGGTGTTGACGAAACGAAAAAGCCGGCTATGATGGGCGGCTCGCTACACGGAAAGACGCTACGGCGGATGGAGGTG
>NZ_JBEGFC010000001.1:602207-717645 GCF_040202405.1 Xanthomonas sp. WHRI 6106 | reverse complement strand
CCACCGTGCCCGGCTTATGGACTAGCCAAAGCCACTCCAACAACACAGTTGCTACAGGGATGTACTTGCGGCGTGTCCTGCGATGGTGGGCGGGCAAGGGCCCTGCAGCAAAGGTGCAGATGATCCGCTCTGCGCCTGGCCTGTCCGTAGCGAGCCATGACGTACTTGCAGCGTATCCCGCGACGGTGGGCGTGCAAGGGCCCTGCAGCCAGACCACGGGGCAGCCGCGGCGCGCGAAGACCTAAATCCTCCAGCTAGCACTAGACCGATACGTAGTCGCGCGGCAGTCCTGATAACCGCTCAGTCGACAATGAACTCGGCGCGGCAACCGTCGTTCACCCAGACACCGTCGCGGCTCCAGCCCCAGGTCTGGCCTTCCACGCAGGGCGTCCTGGACATCTGCCGGCCCAGCCGTACCGCACGCTCCACCGACACCCCGCAGGTGCGGCGCGCGCTCTTCTTGGATTCGCAGGTGACCATGCGCGGCACCGTCACGAAGCCGGAACCGTCTTCGGCACCCACTTCGAACTCGCCATCGCACCCACGCGACACCCATATCTCGTTACGGCGAACGCCCCAGGTGCGGCCTTCCTTGCACGGCCACATCGAACGCTGCCGCAGCAGCCGCACCGGCGCGCCACGCAACACCACCGGGCACGCCACCTTGCCGCCATTGGAATCGCAGCGCACCACACGGCGCATCACCGTTGCGGTCTGCACGCGGGACGACGCGAATTCGGCGCGGCAGCCCTGTTCGACCCACACGCCATCGTCTTCGACGTCCCATTCGCTGCCGCGGATACAGCTGGTCTCGGAGAGCTGGCGCACCAGCTGAACGCCATTGGCAATGTTCATCGCGCAATGCACGCGCGCCATGTCCTTGGACTCGCAGCGCACCACGCCAGCCGCACGCTCGGAGGCGCGCGCATCGGCGAGCATCAGCAGCGGCAGGCACCACAAACCGCATAAGCTGATCAGCCACTTCATGCCAACAATCCTCACCCCGAAACGATCTACGTCGCGCCCCCGTGGACGTGAAGATGAGAGCATCATCGATGTGAAGATAGCAATACGGCGCAGGTGACAGCGGCATGGCAGAAGCGGTGCACGCGCACTGTCGCGATACGCGCGGAGCGGTGTCGTTTACGGATCCGCCACGTGTGTCATGCGCCGCGCCGGTCTGGTGCGCAGCAAGCTGCGGCAAAGCATCTGCGTCCGGGAACGCCCTGGCGGTCCAGCGCGAGGCCCGCCGCGCCAAGGCTCAGGCGCGCAAACTCGGACGCCAGCACGTCGGCAATCTGCGTGGTGCGATCCAGCGCGACGCCGGCCGCCCCGCGTCTTCAGGCACGCGCGAACTCGAAGGCCAGCACGTCGGCGATCTGCGCGGTGCCGCGCAAGGCCATCAACAAACGATCCACGCCCACCGCCACTCCCGCGCAGTCCGGCAACTGCGACAACACCGCAAGCAGCTCCTCGTCCAGCGGCAGCTGCGGCAAACCGCGCGCCGCGCGCCGCGCGTTGTCGCGCAGGAAACGCGCGCGTTGCTCCTGCGGGTCGTTCAACTCGTGGTAGCCGTTGGCGACCTCGTAGGCGCCCAGATACAGCTCGAACCGTTCGGCCACCGGCGGGTTGTCGTGGCGGATCCGCGCCAGCGCGCACTGGCTGGCCGGCCAGTCGTGCACCACGGTGAGCGTGTCGCCGGAAAACCCCGGCTGCAGGCGATGGGTCATCAGCAGGTCCAGCCAGTCATCGCGCGTGAGCCCCTGCGGGTCGATGGCGATGTCGTGCAGCGGCGCACGCAACGCCTCTTCCGGCGCCAGCAGCGGGTCGATGCCCAGCCGCTGCACGAACAGCTCGCGGTAGCTGAGCACCTGCACCGCAGCCGAGCGCCCGACCAACGCAAGTGCCCGCTGCACCAGCGCAACGGTTTCCTGCGCCAGCGCGCGGTCGTCCCAGCCCACCCGGTACCACTCGAGCATGCTGAATTCCGGGTTGTGCCGGCCGCCGGCCTCGCCATTGCGAAACACACGCCCCAGCTCGTAGCAATCGCCCAGACCGGCGGCAAGCAGGCGCTTGAGCGGGTATTCCGGCGAGGTGCGCAACCAGCGCACGGGCGGGCCGGCATCCACGTGCCCGCTGAAGCGGGTGCTGAAACTCTCGATGTTCGGCTCGGTATTGCCGGCCTGCGAGAGCACCGGCGTTTCCACTTCCAGCACGCCGCGCTCGGCAAAAAACGCACGAATCGCCGCGTTGAGCTGCGCGCGCAGTTGCAGTGCAGCCAGATCCAGTTGCGCTGCCGTCACGGCTGCTGCCCGTGTTCGCCCAGGAAGGCCAGCAGCCGTGCTTCGTCCCAGATCTCCACGCCCAGCGATTGCGCCTTGTCGAGCTTGGAGCCGGCTTCTTCGCCGGCCACCAGGAACGCAGTCTTCTTGGAGACGCTGCCGGCGACCTTGGCGCCCAATGCTTCGAGGCGTTGCTTGGCGGCATCGCGCGTCAACGCGGCCAGGGTGCCGGTGATCACCACCGTCTGGCCTTCGAGTGGACCGGCCTGCACGGCCTCGGCCTCCGGCAGCCGCGCCAGCACCGTTTCCATCGCCTGTTGCGCCGCGCTTGCCAACGCGGCGTTTTCCGGGCGATCCAGCCATTGCAGCAACGCGGCGACCACCGGCGCCGGCACGCCGGCCTGCTGCAAGGCGTCGGCGCCCGCAGTGCGCAGCGCATCGAACGACGGCACCGCGGCAGCAAGCTGCTGCGCACGCACCGGGGTCACCTTGGGGATGTCCATGTCTTCCAGCACACTGGCAAAACTCAACGCCTCGCGCAGCTTGGGCGATGGCGGATGCGCATCGCCGATACGCACGCCACGTTGCAGCAGGTCGTCGATAGCCTGCTGATTGCCGGGCTGGTCGAGGAAGTGCCCGAGCGAACGCGCCACTTCGCCACCGATATCCGGCACGCGCTTGAACAACGGCCACGGCAGATGGCGGATCAGTTTCAGATCGCCGAACCAGGCCGACAAGGCCTTGGCCGTGCTCTCGCCCACATGCTCGATGCCCAGCGCGAACAGGAAGCGCTCCAGCGTGGTGTCGCGCGATGTTTCGATCGCCTCGATCAGGTTCTCGGCCCACTTGGTGGCGATCTTCCTGCGGTTCCACTCGAAGCGCGGCAGGCCTGCGCGCAGCAGATCCGCCTGCCAGGTCTGTGGCACCTCGCGCTCCCCGGCCAAATCCACGCCGATGCCGACCACACGGGTTTCCAGCTGCGCATACGCACCGCTGGCCAGATGCTCGCGCGCCTCGCGCAGGAACGCATGCGGGCTCTCGGCGCTGCTGATCAGGCGTAGTTGCAGCAACTGATCCACGGTGAGCAGATACAGATCGGCCACGCCCTGCACCAGCCCGCTGTCGACCAGCACCTCGATGAATTTTTCGCCGAGGCCATCGACATCCATTGCACGACGCGAAACGAAATGCCGGAACGCTTCCTTGCGCTGCGCCGGGCAGGTCAACTCGCCCGAGCAACGCCACACCGCCTGACCTTCCTCGCGCACGATCTCCGAACCGCACACCGGGCACTGCGTGGGCATGCGCCATTCCTGCGTGCCGGCCGGTCGCTGGTCGGCGACCACACCGGCCACTTCGGGAATCACATCGCCGGCACGGCGCACGATGACCGTGTCGCCCACGCGCACATCCAGCCGCGCGATCTGGTCGGCGTTGTGCAAGGTCGCATTGGTGACCACGACGCCGGCCACGTGCACCGGCTTCAGACGTGCCACCGGCGTCGCCGCACCGGTGCGGCCGATCTGGATCTCGATCGCCTCCACCGTGGTGGACTGCTCCTGCGCCGGGAACTTGTGCGCAATCGCCCAACGCGGCGCGCGCGACACGAATCCCATCTCGCGTTGCCCGGCCAGATCGTCGAGCTTGTAGACCACGCCGTCGATATCGAATGGCAATCCATCGCGCGCCTCGCCGATGCGTTGGTAGTACGCCAACAGGCCCTCACTGCCCTGCACCACCTCGACCAGCTGGCTGACTGGAAAGCCCCAGTCGCGCAGCTGCGCCAGGATGGCCGAATGCGTCTGCGGCAATGCGCCGTCGCGCACTTCGCCCACGCCGTAGGCGAAGAAACTCAGCGGGCGCTGTGCCGTGATGCGCGCATCCAGCTGGCGCAACGAGCCAGCCGCGCCGTTGCGCGGATTGGCCAGCACCTTGCCGCCCTGCGCGCGCATCTGCGCGTTGTAGGCCTCGAAGGCGGCGCGCGGCATGTAGACCTCACCGCGTACCTCCAGCACCTGCGGCCAGCCCTCACCGCGCAGGCGCAGCGGAATCGCCTTGACCGTGCGCAGATTGGCACTGACATCCTCGCCGGTGGCGCCATCGCCGCGGGTGGCACCCTGCACGAACTCGCCGTTTTCGTAGCGCAGGCTGATCGCCAGCCCATCCAGCTTGGGCTCGGCCGAGAAGACCGGCCGCTTGATCTCCAGGCGCTCGCTGATGCGCCGCACGAACTCGCGCACTTCCTCGTCGCTGAAGGCATTGCCCAGCGACAACATCGGCAAGGCATGCCGCACCTCGGCAAAGCGCGAGGCGGCCAGATAGCCAACCCGCTGCGTTGGCGAATCGGCACTGGCCAACGACGGGTGCTCGGCTTCCAGCGCTTCCAGCTCCCGCATCAGACGGTCGTAGTCGACGTCGGCCAGCTGCGGCTCGTCGAGCACGTGATAGCGGTAGTTGGCATCGTCGATGCGGCGACGCAAGGCAGCGATGCGCTGAGCGGGATCCGGGCTGGCAGTCATGGTCGCGGGGCTGGCTCTGGGCCGCCCATTCTAACGGGCCGTGCCGATGCCAAGCGTTGGCGCAAGCGCCTTCGGTCGCGCAGATTGATCGATGGATGAAGTCCTTGGCATTGGCGGCGTCGGCCGCGGTGGCCATGCGTAAACCGCACCCTGCCAGGGTGCGGGCAGCGGAGCGAAGCAGGTGCTACAGCCACTGCCCGGAGCCCGCTGGAAGCGAGCCCGGCAGCACCTACCCTGTGTACGCAAACGCGGGAAACACCACCGTCGCTGCCACCTGAATGCAGCGCGCGCGCCTGCGCGACCGACCCTGCGGGTATTTCCCGATAGGCAGACACGCCCAAACCGGCTAGCGTGGCGCCCTCTCTGCCCGCCGCCTCTGGAGTTCACCCGTGTCGTTGCCCGTCTCGCGCCGCTCGTTTCTCAGCCTCGCCACCACCGGCGTGGCGGTTTCCGCACTGGGGCTGGCACCCGCGGCCGAGGCGGCCCGCAAGCGCGCCGCGGCGCCGGCAACGCCGGGCGTGGCAGCCGCGGCCGGCACCGTGTACCTCAACCTCAATGAGCACCCGCTCGGGCCTGCCCCGGCGGCGGTTGACGCTGCCACGCGTTCGCTGACGCGTTCGGGCCGCTACCTGTCGGAGATGGAGCAGGATCTGCGCAACCTGATGACCGGCGAGCTGCAGTTGCCCAACGATCATCTGTCGTTGTTTCCCGGTTCCAGGGATGCATTGAATCGCGCCAGCAATCTGTTCACCTCCGCGCGCGCCGGGCTGGTGGTAGCCGACCCGAGCTTCGACCCGCTGATCGAAAGCGCCACCGCCCGCGGCGTGGCCGTGCGCAAGGTGCCGCTGCGTGCCGATGGCGCGCACGACGTCAAGGCGATGGCCAAGGCCGACCCGACCGCCGGCCTGATCTATGTGTGCAATCCCGGCAATGTCACCGGTTCCATCACCCCGCGCGCCGACATCGAGTGGCTGCTCGCCAACAAGCCGTCCAGCGCGGTGCTGGTGGTCGACGAGGCGTATATCCATTACAGCAACGAGCCCTCGGTGGCCGATCTGGTGCGGCAGCGCCAGGACCTGATCGTGCTGCGCAGCTTCTCCAAGCTCTACGGCATGGCCGGCCTGCGTCTGGGCGCCGCCCTGGCCCCGCCGGGACTGCAGACCAAACTTGCCGCCTTCGGCAGCAACCCATTGTCGGTACCGGCGATGGCCGCCGGCATCGCCAGCCTGCGCGACCCGCTGCTGGTGCAGACCCGCCGCGCCGACAACGCCCGCGTGCGCGACGAAACCATCGCCTGGCTCAAGGGCAAGGGCTACACCTGCCTGCCCTCGCAGGCCAGTTGCTTCCTGCTGGACGTCAAACGCGACGCTGGCGTGTTCGCCGATTCGATGCAGAAGCAGGGCGTCATCGTCGGCCGCAGCTGGCCGATCTGGCCCAAGCGCGTGCGTGTCAGCGTGGGCACCGAGGCGGAAATGGTCCGGTTTCGCGAAGCATTCGGCAAAGCCAAGCGCTAATCTGCGAAGCGTTCGATAAAGCCAACGCGAACCCTTCTCCCATCGGGACATTGTCCTCCTTTAGGGGGAGAAGGTGCCCCGTCAGGGGCGGATGAGGGGCGCATCGCGAAGTGGTCACCGCCTGGGAGGTCAAGCGCGTCGCTACGCGCCTTCAGAAATGACACACCACAAGTGGCTTCGCCACGTACCCTCACCCCAACCCCTCTCCCGACGGGAGAGGGGCTTTGGCCTACTGATCCAACACCTCGCTCTGCGGTGCGCGTAGCGTGCGCCGGATCCACAGGTAGCTGATGACGAAGGTCAGTGCCATCGAGCCGGCGTTCCATAGCAGCAGCTCGCGCAGCATCGGCGGGTCTTGCAGAATGTGCGTGTAGTAACGGCGGTCGAACAGCGCGACCGCATGCGGCAGGAACACGCTGATGAAGGGTGTCGGTACCGGCGCCACCAGCAAGGTGATAGCGGCTGCAAAACCGCCAATCACCCACGGCGAGTTGCGCGGGCGCTTGCGCAGCCGCGCGGCGATTCTGGTAAAGATCCACAGCAGCGGCATCGCCAGGATTGCCCACAGCACCAGCAGTAGCGCCACTGCCAACACGCCCTGCAGGCTCAACATCGCTCAACTCACCAGCGCGGCGATTTGGTCAGCGGCGGTGCCTGGTGCTGACGGTCGTAGGCGCGCAGCTCATCGCGGATATGCGCCACACGCTGCCGGCCCAATGCGTTGCGGCTGTCATCCAGCACCACGCCGTCCAGCAGCTCGGCCATGCGCTGCACGGTCGGCAGCATCTTTTCCCAGGCATCCAGCGCCGTCATCGGCGCTGGCAGGGTCAGGAAGAACGCGATCGCCGGCGTCTGCATCTCGCGGATGTTGGCCATGTCGAAGCTGCCGGGCTTGAGGATGCTGGCCATGCTGAAGATCGGCCCGCGCTCGGGATGCCCTTCCACCAGACGGTGAAAAACATTCATGTGGCCGAACACCAGTCCGGTCTTTTCCGCGGCCACCACCACGTCCTCGCCACGCAGGATCTGCCCGGCCTTGGCGGCCACGAACAGCGACACGATCTTGTCAAAATCCTGGTTCGGGCGCTTGCCGACATCGTTACCGCCGGCCGCGTCCTGCGCGTCCAGCGACAGCTCGCTCTGTTCGGCACTGCCCTCGCTGCGCTCGAAGGCAGCACCGTCGACATCTGCATCGCCGGAAATCACCGGCTCGCGCCGCTCGCGCGGCTGCCCGTCGTCCTTGTCGACGCGACGGCCCTGCGGCGATTTCTTCGGGCGGCCGAACAGGAAGATGGCCGCGACCAGCAGCAGTCCAGCGATCAGGATCCCGATCCGGATCATGGCCATGTCGGACATTCAGCGTGCCTCCGCATAAAAGTGACGGGTGGAATCATTCCAACAAGCATGGCACGTCATGCCGCACCCGCCAAACGTGCGGCTTCTTCCAGGTCCACGCTGACCAGGCGGCTGACGCCGGGCTCGCGCATGGTCACGCCGGACAACTGGCGCGCCGCTTCCATCGTGGCCTTGTTGTGGCTGACGAACAGAAACTGCACCTTCTCGCTCATCTCGCGCACCATGTTGGCCAGGCGGCCGACGTTGGCTTCGTCCAGCGGTGCGTCCACCTCGTCCAGCAGGCAGAACGGCGCGGGATTGAGCTGGAAGATCGCAAACACCAGCGCCACGGCGGTCATCGCCTTCTCGCCGCCGGACAGCAGCGAGATGCTGGACACACGCTTGCCCGGCGGGCGTGCCATGATGGTCACGCCGGTATCGAGCAGGTCTTCGCCGGTGAGTTCCAGATACGCATGGCCGCCGCCGAACAGGCGCGGATACAGCGCCTGCACGCCGGAGTTGACGCGGTCGAAGGTGTCCTTGAAACGGCCGCGGGTTTCGCGATCGATCTTGCGGATGGCTTCTTCCAGCGTTTCCAGTGCGGTATTGAGATCCAGGTTCTGCGCGTCCAGGTATTCCGAGCGCTGCGCAGCTTCGCCGTACTCCTGGATGGCCGCCAGATTCACCGGCTCCAGGCGGCGCATGCGCCCATCGATCTGGCCCACCGCCGCTTCCCATTCGGCCGCATTGGCCGCCTCGGGCAGGCCGTTGACCACGTCTTCGAGCACGAAGCCGGCCTTGACCACGGCAGCGGACAATTGCTCGGCGCTGAGTACCAGCGCCTGCTGATCGAGCTTGCGCTGGGAGATGCGTTCGCGCTGCGCCAGCGCCTGTTCGTCGCGCTGCTGACGGGTTTGTTCGAAGCTGCGGAGTTCGCTGTCGATGCTGTCCAGCAGGGTGCGCGCCTCGCCCAGCGCGCGCTCGGTGCGCACGCGCTCGCTCAATGCGGCCTGATGTTCGTGCTCCAGCGTTTCCACCGGCGAATCGCCGTCGCTGAGCTGGGCGACCAGATCTTCCAGGCGCGTGTCGAGCTGGCCGCGCTGGCTGTCCATGCGCTCCAGCGTCTGGCTGAGCGAGGTGATCTGGGTGCGTTGCGACTCCAGCGTCAGCGCCAGGGCATGCATTGCATCGCGCACGCCGCGCGCGGCATCGCGCGCCTGATCGCGTGCATCGGTGAGTTGACGACGCTCGCTTTCCAGCGCTTCGCGCGTCCCCTGCAGATCGCCCATCAAGGTGACCGCATCTTCGAGTTTGGCACGCGCCTCGCGGGCCTGCTCGCGGCTGGTATCGAGCGTTTCCAGCAATTGCGCCAGTTCGCTCTCGATGCGGTCGATGCGCGTGCGCGCCGCGTCGACCTTGCCCTGCTGGCTCTGCAACTGGCCGGCCAGCTCGGACACGCTGCGGTGCGCCATGTACAACTGGCGCTGCGCATCTTCGCGTTGCTGCTCGGCCGCCAGCGATTGCTCGCGGAAGCTGGTGAGTTGGTGTTCGAGCTCGGCTTCGCGCTCCTGCAGGGTTTCGATCTGGGTGCGCAGGTCCTGGATTTCACGCTCGCGCAGCAAGGCGCCCTGCTTGGCGGCGCCGGAGCGCGACACCCGCACCCAGCCCTCGCCCAAGCGCTCGCCATTGCGGGTGATGACCGAGTCGCCTTCGGGCAGGCTGCGCTGCAGCGCGCGCGCGGCCGCCAGATCGTCGGCAGCGTGCAGGCGCGCCAGCAGGCGACGGATCGCGATGGGCCCCTGCACCTTGGCGGCCAAGGAGGTCGGCGCGAACGTGGCGGTGTCGGTGGCATCGGACACCAGCGCAATGCGGCCTTCGCCCAACTCGCCCAGGGCGTCCACTAGCTGCTCGGGCGCTTCCACCAGCACGCCTTCGATCAACTGCCCCAGCGCGCTTTCGACGGTGTTTTCCCAGCCGCTTTCCACGCTGATGCGCTCGCCCACCCGCGCCGCCGAGTCCAGCCCGCGCGACTTCAGCCACGCCACCGCCGCCCCCTGCTCCTGCCCGAGCGCGGCCTGTTGCAGGGTTTCCAGCGACGACAGCCGGCCACGCGCGGCCTGCGCCTGCTTGCGTACTTCCGCCAGCTCGCCCTGGCTTGCCCGCTGCTGTTCCTGCAGGCCGCCGAGTGCGTGCTTGCGCGCTTCCACCTGCTCGGTCAGCCCGTCCAGCGACGCCTTTTGCGCTTCGTGGCGCAGTTCGATCTGCTCGAACGCTTCGGCCAGCGCATCCAGATCCAGCCCGGCACGTTCGTTGACCAGCGCTTCGCGACGGCGGTCGGCTTCCAGTGATTGGCGGTCCAGGTAATCCACGCGCGTGCGCTCCACTTCGCCGGCACGCGAGGCTTCGCCGGTGTCGCGGTTATGGGCTTCCCAGCGCTGCTGCCAGTCGGCCAGCCGCGCCTCGGCTTCCCGCAGCGCTTCCTGACGGAACTCGTGGTCTTCGCGCAGTTGTTCCAGCTGCGGCTCGGCGTCGGCCACCGCCTCGCGCAGCACGGCCAATTTGGCCGAATCGCCACTGATGTGCTGGGTCAATTCCTGCAGCTGGCTTTGCGCCTCATCGCGCGCCTTGTGCAGGCGGTGCGAGAGCTCGCGCTGATGCTGGATCTGCTGCTCGATGCGCGCCAGCGCGCTGCCCACCTGGTACACGTCGGCCTGCGCCTTGGCCACCGCCTCGGCGGCCTCCTCACGGCGTACGCGCCCGGTTTCGATGCGTGCTTCGGCATCGCGCTGATCGGCGATCAATTGCTGCAGGCGGGTTTCTTCCTGATTCAATTTTTCGCGCAGGCCCTGCAACTGCCCGTCCAGGCCGCGGTATTCCAGTGCCTTCCATTCGGCATCCTTGATCCGGCGCTCTTCCTGCAGGGCCTGGTATTGCTCGGCCTGACGCGCCTGGCGCTGCAGATGCGCCAGCTGCTTGGTGATCTCCTCGCGCAGGTCGCCCAACCGGTCGAGATTTTCGCGCGTATGGCGGATGCGCGTTTCGGTTTCCTTGCGGCGCTCCTTGTACTTGGAAATGCCGGCAGCTTCTTCCAGATAGACGCGCAGGTCTTCCGGGCGTGCCTCGATGATCTGGCTGATCATGCCCTGCTCGATGATCGAGTAGCTGCGCGGCCCCAGGCCGGTGCCCAGGAACAGGTCGGTGATGTCGCGGCGCCGGCATTTGGTGCCATTGAGGTAATAGGCGCTGTTGCCGTCGCGGCTGACCAGGCGCTTGACCGAGATCTCGTTGAATGAGGCGAACTCGCCGGTGATGGTGTGATCGGAATTGTCGAAGATCAGCTCCACCGTCGCCTGCGACACCGGCTTGCGCGCCGAGGAGCCGGAGAAGATCACGTCGGTCAGCGAGTCGCCGCGCAGGCGGCTGGCCGAGCTTTCGCCCATGACCCAGCGCACCGCATCGATGATGTTGGACTTGCCACAACCATTGGGGCCGACGATGCCGGTCATGTTGGTGGGCAGGTGCAACGTGGTCGGGTCGACGAACGACTTGAAACCAGACAGTTTGATCGTGGACAGGCGCATGGGGACTGGAGATTCCGGGCACCGCGCGGACGAAGCCGGCAGGCACTGTTCCTGTGAAGCCAGCGCCCAAACCCTTGATCCATAAGATCTGCGGGCCGTGGAACCGGCAATGGGGCATGAGTATAACGGGCATGCCTGCGCTGGCGGCGGCGCCCCAAAAACGAAGGGCGCCTAACAAGGCGCCCTTCGGGTAACACTGACGGCCTGGATCAGGCGTCGGATTCGACGATGACCTTGACCGAGGTTTCCACATCGGCGTGCAGGTGCAGCACAACGTCGTATTCGCCGACATTGCGGAATGCGCCTTCGCCCAGGATCACTTCGCTCTTTTCCAGCGGCAGGCCGGCGGCGGTGAACGCCTCGGCGATGTCGCGCGGGCCAACCGAGCCGTACAGCTTGCCTTCGGTCGACGCATGCGCGCCGATGGTGACGCTGGCGCCTTCGAACTTGGTGGCGCGGCTCTGTGCGTCGGCCAGGATGGTGTTGGCCTTGGCTTCGTACTCGGCGCGCTTGGTTTCAAACGCCTCGACGTTCGCAGCGGTAGCCGGCACGGCCTTGCCCTGCGGCACGAGGAAATTACGGCCGTAGCCCGGCTTGACGCTGACCTTGTCGCCCAGGTTGCCCAGGTTGGTCACTTTCTGCAGAAGAATCAGATCCATGGTGGTGCTCCGTTATTCGTTAGCGCCGGCCAGTGGGCGGGCGCAACGGGTGCTGTCCGAAAAGACGGGATTCGGGAATCGGGATTTGGGAATCGCAAGAGCACGATCAACACCGCATCTCGAATGACCGGTCTCTATATTTTGATAACCCGCACATGGATGTGCGGGCTAGGGACTCACACAAGACACGTGTGGGTCTTGCGCAAGGAGCCGCATGACTGCGGACTCCTGCGCGGAACTGCTTAGACGTCGTGGTTGTCCGTGTACGGGATCAGCGCCAGGAAACGCGAGCGCTTGACGGCCGTGGCCAGCTGACGCTGGTACTTGGACTTGGTACCGGTCACGCGGCTCGGCACGATCTTGCCGTTCTCGGTGAGGTACTGGCGCAGGGTGTTGAGATCCTTGTAGTCGATCTCTTTGACGCCCTCGGCGGTGAACTTGCAGAACTTGCGACGACGGAAGAACTTGGACATGACAGCGCTCCTTAAGCGGCTTCGGCGTTGTCGCCGTCGGTATCGGTGGCAGCGGGGGCTTCGCCCTCTTCATCGTCACGACGACGACGCTCGCTACGCTCGGGCTTGTCGCCCTTCTCGTCCTTGCTCTTCATGATCAGCGACTGCTCGGTGTCCGGGCCATCGCGCTTGACGACCAGGTGACGCAGCACCGCATCGTTGAAGCGGAAGCTTTCCACCAGCTCGCTCAGCACGGCCTGGTCGACTTCGATGTTGAGCAGCACGTAGTGCGCCTTCACCAGGTTCTGGATCGGGTAGGCCAGCTGACGACGGCCCCAGTCTTCCAGACGGTGGATGGTGCCGTTACCGCCCTCGATCAGCGACTTGTAGCGCTCGATCATGGCCGGGACCTGCTCGCTCTGGTCCGGATGGACCAGGAACACGACTTCGTAATGACGACTCATGTTGTTTTACCTTTCGGATGTGGCCACGTGGGCCGGACAGCTCCCCGGGAAGTCCGCACACGCGGCCGGTGGAGCAAGGGTTCCCACCCGGACCCGGGCAGGAAGCCAGAAATTATGGCAGTTCAGATGCTTAGCCGCAACTGGCCCTACGACAGCCAGTCCACGAACGTGGCGTCCTCGCAGGCGCTCAAGCCCCTCTCCCCGCGGGAGAGGGGTTGGGGTGAGGGTACGGGGCGAAGCCACTCGCGCCCTTCCACTGCATGAAGCTTTGCCCGCACCCTCATCCGCCCTTCGGGCACCTTCTCCTCCATGAAGGAGGACAATGTCCCGAGGGGAGAAGGGACTCCAGTGCCGATTGGCTCAGCCGGCCTCAGCGATGCTCGGCTTCGGTCGTAAAGCTCTCCCCGCAACCGCACTCGGCCGTAGCGTTGGGATTGCTGAAGGTGAAGGTCTCGCTGAGCCCATGCTTGCCGAAATCGATGCGGGTGCCGTCCACCAGCGGCAGGCTCACCGGATCGACGAAGATGCGTACCCCGCCCTGCTCGAACACCGCGTCGTCATCGCGCTTTTCGCGCGCCAGGTCAGTGATGTGGCCCCAGCCGGAACAACCGGTCTTGGTCACGCCAAAGCGCAAGCCCAGCGCACCCGGGGTCTGCTGCACGAAACGCTGCACGCGCTCCAGCGCGGCGGGGGTGAGGCTGATGGCCATGGGGACACTCCAAAACAGTGGTGACAAGTATAGCGAGACCGCCACACCCCGGCGGCACGCTCGGCGATGACGTCCGCAACACATGGGGGCAGCGCGCGCCGGCGACAAGCGCAGCTTGGCGCAACGTGTTCAGGTGCTCGCGCCGGCGCGCCCGCAGCCAGTAAACTCGCAGGCCATTCAAGGTCGCTACGGCGAGGAAAAGTCATGACGGTGGTCAGCGTTGAACATGCGCTTGCGGGCAAGCTCCCCGAAGGCGGCGAAGTCACGGTACGGGGGTGGGTGCGCACGCTGCGCGGATCCGCCGGACTGGCCTTCATCAACGTGACTGATGGTTCGTGCTTCGCTCCGATCCAGGTGGTGGCCAACGACACCCTGCCCAACTTCGACGAGATCAAGCGCCTGACCAGCGGCTGCTCGCTGATTGCCAAGGGCGTACTGGTGAAGTCGCAGGGCAAGGGGCAGTCGTTCGAGATCCAGGCCAGCGGCGTGGAGATCGTCGGGTGGGTCGAGGACCCGCTGACCTACCCCATCCAGCCCAAGCCGATGACGCCGGAGTTCCTGCGCGAAGTGGCGCACCTGCGCCCGCGCACCAATCTGTTCGGCGCGGTCACCCGCATCCGCAACTGCCTGGCGCAGGCGGTGCACCGGTTCTTCCATCAGAACGGCTTCAACTGGATCAGCACCCCGATCATCACCACCTCCGACGCCGAAGGCGCCGGGCAGATGTTCCGCGTCTCCACGCTGGACATGGTCAACCTGCCGCGCGATGCCGCCGGCAATGTGGATTTCAGCCGCGACTTCTTCGGCAAGGAAACCTTTCTCACCGTGTCCGGCCAGCTCAACGTGGAGGCGTACTGCCTGGCGCTGAGCAAGGTCTACACCTTCGGCCCGACCTTCCGCGCGGAGAACAGCCACACCACGCGTCATCTGGCCGAGTTCTGGATGATCGAGCCGGAAATCGCCTTCGCCGATCTGGCCGAGGATGCACGTCTGGCCGAGCAGTTCCTCAAGTACCTATTCCGCGCGGTGCTGGACGAACGCGGCGACGATCTGGCGTTCCTGGCCGAGCGCGTGGACAAGAACGCGATCAGCAAGCTGGAGGCCTTCATCAATGCGCCGTTCGAGCAGATCGACTACACCGAGGCAGTGAAGCTGCTGCAGAACTCCGGCAAGAAGTTCGACTTCCCGGTGGAATGGGGCCTGGACCTGCAGACCGAGCACGAGCGCTGGCTCACCGAAGAACACATCGGCCGCCCGGTGGTGGTGACCAATTATCCCGAGCACATCAAGGCGTTCTACATGCGCTTGAACGATGACGGCAAGACCGTCGCGGCGATGGATGTGCTGGCGCCGGGCATCGGCGAGATCATCGGTGGCAGCCAGCGCGAAGAGCGCCTGGATGTGCTGGATGCGCGCATGGCGCAGTTCGGGCTGGATCAGGAGCACTACAACTGGTACCGCGATTTCCGTCGCTACGGTTCGGTGCCACATGCGGGCTTCGGCTTGGGGTTCGAGCGCCTGGTGGTCTACGTGTGCGGCTTGAGCAACATCCGCGACGCCATCGCCTATCCGCGCGCACCGGGTAGCGCGGAGTTCTGAGGTGAGTCTGCTGGTCGCCTCCACGCTGCAATTGCTGGCCTTCCTGGTGGCATTGCTGAGTGCCGGCATTGCCGGGGTGCGTGGCCTGCGGCTGGCGCAGCTGGCGTCTGCTCACCCGAACCCGGGCGCGTGGTGGCACGCCGATACGGCGCGCAAGGCTGTCGGCCATGCCGTGCGGCCGTTGTGGTGGACCATTGCTGCGCTGGTGATCGGCGCAGCACTTCCCAAACTCGCATTCCTGCTGGCGGGCACATGACTCTGTTCTTCGCGCTATGTTTCGTGGGTGTCGCCGTTGCGGGGCTGACCGCACTGCTGATCTTCTGGCCACTGACCCTGGTGCACTTGCGCGACCGCCACCCGGACGCGCTGGACAGCTTTGGCGACCCGGCCTTCATCAGTCCCGTGGCGTTGCGCTGGTTGCTGGCGCGCCGCTACCGCAGCTACCGCGACGGTGCCCTATCCGGCCTGGCCACGCCCGCGTGGCTGTCGCTGCTGACCATCTTTTTCGGCCTGGGCATGGCAGCCCTGCTCGGGCTGCTTTCCAAGGTAATGCCATGACTATCGAGCTCGACGACCGCGACACCACCACTGGCCACGACCAATGGTGGCTGGCCACCATCGGCCGCACGCTGATCTGGGCACGGCTGCGCATCAAGGACGCCGGCACCGCCGAGGTGCTGGACAGCGATGGCAAGACGCTGGCCTACGACAGCGAAGACAGTGCACGCGCGGCGCTGTTCGATGCCGAATTCGTCGCGCTGGACGGGCTGGACGAAGAAGACGCCCTGATCCGTGGTTTCTCGCTGCACGAAATCTCGCCACCGCAAGCCGACGACGATGCCGACCTGCGCGAACGCATGGTCATCAGCATGGGCGGCCGCGCCTGAGATGTACGCCCCGCGCGCGTTTGCACAGACCGATCTGGCACTGCTGGACTGGCTGCTGGTGCGCGACGCGTTCGTCACCCTGATCAGCCAGGACGAGGGCGGGCAACCGGCCATCTCGCACCTGCCGGTGCTGTACCGGCGCGATGGCGAGACCATCACCATCGAGGGACATTGGGCACGCCCCAACCCGCAGGCGCGCGCACCTGGCGAGGCGGCGATCGTGGTGCACGGCCCGCACGCCTATGTGTCGCCCACCTGGTATCCAGACAAGGAAACCGCCGCGCGCGTACCGACCTGGAACTACGCGGTGGCGCATCTGCATGGGCATTGCAGCCGGGTGGACGACGAGCAGGCGCTGGGCGATCTGATCGGGCGCATGAGCGCGCACTTCGAACACCGCATCGGCAGCGACTGGCAGTTCGAAATGGCGCGCGATAGCCATCGCCGGCAACTGCGCGGCCTGGTGGGCTTCCGTTTCGTGCCCAGCCGTATCGAGCTCACCTTCAAGCTCAGCCAGAACCACCCCGCCGCCAATCAACGCAGTGTCAGCGAATTCCTAGCGCAGCAACCCAACCAAGCCTCGCAAGCGATCGCAGCATTGATGCAGGCGGCCATGGACGCCAATACGAGGCGCTGAGACGGCAGCGGCCGCACTCTCGAAGGCTGATCACCAGACGGTTGGGACCCGTCGGCCGTACCCTCGGGCGACGCCGGAATCGAGCTACCCGCGGGTCGTCGCACCACTACCTCACTGCGCCAGGCATCGCCCCCGCTCCACGCTCACACCATGATCAGCATGCGCTAGCGCTTTAACCGCTGCGGTGGTGGTGTATCGGCCATGGGGTGCTGATGTGCGCATGCCATCGCCTAGCACGTACGTACCTGCACCAATGTCCATACGACCGGTGTGCCGCTGTGCGTTGGCGGGATGCCTCAGCCGGCACGGCGCATGTGCTGCGCTACGCATGCATCGGGCGGCTCACCACTCCCGTCGATTGCTGCTTCGAGCGAAGAAAGGCCCTGCGCGATCGCATAACGGGTCAGCTGAGCGATGCTCTGGATATTGAGCTTCAACATGCAGTTTTCGCGATGCGTTCCCACCGTTTTCACGCTCAGGTGCAAGCGGGTAGCGATCTGCCTGGTGGACAGGCCCTCCGAATAGAGCTGCACGATCTCGCGCTCGCGTGAGGTCAGTCGGGTGTAGGCAGAATCGGCCTTGGCGGGTCGACGCAGCCCCGCGATCAGTGAACGCGACATCTGCGGGCTGATATAGGTCTGATCCTGGGTGACGCATTGAATCGCACGCAGCAACTCGGCGAAACGGCTGGTTCGCGCCAGATATGCTTTGGCGCCAGCTTCGAAGACTGCGCTGGCCTGCATGCAGGCATCGGACGGAGCGATACAGATTGCCCGGCTATTGGGGCTGCGCTGCATCAAGCGCCGCGTCAGATCGATACCATTGAGGCCGGGGAGCAGGACATCTACCAGGACGATATCAGGCAGTTCTCTTGCGGCGATCTGAAGACATGCCAGCCCGTCTTCCGCATGCCCTACCACTTCGAATCCCGGAACCTTTTGCAGCAAAGCGACCATCCCTTCCACGAGGATGGTGCGATCGGCAGCAACGACGATACGTGTCTTCATCATACCCTCTGGTGCACGAATGGGGACCGCGATGTGCAGCGGCTTTCAAGCGGCGCGCTGCAGCGAATCGGCAGATGCTCGGCAGGAGCACTTGAGCGAGCTTGTCACACGCTCACCGCCGGGCCATCGGTCTTGAACTGATTTGGCGAGCATCGGATGCTGATATCGATAACGATGCCGACGTCGCTGAGACACCATGACGGGTGCACCTGCCTGAAGCGTGTTAGGCAATTTGCGCCGAAGCCGAAGCGAGCCATGCCGCACCACGCGAAAGCGTGCTGCCACCTGCTGCCCTGCAGACTCTGCCAAACGCGTTTCTGCTTACGGCCGGCATAAAAAGCCCGCCCGCCTTGCCGCATCTCACGAGCGACGGATTACGAATCGTCGGACATCATCTGCCTGGCAAGGCCGGTCAGTTGCTGGCGCACCTGATCCAGACGCGGGTCCGCCTGCATCTCACGCTGAAGGTCCAGTAGACCTGCAGCAAGTTCGCCACGCGCGCGGATGCTTTCGTATTCGGCCGACGCACGCTGCGACTGGATGGTGGCAGCGGATTGCTGGCCGGAATCGCCGCGCACGACCGTTTCCATGACCTCGACCATGCGTTGCAGAAGGCGGTACACCGCGCTTGCCGAGAAGCCGCCCATCATCGCCAGTGCGGGCTTTCCGAACGCGCCCAGGCTGCTTTCAGCGAAGAGATTCTCCGGCAGCAACTCCACCAGGATCAGGCCGGCGATGAGACCAAGGATCATGCGCGCCGCATAGGAGGAATCGAAGCGCGGATCGTATGTGGCGTCGGCAACGTAACGATGGGCTTGGAACAACGCAGAAAACGCGGCACCGAGCCCGGCGCAGGCAAGGATGAACATCACATTCCAGCCCAGCGTACTCCCCGAGGAATCGAGGAAGCCCAGCGTGATGTTGTGCGCGTTCACAAGGCTGGACATCGCCAGCCCGACCACTGAGGCCAGACAACCGACCGAGGTCAGGGTCAAGGTGCGGATCAACGGAATCGGCCCGAGCCAGCGCAGCCAGCCACCGCGTAGGCGCTCGCGCTCGATCAGCACAACCGCCTGTGGCGTTGCCGGGTGGATCGCACGCACCAGCTGCCGGTGCAGACCGGCCAATTCGCGCGCGCCGGATTCGCCGTGCAAGGAGGCGGCAGGCATCACGCGCAGCTCTGCCAGCCGGCCGGGCAGATCGGGAGACATTGCCATCCCTTGCTTCAGTGCATAGGACACCATCGCCCGGCATTCAAGCTCCAGTTGTTCGAATACGCTGCAAAATGCCGGCCCGCCGAATTCTGCCGGCGGGATGGGCTGGGCCACTGCGCGTCGCCGTAGGCCGGCGCGCCTGCTGGCTCGCTTCCACATAGATGACGTCCTTGCTGGCAGATACGCAGCTACGACACCTCAAGGCATCCGCTGGAACAGTGCCGTATCCCGCTGACCTTTCAACAGCAGTGCAAGCTCGGCGCTGCCATCAGCACGAACCTGCAGACTGGCCTGGGCATCACTGAGCTGACGGCAATAGCCCCTATCGTTGGCCATGACCCAGGCATTCAACACGCCTGCCGCACGTCCGGCATAGCGCAATTCCACTTGGCAATCGCGCGGGGCACCGTAACGCAGGCGACCGAGCACATCTCCCGGACGAACGGTGGTCGCCACGATTTCCAGCTGTGCAGACATCAGGCCCGCCGCGCGCCAGCGCCCGGCTTCGGCCAATCCGGCATTGCTTTGATCCAGGGCGACAACGATCGGCGAGGCGCTGCCAGACAACGTGAGCTGCATCCCAGGCGCGCCCTCATCGGCCACCTGGAGTTGGGCAAGACCGCCGGTCAGCGCCTCGCAAAACTTTCCGCCATTGCGCGACAGCAACGCGTAACCGTCCGGCTGCGCTCGTAACTCGAGCGCGCAATTGTAGGGAGGCCCGAATCGCAGATCCGCCACCTGGGTCCCCTCGACTCCAGCCGCGCGCGCACTCAGACGGACGTAGACCGGACCTGCGCTGCCGCCGGTGGACAGGATGCCGCGCCAGTCACCAGCCGGAATCCCCTCAGCGGGAGCTGCCTGTGCTGTAGTCAGCGACAGACACAAGGCCAGTGCCGAGGTGATGCGCAAAATGTGGTGTTGATGACGATGTTGACCAAACATGAAAAAGCTCCGGTAAGAAATTGGAAACGGTGGAAAGATCGGTCACGCGGCCAATCAGCAGACCAAACGCAGCGATGACCAGAACAACAACCAGGCAGATGATGAAGATGGATCGCGGCTTGCGCCGGGACTGCCGACAGAGATCTGCATGCAAGGTGGCCACATCGGTTCCCAGCCGCTCGGCGAGCGCACGGGCATCGGCGTCTGACAGCAGCAACCTCACGGCACCACTCCGGAATCGGACGGTGGCACGTCCACGAACGGATGAAGCGTCCATTCCTTCAGCGCGATGCCATCGAACCAGAGCACGCCACGCGGACAGTCGCTGCCCTGATACCCGATTTTCAGCGTGTGGCCCGACGTACGGCTGCGTGGCGGCGCAAGACGCAGCGCCAGTCCGGGAGCACCGTCGCTGTGCGTGACCGCCTCTATCTGCACTTCCAGCGTCAACGAAAACTCGCTGATTTGCGATAGCCGCAGCGCGCGCAATTGGCAGACTGGAATGGACAGCATGGTTTCCATTTCGCCTTGGGCCGTTCCTTCCTCATCCACGCAGCGAACCTGCATCCCGCAGGCGGCCACCGCTGCATCCACCAGTTCAGCGTGGCGCTGGTGGCATCGCAGTTGCGCGCGTCGGACCGCCTGGTCGAGCAACTCCACGAAGGCGTCCAAGGAATAGCTCGCGTGTGCCATCTACGACTCCGTCAGCCAGATCGGCTTGCGCTTGAACCCAACGTGGTAGCACAACCATTGCAGCACCACCTGATGCTCGCCCAGCTGCAGGACATTGAAGCTCTTCTCGATCCCGAGAATCGTTCCCTTGGGCGCTTCGCTGAGGCAGCGATTGAGCAGTTGCTGCGCGGCCTCGACCTGCTCAGCGGTCTGCATCTTTGCCGGGTTGTCGCTGCCGACGACGATACGTTTAATGTAGCTTACTTCTGACAAATCGATCATCGGCAACGACTCGGGTGATGGAAAGGTAATAGGACTCAGCAGCGACGCTTACGGTACCTGCACAGGCGCTGAGACTTTGCGTGGCGCTGCGGCGGTCTGCAGGATGTCGAGCACGCGCGACAGCCCTTCAGGGGTACCGCGATCTTCGGCGTGCAATGCGACGTGATACTTGGCCGAGTTATCCGAAGAGCGCGTGTTTTCCTTGTGGCTGGACACCGATCCCTGCACGTTGACCTTGGCCTTGAACACGCCCCAGCCGACGCTTGCCTCCAGATCCACCTTGAGGCTCTTGTCTTCGGCTTCCTTTTCCGAGAACGAGGATTTGACTTCCATGTCGAAGGTCACGTCCACGGTCTGAATGCTCAAATTGGGAACATTGACCAAGGTCAGCAGCGGCACAACGATCTCGACTTCCTCCTCGGCCATCCCGGCACCGCTGGGGTCTTCGACCGGGCGTTTGAACTTGAACTGCGCGGTCCGTGTGCCGCCGTTCCCGTTGGGATCGGTAGCCGGGTCGGTCGGCGGCAGGAAACCGATGACCTTGATGAAGTCGGCGGTGGCGCGGGCTAGCATGACCTGCGCATCGCAGGCTGCACGTAATGGGGCGCCGATCAGGTCCGCCATCGGCAGGCCCTTGAATTGGTCGGACATATTGACAATATCGCTCATGCTGGTCTCCTGAAGAGTGATTGTTTAAGAATCGATGACGGCGGGAATCAATCTCCCTTGACCGTCTTGAACACGCCTTGCGACTGCGCAAGGCGATTGATGAGACGTGCCACGCCTTCGGTCGGCTCGCTGCCTTCCACGCGCAGCACGACATGCACCGCACTGTGCCGCGCACTTTTTGCGTTGGAGCCAAGGTCGATGCCGATCTGGCCGGGCAGCGCCGGCGGCTTGGGATGCCAATCATCGACGGCGGCGGGAGCCGCCAGCGACGCCGGCAACGCTGCTTCGTCCAGTTCACTGAGCTCGCCGAGTTGCGCATCGAAGCTGATCTCGACGTCCTTGATGCGCAGGACGTTGGACGACACCAGCGGCAACAGCGGTGCGCGATACAGGTCTTCGTCGTTCTCGCCCGCTTCCGGATGCTGCGACGGCAAGCGGATCAGAACGCTTCTGGGACGGTTGTCTTCGTCGAAGAACGCGCCCAGATTGGCCATCTGGTGCTGTTCGATCCGGTCCTGGGCGTCGATGACCGCCCCGGCCAGCGCTTCGATCAGATCATTGAGGGAGATTTGCGCCATATTGGGCTCGTTGGTCGGAGATGTCGCTAGGCCGGTGCCGGCTCAGACCGCCTCGGGAAAGCTATCCACGCGTGCCAGCCATCCCTTGAGAAACCTGCCAAGCGCAGGTCGCGCGGCGACCAGTCGCTGGTAGTAGTCCTTGCGGCCGGCCTTGTAGCGTGCATAGAGGTCTTGCTGGTTGCTGGATGCCAGTGCGGCAAACGTCGCCGGTCCCATCCGCCCGTCCGCCACCAGCGCGCCGCCGGTCTGCGCGTTGAGCACGGTCTGCAGCAGCTTGATCGCGTTGCCGCCGGCGTTGACATGAAAATCGAACAGGATGTTTGCCAACGGCTGCAGTGCGATCTGGTCGGCGCGCAGCCGGTCCCAGTACTGCGTCTTGTAAATGACCCCGGCCTGGGCATCCGTCAAGGCACGCAGGTTTGCCAGGCTTGGCTCCACGCCCAGCAGGTTCTGGGCGCAGGCCTTGAAGGTCAGCAGCGTGATGCCTTTGTTGGTGGCCCCACCCGGATCGGCGGGATCGTTGACGAAGCCGCCTTCGTGCTTGAGCAGGGTTGGAAAAAACACGTTGAAGTCAGCCATCGGCGCCACCTGTCGAATTGATCGGTGGCGCCAGTTTCCGCATCGGTGCAATAGCCGGGCATCGGCCGTTCACCGATACTACGGTGCCTGAAAGCTGATTCATTCCGGGTCCCGACAGGGGCCACCAAGACCGCGTTTTCTGGAATACTGCCCCCATGAACGAGCTCAACCATCTGCTAGACAACAACCGTGCCTGGTCCGAGCGTATCCGCCGCGAAGACCCGGAATTCTTTTCCAAACTGTCCACCCAGCAGACGCCCGAATACCTGTGGATCGGCTGCTCTGACTCGCGCGTGCCGGCCAACCAGATCATCGACATGGCGCCGGGCGAGGTGTTCGTCCATCGCAACATCGCCAACGTGGTGGTGCACACCGATTTGAACTGCCTGTCGGTGATCCAGTTCGCGGTGGACGTGCTCAAGGTCAAGCACATCCTGGTGGTGGGCCACTACGGTTGCGGTGGCGTGTTTGCCAGCCTCACCCAGAAGCGCATGGGCCTGGTGGACAACTGGATACGTCACGTCACCGATGTGGCCGACAAGCACGAGGCCTGCCTGCACGATGCCGGTGATCTGCCGGTGCAGCACGCGCGCCTGTGCGAGCTCAACGTGCTGGAACAGGTGGTCAATGTCTGCCGCACGACCATCGTGCGCGATGCCTGGGAGCGCGGCCAGGCACTGTGCGTGCATGGCTGGGTGTACAGCCTGCGCGACGGGCATGCGCACGACCTGGGCATGTCCATCGATCGCCCGGAGCTGCTGCAGGAGCGTTACGACGCCGCGCTGGCGCAGATCCAGGCCGATCACGAAGAACGCTGAGGCCCAACCGGACGCGTTCACGGCGACGCAAGGAACAGTCGTCGCCCGCGTCCGGACAAGGCGTCCGGAACCGGCATGGCCTCAGTGGTACGTGCCGGCTCTGCGCAGCGGCAGTGGGGACTTCGCCTTCGCGATCGCGCCAGCCACCGCGCCACCCACCAGCGCCATGGGTTGGCTATGCTGGACGTCTTCTTTACCGAGGAACGTCGATGCTGGTCCCGCCGATCAACCTGCATGCCTGGATCGAGCAACACCGCCACCTGCTCAAGCCGCCGGTGGGCAACAAGTGCATCCAGCAGGACGGCTTCATCATCATGATCGTCGGCGGGCCGAACGCGCGCACCGACTATCACTACGACGAAGGCCCGGAGTGGTTCTTCCAGCTCGAAGGCGAGATGGTGCTGAAAGTGCAGGACGAGGGCGTCCAACGCGACATCCCGATCCGCGCCGGCGAAATCTTTCTGCTGCCGCCGAAGGTGCCGCATTCGCCGCAGCGTGCTGCCGGCTCGATCGGCCTGGTCATCGAACGCGAGCGCCTGCCGCACGAACAGGACGGCCTGCAGTGGTATTGCCCGCAGTGCAATCACAAGCTCTACGAGGCGATGTTTCCGCTAGGCAACATCGAAACCGACTTTCCGCCGGTATTCGATCATTTCTATCGCTCGTTGGCCTTGCGCACCTGCACCCAGTGCGGGCACCTGCACCCTGCGCCCGAGCGCTATGCCGCAGTCGAGGCTTGAGGGGACGATGGCATGCCATTGCGGCGAGCACGTGTAGCGCGATGCGGTTGATTGCCTGTGCAAGGTTTGCTGTTGCCGGGGCACTCGGCGTTGCCTGCGCATACCGCGATGACGCTGCAGCGCCGCGACGCGATGGGCGCGGCCGGCAGGTTCTTCCTGGCCGCTGCCTGACAGGAGAACTGCCATGACCTGCCCGATCCGGCGCAGCGCAAACCGCCGCGCGTTTTGCGCGTGGCCGTATGCGCGCAGCGATCGCGCGCAAGCGATGCACCGGGCCGCTGCACGGAAACAGCCACCATGCTGCGCACACTGATCGACCTCAAGCCGCGCGATGTGCCGCTGCGCGTGGCCTTGCGCAACACCGCCGCGGTGGTGCTGCCGCTGGCGATCGGCGTGGCCACCGGGCATGTTGCCGCCGGGCTGGCCGTGTGCAGCGGCGCGCTCAACACCATGTTCTCCGACCAGCCCGGCCCCTACCGCGCGCGCCTGCAGCGCATGCTGATGGCGGCACTGGCGGCCGGCCTGGCGGCCTTGCTGGGCGTGTGGGTCGGTCACGACACGCCGGCGCTGGTGCTGGCCGGCTTGTTGCTCGGCCTGGGCGGCGGCCTGCTGGTGGCGCTTGGCCCGGTGGCGGCACGGGTGGGCCTGACCAGCATGATCCTGCTGGTGGTCAGCGCGGATATGCGCCTGCCTGTCGCTCAAGCGCCGGGCGTGGCGGCGCTGATCTTTGCCGGTGGCCTGTTGCAGGTGTTGCTGGCGCTGGCGGCCTGGCCGCTGCAACGCTACCGCCCGGAGCGGTTCGCGCTGGCCGAGCTGATGCGCCAGCTGGCCGGCATCGCCCGCCAGCGCCCGGAAGCCAGCGCTGCACCGCCGGCCACGCAGGAAGTGCTGGATGCGATGGTGATGCTGCATGGCGAACATCGTTCGCGTGCGATTGCCGTGCAGAGTTTTCGCATCATCGCCGAGCTGTGCGAGCGCGTGCGGCTGGAGCTGCTGTCGCTGGCCGATGCCGACACCCGCCTGACCGAATCGCAGGCACGCCCGGCCATCGAGCGCGTGCTCGAACGCAGTGCGATCGTGCTGGAACAGCTGGCCCACGCAATGACGGTAGGCGAAGACCCGGTGGCGGCGAACGCATCGATGACCGGCTTCGACGACCTGATCGCTGCGCTGGCGCAGGTGCAACACGACAACGCCGATACCCGCGAGCGCCGGCTGGTGCGCGTGGCGGTCGCCCGCGCGCAGGGCCTGGGCGGCCAGTTGCGCGCGCTGATCCGCAATGCCCACTGGGCCAGCAGCCGTGGCGAGATCCAGGCGCAACTGGCGGAAGCACGCCTGCCGGCAGCGCTGCGCCCGGCCGCCACCTGGGCCACCCTGCGCGCAAACCTGGATCTGTCGTCGGTGGCATGTCGGCACGCGCTGCGCTGCGGCGTGTGCCTGGCCCTGGCGATCGCGTTCCAGCGCTGGCAACAGATCCCGCATGGGTTCTGGATTCCGATGACCACCGCCATCGTGCTCAAGCCGGATTTCGGCGGCACCTTCAGCTTTGGCGCGCTGCGCGTGGCGGGCACCTTCGTCGGCCTGTTGGTCGCCACGCTGCTTGCCCATCTGGCGATGGATGGCGCCAGCGTCCGCATGGCCTTGCTGGCGCTGTTCTGCCTGGGCTTTCGTTTGTTGACCCAGGTGAATTACGGCATCGGCGTGGCCTTCCTCACCGGCATGCTGGTGCTGCTGCTGTCGTTCGAAGGGGTGACGCCCGGCGAGGCGGTGGTTGCACGTTTGCAGGCCACCGTGGCCGGCAGTGCGCTGGCCCTGGTCGCCTACGCGCTGTGGCCCACGCGCGAGCGTCGGCATATCCGCAGTTCACTGGCTCACCTGCTCACTGCCTACCGCGAGCATCTGCGCAACCTGCTGCTGGGCCGGATGGACCACCTGGGCGACAGCCGCGCCGCCGCGCGCGTGGCACGTACCAATGCGCAGGCCTCGATCGAGCGGCTGCGCGGGGAGCCACGCAGCCGCCGCAACCTGCAGGAACTCAAGCTTGCCGAATCGCTGCTGGCCAACGGCAACCGGCTGATCCGTGCCACCTTGCTGCTGGAGGCGGTGCTGCGCGATGGCCACCAGTTGCCCGCGCTGGACGCGTTGCCCGCCTTTGCCAACCACGCCGACCAGGCGCTGGCGGAATTGATCGACTGTCTGGTCAACGGCGGCACGCCGGCCGCGGCCACCTTGCGCAGCGCCGAGCGCAAGCTTTCCGATGCGCTGGCCGCGCTGCCGGACGGCACGCCCGGCAGCGCGGCGCTTGCCGACACCATCGACCGCGTCACCGACAGCATCGGCACCCTCACCCACCTGCTGCGGCCTGCCCGACCGGCCCCGGCCGAGACAGCGGGCGTGCATGACGGCACGCGCGGTGCCGGCGGGTAAACTGCCGCATCGTTCCAGAGCGTTGCATGCCCGATGACCACCGACCCGTTGTCCCGTTCCCACGCCGCGGCACTGGACGCCGCCGACCCGCTGCGCAACCTGCGCGAGGCGTTTGTGTTTCCGCAGCACCACGGCCAGGACCAGACCTACTTCGTCGGCAATTCGCTCGGTCTGCAACCGCGACAGGCCCGCGCAATGGTCAGCGAGGTACTCGATCAGTGGGGCGCGCTTGCCGTGGAAGGCCACTTTACCGGTCCCACCCAATGGCTCACCTATCACCAGCTGGTGCGCGACGGCCTGGCGCGCGTGGTCGGCGCGCTGCCCGGCGAAGTGGTGGCGATGAACACCCTCAGCGTCAACCTGCATCTGATGATGGCCAGCTTTTATCGCCCCACGCCCGAGCGCGGCGCGATCCTGATCGAAGCCGGCGCGTTCCCGTCCGACCGCCACGCAGTGGAGTCGCAACTGCACCTGCATGGGTTGGACCCGGCCACGCAGCTGATCGAGGTGGAGGCCGACGAACCCAATGGCACGGTGTCGATGGCGGCCATTGCCGCGGCGATCGCACAGCACGGCCCGCGGCTGGCGCTGGTGCTGTGGCCGGGCATCCAGTACCGCACCGGGCAGGCGTTCGAGCTGGGCGAGATCGCGCGGCTGGCGCGGGCGCAGGGCGCGGCGGTGGGTTTCGATCTGGCGCATGCGGTGGGCAATATCCCGCTGACCCTGCACGACGATGGCGTCGATTTTGCGGTGTGGTGCCACTACAAATATCTCAATGCCGGGCCGGGCGCGGTGGGTGGGTGCTTCGTGCATGCGCGCCACGCCACCAGCGACCTGCCGCGCATGGCCGGTTGGTGGGGACACGAGCAGCAGACCCGTTTCCGCATGGATCCGCAGTTCGTGCCTGCGCCGGGCGCCGAAGGCTGGCAGCTGAGCAACCCGCCGGTGCTGGCGCTGGCGCCGCTGCGTGCATCGCTGGACCTGTTCGACCAGGCCGGCATGGCCGCGCTCCGCGCCAAATCCGAGCAGCTCACCGGGCATCTGGAACAGCTGATCCACGTGCGCCTGGCGCAGGTGCTGCAGATCGTCACCCCCGCGCACGCTGCGCAGCGCGGCTGCCAGCTGTCGCTGCGGGTGAAAGGCGGCCGCGCGCAGGGGCGCGCGCTATTCGAGCATCTGCATGCCGCCGGCGTGCTGGGCGACTGGCGCGAACCGGACGTGATCCGCATTGCGCCGGTGCCGCTGTACAACCGCTTCGTCGACCTGCACACCTTCGTGGAACAGGTGGAAACCTGGGCCGCCGCCTGAGCGCAACACGCTGACTGCAAGGTCACCGGCCCTGGGGGCCGCGACGCAGAGCCGGCAGCGGCCCACGTACACTCCCAGCCCGCCCACCGCTGATGCCCGGGCGGCCGCCCCTGCCACTCGCTGTCTCCCCCTCTTCGCCGGCGCTGCGTCCGGCCGCCGCCGGATATTGCATTGAGCCCAGTCTCCCCCCGCTCCCTGACCCTGATCGGCGCCGGCCTGGCCGGTTGCCTGCTGGCCATCCTGCTGTCGCGCCGCGGCTGGCAGGTCACCGTCTACGAACGCCGCGGCGATCCGCGCATCAAGGGCTACGAGTCCGGCCGCTCGATCAACCTGGCCCTGGCCGAACGCGGCCGCCACGCACTGCGCCAGGCCGGCGCAGAAGACGCGGTGATGGCCAAGGCGGTGATGATGCGCGGGCGCATGGTGCACCCGGTCAACGGGGAACCGCAGCTGCAGCGCTATGGCCGCGACGACAGCGAAGTGATCTGGTCGATCCATCGCGCCGCCTTGAACGTGGCCTTGCTGGATCTGGCCGAACAGGCCGGCGCCACCGTGCACTTCTACCGTCGCCTGCACACGGTCGATTTCGATGCCGGCTACGCGCGCTTCATCGACGACCGCGACGATCAGCCGCACGAGATCCACTTCCAGAGCCTGATCGGCAGCGATGGCGCCGGCTCGGCGCTGCGCGCGGCCATGCAGCGCAAATCGCCGTTGGGCGAGCGCATCGAGTTCCTGGATCACTCCTACAAGGAGCTGGAAATCCCGCCCCTGCCCGGTGGCGGCTTCCGCATCGAGCGCAACGCACTGCACATCTGGCCGCGCGGGCGCTACATGTGCATTGCGCTGCCCAACGACGGCGGCACCTTCACCGTGACCTTGTTTTTGCCCAACGCCGGCGAGCCCAGCTTTGCCACCACCCGCACCGGCGAAGAAGCGCATGCGCTGTTTGCACGCGACTTCCCGGACGCCTTGCCGCTGATTCCGCAACTCCAGGAGCACTGGGAGGAACATCCGCCCGGACTGCTCGGCACCCTGACCCTGGACCGCTGGCATCTGGACAACCGCGCCTTGCTGATCGGCGATGCCGCACATGCGATGGTGCCGTTCCACGGCCAGGGCATGAACTGTGCGTTCGAAGACTGCGTGGCGCTGGCCGAACAGATGGACGCGCACGACGACATCGGCAGCGCATTTGCCGCCTTCGAGGCCGCACGCCGCGACGATGCCGCGGCAATCCAGCAAATGGCGCTCGACAACTATCTGGAGATGCGCGACCGCGTGGGCGATGCGCAGTTCCTGCTGCAGCGCGAACTCGAACAGCAATTGCAGGCGCGCTGGCCCACCCGCTTCGTGCCGCACTACACCATGGTGACCTTCCTGCGCACGCGCTACTCGATCGCACTGGCGCGCAGTGAGATCCAGCGCGAGATCCTGGTCGATGCCACGCGCGGTCACAGCGATCTGTCGCGCATCGACTGGGCTGCGCTGGAAACCAGCGTGCACACGCGCCTGGAGCCGCTGGAGGGCGCGCACTGACGTCTGCGACGGCAATGGCCCACCGCGTCACTGCCTGCGCTGCAGGCCATGCCGTGGCGTCATCTGGGTCCTGGCTGATCTCTCCAGCGTCGCAGTTAGCGGCTGCGAGACAGCTGCAACTGCCCTGCGCGTGCCAGTCGGCTAGTCGAAGCTGATCGCCGGCCCGCCGCGCCACTGCACGCGCGCACCATCCACGCGCACCAACCCTCCACACAGCCGCGCCTCAGCGTGCCGGTGCTGCGATGGGGGATACTAGGCGGCACCGGCAGCGCATACGCCGTGCGCTGCGCATCTGGATCTTGCACCCGCATGCCTGACAGCTTTCTCTTCTACGACCTGGAAACCTTCGGCCAGGACCCGCGCCGCACCCGTATCGCGCAGTTCGCGGCGGTGCGCACCGATGCGCAGCTGCGCGTGATCGAAGAACCGGTCAGCTTCTTCGTGCAACCGGCCGACGATCTGCTGCCCTCCCCGTACGCCACCATGGTCACCGGCATCACCCCGCAGCATGCGTTGCGCGAGGGCGTGAGCGAGGCCGAGGCATTTGCACGCATCGCCGAGCAGATGAGCCGGCCGCAGACCTGCACGCTGGGCTACAACTCGATCCGCTTCGACGACGAGTTCGTGCGCTGTGGCCTGTTCCGCAATTTCTACGATCCCTATGAGCGGGAATGGCGCGGCGGCAATTCGCGGTGGGATCTGCTGGACGTGCTGCGCCTGGTGCACGCATTGCGCCCGGATGGCATCGCCTGGCCACAGCGCGAAGATGGCGCCACGTCGTTCAAGCTGGAGCATCTGGCCAACGCGAACGCCGTGCGCGAAGGGGATGCGCACGAAGCGCTGTCCGACGTGTACGCCACCATCGGCATGGCGCGCAAATTTCAGCAGCATCAGCCCAAGCTGTGGGACTACGCCTTGCGCCTGCGCGACAAGCGCTTTGCCGCCACCCTGCTCGACGTGATTGCGATGGAGCCGGTGCTGCATGTGTCGCAGCGCTACTCGGCCTCGCGCCTGTGTGCCGCCGCAGTATTGCCGCTGACGCGGCATCCGCGCATCGACAGCCGGGTGATCGTGTTCGACCTGGACGGCGACCCGGAGGTGCTGTTGCGCCTGAGCCCCGACGAGATTGCCGACCGGCTGTATATCCGCGCCGCGGATCTGCCCGAGGGCGAGCAACGCATTCCGCTGAAAGAGGTGCATCTGAACAAATCGCCGGCACTGGTGTCCTGGCAGCACCTGCGCGCGGCGGACTTCCAGCGCCTGGGCGTGGACCGCGACGTGGTGATGGCCAAGGCCGCACGGCTGCGCGAGCTGGGGCCCGCGCTCGCCGAAAAGGTACGTCAGGTCTACGGCAACGACCGCGCCGCTGCCGCAGCGGCCAATGATGCCGACGCCTCGCTCTACGACGGCTTTCTGGCCGAGGGCGACAAGCGCTTGCTGGCCCAGGTCCGTGCCAGTGCGCCAGACGAGCTGGGCGCCCTGGAAGCGCGTTTCCGCGATCCACGCCTGGTCGAACTGCTGTTCCGCTACCGTGCGCGCAACTGGCCGCAGACCTTGTCGCCCGAAGAACACGACCGCTGGAACGTGTACCGTCGCCAGCGCCTGCTGGAAGACCGCGGGTTGGGCGAAGTCACCCTGGAGCAGTATGACGCGCAGATTGCGGATTTACGGCTCGCTCACCCCGACGATGCTACCAAGCAAGCCCTACTCGACCAGCTCGCCGCCTGGGGTTCGGACCTCCAACGCACGCTATGACCACCTACTTTTCCGACGCCAGCTTCAAGTTCCTGCGTGCCCTGGCCCGCCACAACGACAAGACCTGGTTCAACGACCATCGGCACCAGTACGAAGCGCATGTGCGTCAGCCGTTCCTGCAGCTGATCACCGACCTGCAGCCGGCATTGGCGCAGGTCAGCGAGCACTATCGCGCCGACCCCAAGACCCAGGGCGGCTCGCTGTTTCGCATCTATCGCGATGCGCGCTTTTCCAACGACAAGTCGCCTTACAAGAACTGGCAGGGCGCGCGCCTGTTCCATGAGCGCCGCCGCCAGGTTCCCGCGCCGTCGTTCTACATCCACCTGCAACCGGGCGAGAGTTTCGTCGGCGCGGGGCTGTGGCACCCGGAGCCGGACACGCAACGCAAGCTGCGCCAGTTCATCTTCGAAAACCCCGGCAGCTGGAAAGCCGCTGCATACGCACCCAAGCTGCGTCGCAAGTTTGCGTTGGACGACAGTGAAAAACTGGTGCGTGCACCGCGCGGTTTTCCAGCTGATTTCGAGTTCATCGACGATCTCAAGCATCGCAACTGGGCGTATCTGCGCCACCTGGACGATGCGCTGATGACCGGCCCGCGCCTGCGCCAGACCATCGAGGCCGATCTGGTGACATTGGCGCCGTTTGTCGATTACCTGTGCGCCGCGCTGGATCTGGAATTTTGACAGCGCATGCAGCGCCACCGCTGGGCGGTGCGCTGCCATCGATCAGCGCGTGGCGGCCATTTGCCGCAGAGTGCAGGCAACCACCACCGCCCTTGGCAACGGAGTGCGAACGATGAAAAAACGCTGGTGGTTATTGCCCTTGCTGATCGTCGCCTTGCTGGCCGGTTATGTGGTGGCAGGGCCGTACCTGGCCATCCGCGGCATCAGCCAGGCGGTGGCCGACCGCTATGCCGGGCAGCTGGATCGCCATGTCGATTTCCCCAGCCTGCGCGTCAACCTCAAGGCGCAACTGGACGATTACCTGATCCGCCAGGCCGGCAGCAGCGCGCAGTCGAGCCTGTTCGGCGGTGTTGCGCTGCGGTTGGCCAGCGGCATCAGCGGCGCAGGCGTGGATACCTTGATCACGCCCTTGGGCATTGGTGCACTGCTGCAGGGCCACAGCGTGTGGAACCGCGTCATCGGCGACACCGTCAGCGCCGACACCTATGCCGCGCCATCTCCTGCCCGCCCGCTGCAGGGCGCGACGCAACGCTTCGAATCCACCCGCCGCTTCACCGCCACCACGTACACCGCCACCGGCGCACCGGTGGTGTTCGTGCTCACCCGCCAGGGCCTGCGCTGGCGACTCACCGACATCCAGCTACCGCTCGGCGCCCAAGGCGACTCGCCCGCGCCGTAGGTGCTGCGTACGGATGCGGACGACCTGGCGTGCGAGCAAGCGCTGGTCGACACGCTGCACCGATGGTCTGCAACATCGTGCATGCAGTCGGCGGGTGAGCGCCGCGTGACTGCCGCCATCACCGCTTGGCGCACCACGCAGGCTGACGCCTTACGCAAACCGCCAAGCGCGCTCGGTCCATGCCGCCTGCAGCCGCAGCATCGAAGGTCGCAGCTGCCGGCGTGCTGCCCACGGCAACGGCGCCAGGACCTGTTCCGGGGTCGCCGGGGTATGTCGCCGATTCCAGGCAAACACCACCTGATTGCGCAGGTCCGGCTCGGGCAGCGCCAGCACCAGACCGTCGAAAAGCGAACGCAGCTGCGCCAGGTGCCCGGCGATGGGCACGTCGTACAGGTTGAACGCCAGCACGCCGTCAGGGGTCAGTGCCGCGCGGCACTGGGCGTAGAACGCCGGCGTGCACAAGGCCGGCGGAATCCCGTTGGTGTCGTAGGCATCCAGCAGCAACAGGTCATAGCGACCGGCACGCGGGCCGATCCACTGCGCGCCGTCGCCCAAGCTGATCTCCAGCCGCGCATCGTCGCGCGGCAGCGCGAACGCATCGCGCAGCGCCAGCACCTGCGCATCGGCTTCCACCGCCTCCACGCGTGTGTTGCGCAGATACCGATGGCAGAACTTGACCTGCGCACCGCCGCCCACACCGATCACGCCGATGCGCTCGGGCCGCGGCTGCAGCCACAACGCCGCCAACATGCTGCGCGTATACGGCAGCATCAACCGATGCGGCGCCCAGCACGACATGCGTGTCTGGACCGTCTGCTCGTCGAAGCACAGCTCCAGGGTGCGCCAGCGACGGCGCAGCGCAGCGCGTCCGGGCGGCTGCGGCGCACTCATACGCCCGGCGGATCGTTGGCCACGCCGTGCGGCACATGGCCGGCTGCCACGTGCTGATGCTGGCGTGCGCTGTCGATGTTGTGTTGCGAGTCGTCGAAGAAGATGTCTGCACCGAAGGCTTCCAGGAACGGCCCCTTGTGCCGCCCGCCCAGAAACAGCGCCTCGTCCAGCCGCACGCCCCATTCGCGCAGCGTGCGGATCACCCGCTCATGCGCCGGTGCAGAGCGCGCGGTGACCAGCGCGGTGCGGATCGGCGACGACTCGCCGGCCGGAAACGCCGCCTGCAACGTATGCAGCGCAGAGAGAAAATTACGGAACGGCCCGACCGATAGCGGCTCGCGGGCACGCTCGCGCTCGTGCCGCCCGAATGCCTCGACACCCTGCTCGCGAGAAATGCGCTCGCTCTCGTCGCCAAAGATCACCGCATCGCCATCGAAGGCGATACGCAGCTGGGTGGACAGGCGGCTCTCGTCGTTGTCCACGATGGCCGCAGCCGCCTCGGCACGCTCGCCCGGCGCACGCGGCATGATGGTTGCTGCGGCGATGCCATGGGTGAGCGCGCGCCGCACCGATTCCGGATTGGCCGACAGGAACAGATCGGTGCCGAACGGCTTCACATACGGCCAGGTCGGCTCGCCGGAGGTGAAGGTGGCGCGCACGATGCCCAGGTTGTAGTGCTGGATCGAGTTGAAGATGCGCAAACCGGTATCGGCGGAGTTGCGCGACAACAGGATCACTTCCACCCGCGGCGTCTCCTCGGGCACATCGTGATTGAGCGCCAGCAGCTTGCGCACCACGGGGAACGCCACGCCCGGTTGCAGGATGTCGTCTTCGTGCTCGCGCTGGAACGCCGAATACGCCTCCACCCCGCTGGCCTCGAACAGGGCATGCCCTTCTTCAAGATCGAACAGCGCGCGCGAGGTCACCGCGACGGTCAGGAGCCTGGGGGAGTTGTCAGCCATTTGGGTGCCGGGATTCGGGAGTGGGGATTCGGGATTGGTCAGAAGCAGGGAGTGGAGAATTCATGTTCGGGATCGGGTCGTTCCTACCGCAGCGCACTGTGTCGGCACCGTCGCATGCGCCACGCGCCGCGCTGCTGCTGTTGCCAATCCCGAATCCTCAATGCCCAATCCCCGCCCCTCACACCGCAAACTGCTCGCTGAAGATGCGCTCTTCCAGGTTGTGTTCCGGATCGAACAGCAAGGTGACCCGGCGCTCGGTGGATTCGCGGATGGTCACTTCCACCACATCGCGGATCTCGTGCGAATCGGCGGTGACGCTGACCGGGCGCTTGTACGGATCGAGCACGCGAAAACGCACTTCGGTATCGGCCTTGAGGATGGCGCCGCGCCAGCGGCGCGGGCGGTACGGCGCGATCGGCGTCAGTGCCAGCGTATGCGAGCCCAGCGGCAGGATCGGCCCGTGCGCCGAGTAGTTGTAGGCGGTGCTGCCGGCCGGTGTGGCCACCATCACCCCGTCGCCGATCAGCTCGGCGATGCGGGTCTGTCCGTTCAGATCCACGCTCAGATGCGCGGCCTGGCGGGTCTGCCGCAACAGCGAGACTTCGTTGTACGCCAGCGACCCGGCGCTGCTGCCAGATTCGGTCTGCACCAGCATTTCCAGCGGCCGCAGATGCGCCGGTTCGGCACGTTGCAGACGGGCCAGCAAGTCGTCTTCATCGTCGCGATACTGGTTCATCAGGAACCCGACCGACCCCAGCTTCATGCCGAACACCGGCTTGTCGGCGGCACCGTGGCGATGCAGTGTCTGCAGCATGAAGCCGTCGCCGCCCAGGGCGCAGACGACATCGGCCGTCTCCAGCGGATGATCGCCATAGCGCTGCACCAGGCGCGCGCGCGCGTTGGCCGCGGGCTCGGTGGGGCTGGCCAGAAAGGCGATGCGGGGTGGTGCGGTCATTGTCGACTCCAAAGCATGCGAATCAGCATACCGCAGCCCTGTGCTGGGCTTGTTGCCACGCCCCCTGCCCTCGCGTGCGTCGCCGCCGCTGCGCCTCTTGCCGCGGGCACCGCGCCCACCACCCACCACCCATCGCGGTACGCCTCAGGCCGTCAACCGCCATGCGCGATGGATGCGTGCATGCCGCTCGAAGTCCGGGTCGATGGTGCGGGGGCTGATCTCCTCGCACTGCGCAAACTCGGCCACCGCGTCTTCGTCCAGCTTGAAGCGGCGGAAGTTGTTGGAGAAATACAGCACGCCGCCCGGCGCCAGACGCGCCACCGCCGCGCGCAGCAGGCGCACATGCTCGCGCTGGATGTCGAAGTCCTCGGCGCGTGCAGAGTTGGAAAAGGTCGGCGGGTCGCAAAAGATCACGTCGAAATGCGCGCGCTCGGCTTCCAGCCACGCCAATGCATCGGCCTGCACCAGCTTGTGCTTGCTGCCGGCCTGGCCGTTCAACGCAAGATTATCCGCGCACCACTGCAGATAGGTGCCGGACAGATCCACGCTGGTGGTGGAGGCAGCGCCGGCCACCGCCGCTTCCACGCTGGCCACGCCGGTGTAGCAGAACAAATTTAGAAAGCGGCGCCCCTTGGACTGCTGCGCCATGGTGCCGCGCAGCGGGCGATGGTCCAGAAACAGCCCGGTATCCAGATAATCGAACAGGTTCACCCGCAGCAACGCGCCGTGTTCGCGCACGTGGACGATTTCGTTGCGCTGTTCGAACCGGCCGTACTTGCTGCCGCCCTTGCCGCGCTCGCGCGACTTCAGCGCAACGCGCTCGGCCGGCACCTCGAAGACCTCGCGCGCGGCAGCCAGCAATTCATTGAGACGACGGCGCACATCGGCTTCCGGGATCGTTGCGGGCGCTGCGTATTCCTGCACATGCAGGAAGATGCGCCGGTCGCCATCGGCTTGCTGGTACACGTCGATGGCAGCGGAATATTCCGGCAGGTCGGCGTCGTAGGCGCGGAAGCATTCGATGCCTTCGCGCGCGCGCCACTTCTTGAATTTCTGCAGATTCTTGCGCAAACGGTTGGCCACCATCTGTGCGCCTTCGCTGAGCGCGGTCGGCGCCGCCAGCGGGGTGCGCCGCGGCACTGCGATCGGGTCGCAGACGATCAGCGCGCACTCGATCGCGCCATTGAACAGCTGGTACTTCTTGGCTGCGCGCAAGCCGGTGGCATACGCCAGCTCGGCATTGCCGCACAGCAGGCTGGCCCGCCACTGCGGTACGACGCGCTGCAAGGTATCGCCCAGGCGGCGATACAGCGCCGCATCAGCGGCCAGGCGCTCGTCATAGGGCGGATTGCACACCACCACGCCCGTGGCCTGCGGTGGGGTCTGCAACTCGCCCACTTCGCGCACGCCGAACCAGATCGCCTCGGCCACACCGGCGACTTGCGCATTCTCTTTCGCGGCGCGGATTGCGTGCGGGTCCATGTCGCTGCCGTGGATCACCTGCCTGAGCGCAGCGCGGCCAACGCTGTCGCGTTCGCGCGCTTCGCTGACCAGTTGCTGCCAGTAGTCGCGGTCGAAACCGCGCCAACGGCTGGGCACATCGCTGCCGTAGCGCTGCAGGCCCGGGGCGACGTCGGCGGCCATCAGCGCGCCTTCGATCAGCAGCGTGCCGCTGCCGCACATCGGGTCCAGCAGGCCGCCGCCATCGGCATAGGCGCGCGGCCAGCCGCCGCGCATCAATACCGCCGCAGCCAGGTTTTCCTTCAACGGCGCCTCGTTCTGCGCCATGCGCCAGCCGCGTCGATGCAGCGGGCCGCCGCCCAGGTCCACCGAAATGGTGGCGCGGCCCTTGCGCAGCGACAGGTTCAGGCGCAGGTCCGGGCTTTCCACATCCACCGACGGGCGCTCCAGCCCCTGCCGGCGCATGGTGTCCACCACCGCGTCCTTGATGCGCTGCGCCGCGTAGCGGGCATGGGTGATGGCGGTCCCGGACACATGCGCGTCCACCGACAGCGTGTGCCCCACCGACAGGTGCGCGTCCCATGGCAGTTCGGCCACGCCGGCGTACAGCGCGTCTTCGTCCGGGCAATCGAATTCGCTCAGCGGCCACAGCACGCGGCTGGCCAGGCGCGACCACAGCACGGCGCGCTGCGCATCGCGTAGTTCGCCCTCGACGTTGACGCCGGAGATGGTGGCGGTGGCCTTGCTGGCACCGAGCGCGAGCAGCTCGTCGGCAAGCAGGTATTCCAGGCCCTTGGCACAGGATGCGAAGAATTTCACGTAGGCAGGTATCGATAAAGACGCTGGCCGCGGCGGCGAGCGTGGGAGCAGGACAACGGGCCGGCGCCCTGGTGGGCAATGCCGTGGCCGCCGTGGACGGCCGCAAATGGTCGGCCATCGCGGCCGGCATTACCAGCCCGGCGGCCGGAGTGCCCGCCGCACGGTTCACCACGGCGCCAGCCGCCACTGCGCCTGCGCGGTGTCCAGTCGCTGTTGCAAGCCCAACCGTTGCAGGAAGGCGGCGTCGTGCGAGGCGACGATCAGCGCACCCTGGTGGCCGCACAGCAGCGCTTCGATCGCTTCCACCGAGGCCAGATCCAGGTGGTTGGTCGGCTCGTCCAGCAACAGCAGTTGCGCCGGCTGCGCTCGGTACAGCGCGCAGGCCAGCGCCGCCTTGAGCCGCTGGCCGCCGCTGAGCTGGCCGCTGGGCAGGTCGGCACGCGCCTGGTCCAGCCCCAGCAGCGCCAGGCGCAGCCGCTGTGCGTGGGCCGGCGCGCCCGGGTCTGCATCGCACAGTTGCGCTGCGGCCGAGCGCGCCGGGTCCAGCAGCGCCAAGTCCTGATCCAGATAGGCCACCGGCACATGCACCTGGCAGTGCCCCGCACTTGGTTGCAGGCGCCCTGCCAGCAGTTGCAGCAACGCGGACTTGCCGCTGCCATTGGGGCCGACCAGACCGATCCGCGGCTGCCCCTGCAGCAGCAGGTTCACCCGCCGCCCGCCCAGCCGCCCGCCAGCCAGTTCCACCTGCCGCAGCGTGGCCAGACGCCGCGATGCGCCGGCGGGTGCGCCCGGCGCCAGCACGGCGATCGCGCGATCTGCCTCCACCTGCGCTGCGGCCTGCACCACCGCTTCGCTCAGCCGCAGCTGTTCGGCCTGACGTTGCTGCTGCAGCCTCCCCGCGCTGACTTCGCTGCGTTGCTTCTGCCTGCCCAGCAGGATCGGCGCTTGATTGGCCTGCCCCGCAGCGCGCGCACCGCGTGCCTGGCGTTGCTGTTGACGCTGCAACTGCTCGCGCAGTGCCTGCTCGCCGCGTGTGCGCGCATGTTTGCGTTGGGCCAGCAGATCGGCGGCCGCCTGTTGTTCGATGGCGCGCTGCTGCGCATAGAACGCGTAATTGCCGCCGTAGCTGCGCAGTCCCTGCGCGGACAATTCAACAATGCGCTGCATTGCATCGAGCAGGCCGCGGTCGTGGCTGATCACCAGCAAGCCCCCGCGCCACGCCAGCAACTGATCCATCAGCCGCTGGCGTTGCGGGCCATCCAGGTGATTGCTGGGCTCGTCCAGGATCATAAAATCCGGCCTGGTCACAAACGCACCGGCGAGCGCCACGCGCACCGCTTCGCCGCCGCTCAGGTGCGCGGCCGGCGCACGCGGATCGCGCCCACCCAGGCCCTGCCGCTCGAGCTCTTCGGCAAATTGCGCATGGGCGGTCCAGCGCTCGCCAACGCGTTCGAAATCGGCCGGCGCAACGCTGCCAGCGGCGATGCGGTCCAGCGCATCCAGTAGCTGCGCAGCACCGGCCAAGTCGGCAATGGTCTGGCCCGGCGCAACGCTCACCCGCTGCGGCAGGTAGTGCACGCGACCGCTGCGCACGCAACGCCCGGCGCTGGGCATCAGCTCACCGGCCAGCAGCCGCGCAAGCACGCTCTTGCCCACGCCATTGCGCCCGACCAGGCCGGTGGCGCGTTGGTCGATGTGGATATTCAGATCGGAAAACAGCGGGCTGCCATCGGGCAGCACATACGCAACGCCTTCCAGCGTCAGCGACGGACAGGTCATACAGGTCTCCATTGCATGCCAGCACATGCGCCGATCCAAGCGGACCAGCAGCAGGTAAGGCCGTCATCACGACGGCGGCATCAATGGCGCATTGGACTGGTCCTCAACGGGTTACGTGCAACCAGTCTAACCTGCAGCTCCAGCGGCGATACACGGGCGGCAGACCCGTGCCCATGCAGCCGGCGCTCAGCTCAGCCCGAAGGCCGGGTGGTAGGCGACATCGGCCAGCGGCAGCAGACGGTCGCCGAAGGCCAGCGCCTGCAGTTCCGATGCGGGCACATCGGGCAACACCAGCCCGGGTTCGACCGCAAAGCCCAACCGCTTGAAGAACGCCGGCTCGCCCAGCGCCAGGCAACCGGCCGCACCGCGCTCGCGCAGGCTGGCGAGCGCCGCCTGCACCAGCCGCGTGCCCAGACCCTGTTTTTGGTGCCCCGGCCCCACGGCCAGCGGCCCCAGCGCGAACCAGCCGGGCGAATCGTCCGACAGCGACACCGGCGACACCGCCAGGTGCCCCACTACATAGCCGTCATGGTCGGCCACCAGCGACAACGCCAGCGCGCCGTCCTCGCGCAGTGCAGCGATCACATGCTGTTCGTCGTGGCGGCTGTGCTCGTCGCGCATGAATGCCACCATCGTCAGGATCTCGATGGCCGCCGCATCGCCCTCGGACGCTTCGCGGATCAGAATGCTCATTGCCCGGCTCGCCGGCGACGCAGGTGCCCGAGATGGCGCATCACAGGCTCTGCAGCAGTTCGGCAAACGCGCGTGCCGACGCGTCGACATGCGATGCCAGGCGATGTCCGTCGTCGACCAGCAACAGCCGCGCGGCGCGTGCCTGTGCCCAGGCGATCACCTCGGCGGCGGGAATCAGTTCATCGTGCCAGGCATGCACGATCGAAATCGGAACCGCCGCCGCATCCAGCGCCGGCAACGGCCCCATTCTGGTCGGCGGCACCAGCAGGAACAGCGCACGCGTGGGCACCTGCAGCGAGACCTGCGCGGCGATATACGACCCCAGGCTGGACCCCGCCAGCACCACCGGGCCCTTGTCGGCCGCAGCACGCGCGATGTCCAGCAACCGTTGCAGACGCCCGCGCACATCGCCCAGCTGGCCCAGATCGCGGCGCGCATCCAGATCGGTGAAGTCCGGCCGCTCGTGGGTCCATCCGAGACGTTCGGCCACCTCGGCCAGCGCGGTGACCTTCAAGGCATCGGGACCGCTCTCGAATCCATGCGCGAGGATGCAGTGCCCGCGGCTCATAGCGCCTGCACCGCATCGCCGATGCGCAGCACGCCGCCGCGCAGGATGCGTGCGCACAAGCCGCCATGTCCGCGCATCGCGTTGTAGCCGCCAGCACCCAGTGCGTCTTCCATGCGCGAGCACGGGTCGCAGGGATCGGTGCCTTCCAGCTCGACCTCGCCGATGCAAAAGCGCCGCCCTTTCAATGCGATCAGCGGGATGCCGGACACCACCAGATTGCGTCGCAGCGTGGCCGGTGCGATCTGCGCGTGGCCTGCCAGCGCCGCAATCACCGGCAGGTGCTCGGCCTGGATCAGGGTCACGCCCCGCTTGCCGCTGCCGCCCTTGTAGCGGTCGCCCACCAAGCCAATACCGGTAGTGGCCTGCGCGGCGTCCACCTCCAGCATGTCCACATCACGCGCAGGACGCACGCCGATCCAGGTCACCTGACCGGTCTGCGGCAGCGTCGCCATCAATTTGCCCAGGGGGCTGTCGGGATTCAAGGCCATCGTCGAATGCTAGCATTCGCCACATGTCCGATGCCGTCCTGCCGTCGCCGCCGATCACCTACGCGCCGTTGCCCTACGAATCGCGACTGGCGCGGCGCCCGCTCGGGCACATCGACATGGTGGTCATCCACTGCACCGAACTGCCGGACATGGCGATGGCGCGCGACTACGGCGAGCGCGTGCTCTACGACAGCGGCACCGGCAACAGCGGGCATTACTACATCGACCGCAACGGCAGCATCCAGCAGTACGTCGCGCTGGAGCGCGTCGCCCATCATGTGCGCGGCCACAACCCGCACACACTTGGCATCGAACTGGTCAACCGCGGCCGCTATCCGCACTGGCTCGACTCGCGCCATCAACTGATGAGCGAGGCGTACCCGGAGCCACAGATCGGCGCACTCATCACCTTGCTGCAGTGGCTGCAGCAGCAGCTACCATCGGTGCGCCGGATCGCCGGACATCAGGAGCTCGATACCACGCAGGAAGCGGCCAGTGACGACCCGTCCCGCAAGATCCAGCGCAAGCTCGACCCCGGCCCGTTGTTTCCGTGGTCACGCATCCATGCAGCCGTTGGCTGGTCGCACAGCCTGCGTTGACCGCACGCCCTGCGCTGGAGCAACGCCTCAGCGGCGCCTCACGGCTCCGGAGCACGATAGGTTTTTTCGCCCGCATCGACGGCCACGGCGAGCCGGTTTTCCGGCGGCGCGATCGGGCAGACCACATGCGGCGTCACCGCGCAGGGCGGGTTTTCCGCGAGATTGAAATCCAGCAACACATGGCCATCGCGCGGCAGCGCGGTGAACAGATAGCGCGCGCCGCCGTAGCTCTCCTTGCCGCTGGTGCGATCGGCAAACAGGAAAAACAGCCCACTGCCGTCCTCCTGCGCGATCGGCTGCAGGCGATAGGTCTGCCCATTGCGCTCGAACACCGCCTCGCCCGGCACGTCCACCGTCAGTGGCGTTCCGATCGAGGTCAGCAAGGTCACGGTCCGCGGCGTGGCATACGGCTGCCAGCGCGCCTGAACACGCCAGTGCGGATCGATCGGAAAATAGTCGAAGCCCTGGAACCGGGCCAATACGGGCGCCGCCGGGTCGCGAAACCGCCAGCCGAACAACGCGCCGGTCTGCACCAGGTAGAACTGCCGGTTGTCCACGTCCAGGCGGTCGCCGGGCTGATCGACGCGCTCCGGCTCCAGGCTGACTTCATCGACCGGCCGACCGTGCAGTTTCACGCCTGCGCCGGCGGCTACCTTGAAGCGCACGTGGCCGGAGGCGTCCAGGCTCAGCTGGCCCAGGTGCGCAGGACCGGCCGGCAACACCAGGTCGCTGCGCGGATCGCTGCCCACCTGGTACCGGCCCGCGCGGACGCGGCCGGAGCCTGTGTAGCTCAGCCAACCATCCGGCGCCCGTAACCGTGCCAGCCGCTGCGCACGTGCCTGCTCCAGAGCGACCTGATAGACCTGCTGCCCGTCGTCCTCGTCACGGCTGGCGCCCCGCACACCGTTGGTGTCGGCAGTCGAACCCGCCGAGCACGCCGTCATCGACATCACTGCGACGCACAAGGCGCCGGCCTGCAATTGCACCCGCATGTCGCCACCCAACTCTGCAAGAAACTGCGCTCCGCGCAGCGAGCCTGCGTCCCCACAGACCACCATTCCTGCAGTCATTGTGCATGCATCAGGCAGCGGTCGCGACCGGACGCGAGCGATCCTGCAGCCAACCGCTCCAGGAACCGGCGTACACCCGCGCACCGGGCAGCCCGGCCACTTCAAGCGCCAGCAGCAGGTGGCAGGCCGTCACCCCGGAGCCGCACATCACTACCGCCTGCTCGGGCCGGTACGCGCCCAGCAGCGCAGACAGTTCCGCATGCAGTTCCTCGGCCGGCTTGAAGCGGCCATCGCGCAGGCTCAGCCCCAACGGACGACTCATCGCGCCCGGCACGTGGCCGGCCACCGGATCGATCGGCTCCAGCTCGCCGCGAAAGCGCTCTCCCGCGCGTGCGTCCAGCAGCCATCCCGGCGCCTGCCCCAGCCGCGCCAGGATGTGCTCGGCGTCGACCACCGCAGCGCTGTCGAAGCTACCCGGGCACGCAGGCCCCTCGTGCTGCTCCGGCTGCTCGCCGGTTTCCGGCAAGCCGGCAGCGCGCCACGCAGCCAGCCCGCCATCGAGCACCGCCACGCGCCGATGCCCCATCAGGCGCAGCATCCACCACGCGCGCGCGGCCGCCATGCTGCCGTCGCCCGCGTCGTAGACCACCACCTGACTCGCCGGATCGATGCCCCACCCGCCCAGGCGGCGGGCGAAATCGGCGGCATGCGGCAACGGATGCCGCCCCTGACCGGGGCGCGACAGGTCGGCCAGGTCGTCGTCCAGATCGGCATGAAACGCGCCGGGCAAATGCCCTTGCGCATACGCCTTGCGTGCGGCCTCCGGGTCCGGGGCAGTCGGTGGCGCGGCGCGCGCATCCAGCACGCGCACCTGCGGGTGCGCCAACGTGCTCGCCAGCGTGCTGACGTCCACCAACGTGGTCCAGTTTGGATCGACACTCATGCAACCTGCTCCAGGCGACGACGAAGATTGAGAAGAATGGCCGCGGTGGCGCCCCAGATGCGCTGCCCGGGCCAGTCGTATTCAAGCACGCGGCGTGGGCGCCCGCGAAATTCCAGTTCCACGCTGCGCAGATTGTCCGGGTCCATCAAGTAGGCCAGCGGCACTTCGAAGACCTCGGCCACCTCATCCGGCTGCGGCACCGCGACGAAGGCAGGATCGACCACTGCCACCACCGGCGTCACCCGGAATCCGCTCACGGTCAGGAATGGGTCCAGATAGCCCAGCGCGTGCACCTGCTGCGTACCGAGGGCGATTTCCTCGCAACTTTCGCGTAATGCGGCCGCGGCCGCGTCGGCATCGGACGGCTCCATCCGCCCCCCCGGGAAACTGACCTGCCCGGCATGGTGGCGCAGGCTGTCGGTGCGCCGGGTCAGCAGCACCGTCGTGCCCTGCGCGCGTGGCACCAGGCCGCACAGCACCGCCGCTTCGGCAGACGCGCCTCCCTCGCTCAGATCGATCAGTTCGGCATGGTTCCAGCCCGGCCCGGCAGGCGCGGTATCCAGCGGGTACAGCGCGCGTCGCAGCTGCGCGTACTCGGGCAATGCGGCAACCAGGCCCCGTGCCGGCAAGACTGTGTGCAACAACTCCTGGCGTTCGACGTCACTCATGCTCATCCAGCGTGCGATTTCATCCAGGCTGCGCAGGCAGCCGACACAGTGCGATTGCGCGTCCAACGAACATACACCGATACATGGACTGGGCAGAGACCCAGCGGCCGCGTCGGTGGCGCTCATCGTTTGCTGCTGCAGACGCGGTGTGGGACGTTCATCGATCTCTTCAGGCACCTTGGCCGGGCCAAAAACGACAACGCCGGCCTGTTGGCCGGCGTTGTCAGTGCAACAGCAACCGCAGTTACTTGACGCTGACCAGCTTGATCTCGAACTGCACGGCCACGTTCGGCGGGAACGGCGTGCGCGGATCGGCGCCATAGGCCTGCTCCGGCGGCAACGTCACTTCCCACTTCGAGCCGGACGGCATCTGCAGCAGCGTTTCGCGCATGGCCTTCATTTCGACTTCGCTGACCTTGATGGCCGGGATCTGCTGCGCCGGGCGCGCCTTCTCGCGGTCGCCGAAAGGATACGGACCGGCCACTTCCAGCTGCACGGTGCTGGCCTGGGTCGGCTTGGCACCCTTGCCTGCTTCGATTACGCGGTACTGCACGCCGCTCGGCAGCGTCTGTACGCCAGCGGCGCTCTTGTTCTTGGCCAGGAACGCATCGCTCTTGGTCTTGTTGGCGGCAGCGGCCTTGTCGTACTCGGCCTTGGCCTGCTGTGCACGGCCCTGCTCACGCTTCTGGAACGCTTCGACAGCCGGCTTCAGCTGGTCGGCGGTGATCGCCGGCTGCTTCTTGGCATAGGCGTCCTGCAGACCCTTTACCACCGAGTTGATGTCGAGCTGCTCGCCGCGACCGGTGAGCTCGGCAAGGTTATTGCCGTAGTCGTAACCGAAGTAATAGCTCAACTTGCCCTTTTCGGACGTCGTGTCCTGGGCCAGTGCATTGCCCGTCAGGGCCAGGGCCGCCACAGCGACCGCGATAGAACGCAACTTCATCAAACAATTCTCCAGGGTGGTGGCACAGGACGGGTCTGCCGCCTGAGATGACGCGCTAGGATAGCGGCCGCGATACCGAACCGCTACTTATCACGAAAGCTAGGACCAGCAAGGCTTTCGGAAGTTCCGCATTTACTATTTTTTTACGTTCTCAAGGGTTTTCGATGTCCAGCCACGTCATTTTGCTCGCCGATCACGCCAATGTCCGGACCATTACGGTCAATCGCCCGGACAAGCTGAACGCCTTGAACCGCGACACCATGCTGGCACTGGATCAGGCCTTCGCAGACGCCGCGAGCGCCGACGATGTGCGCGTGGTGATCCTCACCGGTGCCGGTCCCAAGTCGTTCGTGGCCGGCGCGGACATCGCCGAGATGAGTGAGCTGTCGGCCATGGAAGGCCGTGCGTTTTCGCTGGTCGGGCAGCAGTTGATGCGCCGCATCGAACGCATGCCCAAGCCGGTGATCGCCATGGTCAACGGGTTTGCGCTTGGCGGCGGCCTGGAGCTGGCCATGGCCTGCCACCTGCGCATTGCCGCAGCGACCGCACGGCTCGGGCAACCGGAAATCAATCTCGGCCTGATCCCCGGCTTCGGCGGCACCCAGCGCTTGCTGCGCCTGACCGGACGCGCTGCAGCGCTGGAGCTGTGCCTGCTCGGCCAGCCGATCGATGCGGCGCGTGCGCTGCAACTCGGGCTGGTCAACCGGGTGGCCGAGCCGGACGCCTTGCAGGACGAAACCCTGGCACTGGCGCAGCGGCTGGCCACCGCCGCACCGCTGGCATTGCGCGGCATCCTGGACGCGGTGGTGTTCGGCGGAGAATGCGGGATGGAAGAAGGCCTGCAACTGGAAACCGCGCAATTTGCGCTGTTGTTTGCCAGCGAGGACATGCGCGAAGGGACCCGCGCCTTCCTCGACAAGCGCGCTGCCCACTTCAGCAACCGCTGACATCGCCATGACGCTCGACCCCATCCCGGCACCGCGTCCGTTGCTCTTGCAGTTGTTCGATTGTGTGGTGGCCGACGATCTCGACCGTGCGCTGGCGCTCGGCTTGATGGCGTACCTGCCCGACCCGCAGCACGACGCCCTGGACGCCAACTGCGCGCAGGTGTGCGCCACGTTGCTGGCCGCACAACGGCGCTTGCGCGATGCCTGGGCGGCACGCGAGCGCTATCGCGCACGTACCGCGCGCCTGCAACGCCGCGCCGCCGAACGCGATGCACGCAGGGCGCCCGCCCCGACGCCCAGCCAGCCGGCAGCACCGGCATTGCCGCCGCTGGCCGCTGCCATCCTGGCGCGCGCCAAGGCAAAAGCCGCCGGCGGAGCGCAGCCATGAACGCGACGCAGGCAACTCCGCCGGCACGGCGCGGCAGCAGCATGCGCAAGCCCGAAATACAGGAGATGTTCGAGCGCCTGCGCGAACTTAATCCGCACCCGACCACCGAGCTGGAATACACCACCCCGTTCGAGTTATTGATCGCCGTACTGCTGTCGGCACAAGCCACCGATGTCGGCGTCAACAAGGCCACCCGCAAGCTGTATCCGGTGGCCAATACCCCGCGCGACATCCTGGATCTGGGCGAAGAAGGCCTGAAGCGCTACATCGCGACCATCGGCTTGTTCAACGCCAAGGCCAAGAACGTCATCGCCACCTGCCGCATCCTGCTGGAGCAGTACGGCGGCGAAGTGCCGCACGATCGCGCTGCCTTGGAGGCATTACCCGGAGTGGGCCGCAAGACCGCCAACGTGGTGCTCAACACCGCCTTCGGCGAACCGACCATGGCGGTGGATACGCATATCTTCCGCGTCGCCAACCGCACCGGCCTTGCACCCGGCAAGGACGTGCGCGCCGTGGAAGACGTACTGGTCAAGGTCATTCCTGCGCAGTTCCTGCATGACGCACACCACTGGCTGATCCTGCACGGCCGCTACGTCTGCAAGGCACGCAAACCCGACTGCCCCGGCTGCGTGATCCATGACCTCTGCCGCTACCGCGACAAGACCCCCGCACCGGCCGAACGGCCGACAACGCCCACAGGCTGAGCAGTCGCGCCACCGCAAAAAGCAACCCACCGCCTGACTCCGAGCAATCGCCTCACCAGCGCGACCGCTGCGTTTGCGAATCCCAAATCCCGATTCCCCAATCCCGGCTCAAAAAAATCGCGACCGGATGATGCGTCTTTCGGCGCCATGCATCATCCGGTCACGACAGGGATCACCCGGCGCGTACGCCGGGCAGGTACAGCAGGTTATGCAGCCTTGGCTTGCTCGACGCGCTTGTCGACCAGCACGCTGTCAACGCTCGGCTGACCTTCGACGCGCCGGTCCAGCTCCTTCCAGTCCACCACCAGCTCGCAACCACGCGAAGCCGCGTTGCGGCTCCAGTCGCGCAGCAACTCGATGCAGGCATGGTCGACGTGATGCAGCTTGGCCACGTCCAGGTGCAGCGCGGTGTTCGGCGGCACGCTTTCCAGCGTCCGCGCCATGGCCGGCACCTTCAGGAAGGTGGCCGAGCCCTGCAGGGTCAGGTGCATTTCGTCCTTCTTGTCAGCGTGCTCGCGCACTTCGACCTTCAGACGCGAGGAATGCAGCGCAAGACGGAACAGCGACAGGCCGAAGCCGATCAAAACGCCGGTCAACAGGTCGGTCGCCACGATCGCGAAGGTGGTCGCCAGGTAGATCGCCGCGGTGCCACGACCGTAGGTCGCGAGCTCCTTGACCTGCCCGATCTTGATCATCTTCACGCCCGTGTAGACCAGGATGCCGGCCAGACACGCCACCGGCGTCATCCGCAGCAGCCACGGCAACAGCATCGCGAACACCAGCAGCCAACCGCCATGCAGGATGGTCGACGTACGCGTGGCAGCACCAGCCTGCACGTTGGCCGCACTGCGCACGATCACGCCGGTCATCGGCAGTGCACCCAGGAAGCCGCACAGCATATTGCCCACACCTTGCGCCGCCAGCTCACGGTCGTACTGCGTGCGCGCCCCCTGATGCATGCGATCCACCGCCGCCGCCGACAGCAGCGTTTCGGCGCTGGCGATGAAGGCGAAGGTCACCGCCGACACCAGCAACGTGTGGTTGAACACACCAAAGATGTCGGAAAGGCTGGGGATGCTGATCGCCGAGAACAGGTTGGTCGGCACGTCGACCTTGTTGACGTTCAAGCCCTGCAACTGCACCGTTGCCGTCACCGCCACCACCGCGATCAACGCACCCGGCAGGAAGCGCAGACGCTGCGGACGCAGCTTGTCCCAGGCCAGGATGATGCCGATCGTGGCCAGACCCACCAACAGTGCGGTACGGCCGGTGCCCTCGCTGATGGCCTGCCACAACACGGCCGGCAGTGCAGCGAAGTTTTCCAGACCACGCGCCTTGGGCGCGGCGTCCATCAACACGTGTGCCTGCGAAGCCACGATCAGGATGCCGATGCCCGACAACATGCCGGCCACCACGGCCGGCGACGTCATCCGGAACCACACGCCTGCCCGGCACAGACCGGCGACCAGCTGGATGGCACCGGCCACCAGGATCACTTGACCGAGCGCGGCGGCGCCGTGCTCTCGCACCAGTTCGAACACCAACACAGCAAGGCCGGCGGCCGGACCGCTCACCTGCAAGGGAGAGCCCGCCAGAAAGCCAACGACCAGCCCACCGATGATGCCGGTGATCAGACCTGTGGCCGGCGGCATTCCGGACGCGATCGCAATACCCATGCACAACGGCAGCGCGACAAGAAAGACCACCACGGACGACAACAAATCACGCCCGAACAGCCCCTGACGGAAATATCCGCCGATACCTGATGTGTTCATGATCGACTCCGTCAGGCGAGTTCAGCGCGGACGACTTGCTGCAGTCGCGGACGCGGAGTGGCTTCGGGGGTGCTCTCGGCCAGCAACGGACGGAAGCCACCCTTCTCGGCATCGAAGGCGCGGATCTCGCCGTGGGCGATGTCGTAGATCCAGCCATGGATGCGCAAGGTGCCGGCGGCCAGACGCGCGGCCACCACCGGCTGCGTGCGCAGGTGGTCCAGCTGCGAGACCACGTTCTCTTCGGTCATGCAGCTCAGTGCGTCCTGGCTGGCCGGATCGTGCCCGTGATGCGCTGTGACGTGACGCGCCGCATCGGTGTGCTTGAGCCACGCCGCCACGGACGGGACGTCTTCCAGCGATTCCGGCTTGAGCACCGCCTTCATCGCGCCGCAATCGGTATGACCACAGATCACGATGTGACGCACGCCAAGCACGGCGATGGCGTACTCGATCGCCGCCACCACGCCGCTGACGTGCTGCGAGTACGGCGGCACCACGTTGCCGATATTGCGATAGACGAACAGTTCACCGGGTTGCGCGGAGAAGATCAGCTCCGGCATGACGCGCGAATCGGCGCAGGTAATGAACAGCGTGTGCGGGCTCTGGCCGCCTGCCAGTTCCTGAAAGCGCGCACTCTGGCGCGGATAGACTTCCTTACGGAAATGACGAAAACCTTCAAGCAAACTTTCCATGGGAGATTCCTCTGGGCAACGAATGGCCGTCCGCGGTGCAAACCGCGAATTGCAAAGACAAACAAATCAATCGGAAATCCGACGCAGGAAGCGCCGGGTGCAGCGACAACGGGGATCAGCCAAGCAGTGCGTTTGGAGGACGCAGTTGCGGGATCAGGTCGCGTTTTTGATTTGCCGGCGCGTGATGCGCGTGCCATGAGGGGGAGTACCGCGCCAGCATCGGCCAAGCTTGGGAGAGCAAGGGGATATCGTCTGCAGGCTGTGTATCGACTTGGCTTTGCGTATCGCCATCGTCCTGCGGATCTTCTGCTGCATCGCGTTGTTCGCCAGCATCCACCATCACCGCCAAACCATCGCCCACCAACGCATCCTGGACGCGCGTGTGTGCACTGGCGGCCGACCACGCGCTGAGCGCGAGCAAGCAGACCAGCAACAGTTGGAGGAATCGAGGAAACATGGCCTCGAAACTAACAATTTAGACGCGGCATGCGCAAGTGGTGCGTCGCACAAACTGACATATATGTTCAGCCTGCAATGGTGACGGTTCAGGTCGCCAGTGACGTAGCTCTCAGAACAGGCGGAACTGGCGTGATCAAAGCTCTGTCATAAACCAGCTGCGTTCAGATTTTTGACACACGACGACACAGTTGAAACGACCGTAAACTCTTGTCTTTATTGGCAAAAATCAATTGTGACGTTTCTATCGTCTTGTCACATTAACGCCACTTTCACGCCATAGCCTGCGCCCAATTTCTCAGGTCGCAAGGCATCTATGAAACTCGCTCCCACCCTGCTTGGTTCCGCGCTGCTGCTGGCACTGGCCGCCCCTGCAGCACACGCCGAGATCGCCATCGATGTGATCGGTGGCTCGGAGATCTCGCTGGAAGGCCTGGTCCAGGCCGACGGCAACTGGTTTCACAACGATGTGCAGGACCTCAACGGTCCAATCGGTGCCAATGGCGACAATTCCGAGTTCAGCATCCGCCGCGCCGAGCTGGTGCTCAAGGGCAAGGGCCCGGGCAATTTCGAATGGGTGGCCGGGTACGACCCGAGCGTGCTGAAGGACGTCACCATCCGCGGCACCACCATCCGCAGCACCGGGCGGTTCCTGGACAACAACATCAAGTACAAGTTTGGCGGCAACGCCAACAACTACCTGCAGGTGGGCCAGTTCAAGCAGCCCAACAGCCTGGAAGAACTGTCCAGCACCAAGAACAACGACTTCGTCTCCAAGGCGTCGGTGACCAATACCTATGGCATTTCGCGCCGCCTGGGCATGGCCTACGGCATCGGCGACAACAACTGGAGCGTGACGGCCAGTGCGTTCGGCCGTGAACTGACCCGCAACCAGGCCCACGGCAGCGGCTATGGGGCGCGCGGCACCTGGGCACCGATCAACGAAACCGGCGACGTGCTGCACTTCGGCCTCAGCTACCTCGGGTACGACACCGACGACGACACCCTGCGCCTGCGCGCGCGCCCGGATGCCGACCTGACCACGATCCGCCTGATCGACAGCGGCGCCATCACCAATGTGGACCGCGTGGGCGTCGCGGGGGCAGAGGCGATGTGGGTCACCGGGCCGTTCAAGCTGCAGAGCGAATATTTCCAGGAAACCGCCAAGCGTATCGGCACCAACGCGCAGGACTACAAGAGTGATGGCTGGTACGTCAGCGGCGTCTGGAACATCACCGGCGAGACGTGGGGCTACAAGGCCGGCGCGCCCACCACCCCGCTGCCCAACGAACCGGCGTCGGGCATGTGGCAGCTGGCGATGCGCTACGACACCCTCGACCTCAACGATGGCCATCTGATTGCCAACGGCAACACCCCGTTCGTGGACGGCGTGCTGGGCGGCAAGATGGATGTGTGGACGATCGGTGCCAACTGGTACTGGCGCTCCAACTTCAAGCTGGCGCTCGACTACGCCAAGGTGGAAAGCACCCGTTACGGCAGCGCCACGCGCGGACTGGTGGACGACAACCCGTCGATCATCGAGGCGCGCGCGCAGTTCTATTGGTAAGCCTGCGACCGCGCCGGGCGCCAGGCGGCTCGCCAGAGCCCGCAGGGTGCCGCCTGATTGCCCCGCCCGACCCGGCGTGCCATCGCACGCCCGCGTCACCCGCCTGTCATTTACCCGACATCGCGCGGTCATGCCCCTGCACTGCAATGGCACGACCGCGGGACGTCCCGATCCCTACCCTATCTGGAGCTGTTCCGTGATCCACTCCTTCAAGACCCGCCTGGCCGTCGGCATGCTCGCCGCGTCGCTGGCACTGTGTGCCCAGGCCGCCGATGTCACCGGCGCCGGTGCGTCGTTCATTTACCCGGTGATGTCCAAGTGGTCGGCCGACTACAACGCCGCCACCAAGAAGCAGGTCAACTATCAGTCGATCGGTTCGGGCGGCGGCATTGCCCAGATCAAGGCGGCCAGCGTGGACTTCGGCTCTTCCGACGCCCCGCTCAAACCGGAAGAACTGGCCGCTGCCGGGCTGGCGCAGTTCCCGTCGGTGATCGGCGGGGTGGTGCCGGTGGTCAACGTGCCGGGCGTCGCTGCCGGTGCGCTCAAGCTCGACGGCAAGACCCTGGGCGACATCTTCCTGGGCAAGGTCAGCACCTGGAACGACCCAGCAATCGCCGCGCTCAACCCGGGCATGAAGCTGCCCGACGGCAAGATCACCGTAGTGCACCGCTCCGACGGTTCGGGCACCAGCTTCAACTTCACCAATTACCTGTCCAAGGTCAATGCCGACTGGAAGGGCAAGGTCGGCGAAGGCACCGCAGTGCAGTGGCCGACCGGCATCGGCGGCAAAGGCAACGAGGGTGTGGCCGCGTACGTGAAGCAGATCAAGGGCGGCATCGGCTATGTCGAGCTGTCGTATGCGCTGCAGAACAAGATGGCCTTCACTGCGATGAAGAACGCCGCCGGCAAGTTCGTGCAGCCGTCCGATGAAACCTTCGCCGCTGCCGCCAACAGCGCCGACTGGGCCACCTCCAAGGATTTCTACCTGGTGATGACCAATGCTGCGGGCGACAACGCCTGGCCGATCACGGCGACCAACTTCATCCTGGTGCAGAAGAAGCCGAAGAATCCGGCCGGCCTGAAGAACACGCTGGAGTTCTTCCGCTGGGTCTACAGCAAGGGCGATGCACAGGCCAAGCAGCTGGACTATGTGCCGCTGCCGGACAGTCTGGTGAGCCAGATCGAGGCCTATTGGGCCAAGACCCTCCCGCGCTAAGCACAGCCAGGGCAGCGGGCGGGCAGGCGTTCCACCGCTCGCCCGGCCGCCGAGCAAGGCAACAACCTGTCACAGGAACGGCGCCGTCTCTCTCCCCGGCGTCGGGACCGGGACGCGGATCCCGGAGGGTGCGATGCCCTCCGTGGTCCGCGTCTTTTTTGTGATGCCTTCGCCAGAAGGCACTGTCATGCACGTGTAACAAAAACATCATTTCATAGCGTGGTCTGCCGGACACCCGGCCAATCCAGCCTCGGAGCTTCCATGAAATTGCAGTCGGCCAGCCTGACCGCCCTGTCCCTCACCATCGCCCTTGCCCTGGCCGCATGCTCCCCGGGCAAGGACGCGCAGTCCGGCGATGCCGCCAAGGGCGCTCCCAGCGCAGGCGCCACCGCAGGCGACAGCACATCTGCCGAAATCTCCGGCGCCGGCGCCTCCTTCATCTACCCGCTGGTGTCCAAGTGGTCGGCCGACTACAACGCCGCCACCGGCAACAAGGTCAACTACCAGTCGATCGGCTCCGGCGGCGGCATTGCCCAGATCAAGGCCGGCACGGTGGATTTCGGTTCGACCGACAAGCCGCTGGACAGCGCCGAGCTGCAGCAGGCCGGCCTGGGCCAGTTCCCGTCCGCGATCGGCGGCGTGGTGCCGGTGGTCAATCTGGAAGGCATCGCCCCGGGCAAGCTGCGCCTGACCGGCGCGCTGCTGGGCGACATCTTCCTGGGCAAGGTCACCATGTGGAACGACGCGGCCATTGTCGCGGCCAACCCGGGCGTGACCCTGCCCGCCACCAAGATCAACCTGGTGCACCGTTCGGATGGCTCGGGCACCACCTTCAACTTCTCCAACTACCTGTCCAAGGTCAGCCCGGAGTGGAAGAGCAAGGTCGGCGAAGGCACCTCGGTGCAGTGGCCGGGTGGCGTGGGTGGCAAGGGCAATGAAGGCGTGGCCTCGTACGTGCAGCAGATCAAAGGCTCGATCGGCTATGTCGAACTGGCCTATGCGCTGCAGAACAAGATGCCGTACACCTCGCTGCAGAACGCGGCTGGCCAGTGGGTCGAGCCGAATGCGGAAAGCTTCGCCGCCGCCGCTGCCAGCGCCGACTGGGCCAACGCCAAGGATTTCAACCTGGTGATCACCAATGCACCCGGCGAGAAGGCGTGGCCGATCACCGCCACCAACTTCATGCTGATGCACAAGCAGGCCAAGGATGCTGCGCGCAGCAAGGCGACCCTGGACTTCTTCAAGTGGGCGCTGGAAAACGGCCAGACCCAGGCCAGCGAACTGCATTACGTGCCGCTGCCGCCGGAGCTGGTGAAGCAGATCCAGGCCTATTGGGGCAGCGAGTTCAAGTAATGCCTGCATCCCGCCTGCAGGGCGGGCTGCGCGGCGGCGAGGTGCCTGACGGCGCCTCGCCGTTCCTGATGTCTCACGCTCCCGCACTGCGCGGGTGACGAGTTCAATCGAATGAATGCCACCGCACTTCCCGAAGCGATGACCGCACCCCGCGGCCGCGACCTGCGTGATGCGCGCGCCGATCGCCTGTTCAAGCTTGCGCTGGCCGCCACCGTCGTCTTTGTGCTGCTGGCACTGGGCAGTGCGGCGCTGTCGATGTTGTGGGGCGGACGCCATGCCTTGCAGATGCAGGGCCTGAGCTTTTTCTATTCGGCCGACTGGAACCCGGTTGAAAACAAGTATGGCGCGCTTGCGCCGATCTACGGCACGTTGGTCACGGCGTTGATCGCGATGGTGATTGCGGTACCTGTGAGCTTCGGCATCGCGTTCTTCCTGACCGAAGTGGCGCCGCGCTGGTTGCGCGGCCCGGTCGGCACCGCGATCGAACTTCTGGCCGGCATCCCGTCGATCATCTACGGCATGTGGGGCCTGTTCGTACTGGTGCCGGTGATGACCGAGCACGTGACGCCATGGCTCAACGATCACCTCGGCACGCTGCCGTTGATCGGCCCGTTGTTCCAGGGCCCGCCGCTGGGCATCGGCCTGCTGACCGCCGGTTTCGTGCTGGCGATCATGGTGATTCCCTTCATCTCTTCGGTGATGCGCGAAGTGTTCCTGACCGTGCCCACGCGCCTGAAGGAATCGGCATACGCGCTGGGCTCGACCAAGTGGGAGGTGAGCTGGGACATCGTGCTGCCCTACACCCGCTCGGCGGTGATCGGCGGCGTGTTCCTGGGACTGGGCCGTGCGCTGGGCGAAACCATGGCGGTGGCCTTCGTGGTCGGCAACACGGTGCGGCTTTCGCCCTCGCTGCTGGAACCGGGCACCACCATCGCCGCGTTGATCGCCAATGACTTCGGCGAGGCTACCGAAACCTATCGTTCGGCCCTGTTGCTGCTGGGTTTCGTGTTGTTCATCGTCACCTTCATCGTGCTGGCCATTGCACGCTTCATGCTGATGCAGCTGTCGCGTCGGGAGGGCAACTGATGTCTGCCTCTTCGGTATCGCAATCCCTCTACAACCGCCGCCGGGTGACCAACGCGATTGCGTTGCTGCTGTCGTGCGTCACTGCGTTGTTCGGTCTGTTCTTTCTGGCCTGGATCCTGTGGACGCTGTTGTCCAAGGGCGTGCCAGGCATCGACCTCAACCTGTTTACCAAGATGACGCCGCCGCCGATGCAGGAAGGTGGCTTGCTCAATGCCTTCTTCGGCAGTGCGGTGATGTGCGGGCTGGCGCTGGCGATCGGCACCCCGCTGGGCGTGGCCGCCGGCACCTGGCTGGCCGAGTACGGCAATGCGCGCAAGGCCGGCATTGTGGTGCGTTTCGTCAACGACATCCTGCTCTCGGCGCCGTCGATCGTGCTGGGCCTGTTCGTCTACACCTTGTACGTGATGCAGACCGGCGGGCGGTTTTCAGCGTTTGCCGGCGCCCTGTCGCTGGCCTTCATCGTGCTGCCGGTGGTGGTACGCACCACCGACGAAATGCTGCGACTGGTGCCGGCGCAGATGCGCGAAGCGGCGTTGTCGCTGGGCATTCCGCAGTGGAAGGTGACCGTGCAGGTGCTGTATCGCAGCGCCTCGGCCGGCATCGTCACCGGCGTGTTGCTGGCGCTGGCGCGCATCAGCGGCGAAACCGCACCGCTGCTGTTCACCGCGTTCGGCAATCAGTACTGGAACAGCAACATCTTCCAGCCGATGGCCAGCGTGCCGGTGATCATGAATCAGTTTGCCGGCAGCCCGTACGAGTCCTGGCAGACGCTGGCCTGGTCCGGTGCGCTGGTGCTGACCGTGTTCGTGTTGTTGGTGAGCCTGGGCGCACGTGCCCTGCTACTGCGCAACAAGATTTCCAATGACTGACCTATCTTTCCGGACACCCGACATGAACGATCTCCAAAACGCCACGCCGATGCATCGCATCGCTGTTCCGGCCGCGAAGGGGGCGCCAACGGCGCAGGCGCCGGTGAAGGTGGCCGCACGCAATCTGGATTTCTATTACGACAAGTATCACGCGTTGAAGGGCATCAACATCGAAATCCCGGAAAAGCGCGTCACCGCGCTGATCGGACCTTCCGGCTGCGGCAAATCGACCCTGCTGCGCATCTTCAACCGCATCTACGCGCTGTACCCGAAGATGGAAGCGCGCGGCGAGGTGCTGCTGGACAACGAAAACATCCTGTCGCCGAAGTACCCGATGAACCGCCTGCGCAGCAAGGTGGGCATGGTGTTCCAGAAGCCCGTGCCGTTTCCGATGACCATCTTCGAGAACGTGGCCTACGGCATCCGCCACCACGAAAAACTGTCCAAGGCCGACATGCAGGACCGCGTCGAACAGGCGCTGCGCCAGGGCGCGCTGTGGGACGAGGTCAAGGACAAGCTGGGACAGAGCGCGCTGGGGTTGTCCGGTGGCCAGCAGCAGCGTTTGTGCATCGCACGCGCGGTGGCATTGCGCCCGGACGTGCTGCTGCTGGACGAACCGACCTCGGCGCTGGATCCGATCTCCACCAGCCGTATCGAGCAACTGGTGGAAGAGCTCAAGCGCGACTACACCATCGTGATCGTTACCCACAACATGCAGCAGGCCGCCCGCGTGTCCGACTACACCGCCTTCATGTATCTGGGCGACCTGATCGAGCACGACCGCACCGAGACCATTTTTTCGCAGCCCTCCAAGCAACAGACCGAGGACTACATCACCGGCCGGTTCGGGTGATGCAAGGCGACGCACCGTAACGCCCGCATTGAAGCAGCTCCGTCACCTGCCGTGCCCGGCGCATTCGGCGGGGTGGCAGACATCCACCACGGCCATGTAATCGAGACCACGATGAACCAGCACCTCAACGACCATATCGTCAAAAGCTACGACGAGGAGCAGCACCGTCTTGTCGCCGAGATCGTGCGCATGGGCGACACGGCGGTGGCGCAGCTGGAGGCGGCGCTGGACGTGGTGGAACGGCGCGACGACCACGCCGCACATCGCATCGTGGTCAACGACGAGGCGATCGACGCGCTGGAACATGCGATCAGCCACGACGTGATGCGGCTGGCATTGCGCGGGCCGATGGCGCGCGACCTGCGCGAGATCCTGGCCGGCCTGCGCATCCCGGCCGATATCGAGCGCATCGGCGATTACGCGGCCAACGTGGCCAAGCGCTCGATCGCGCTGAACTCGGCGCCACCGCTGCCGCAGACTGTGGGCCTGCGCGCGCTCGGGCAGATGGCGGCCGATGCGGTGCGCGCGGCGGTGCAGGCGTACCGCGACAAGGACGCCAATGCCGCGATCCGCGTGCGCGACGAAGACGCACGGCTGGATGCACAGTACACCGCGCTGTTCCGCGAGTTGCTGACCTACATGATGGAAGACCCGCGCAATATCACCCCGTGCACGCATCTGCTGTTCATGGCCAAGAACCTGGAACGCATCGGCGACCACGCCACCAACATCGCCGAAAACGTCTGGTTTCTGGTGCATGGCGAACAGCCGTTGCCGCCACGCCTCAAGCGCGACGACACCAGCAGCACCGGCGTCATCTGAGCGCTGGCGGCGCTGCGCGGCAGCGGGCCCCTTGCTGGCGGCAGCTGCCGGGAACGCCTTGTGAGCTGCACTGGCAGGCCAGCCGCCGGCGCGCCAGACCAAAGGCGCACGCAAGGCGCGCCTCGCGCCGTCGAGCCCCGGGGTGTGACCTGCTAGGCTATGCGGATGAACGAACCGGTCGACCCACAGCCTGCCCGCGCCATCCTGCCCATGTCGCGGCGCTTCCGCGGCTATCTGCCCGTCGTGGTGGACGTGGAGACCGGCGGCTTCGACTGGAACCGGCACGCCTTGCTGGAAATTGCCTGCGTGCCGATCGAAATGGACGACGAGGGCCGCTTCTTCCCCGGGCAGACCGCCAGCGCGCATCTGGTGCCGGCGCCCGGGCTGGAGATCGACCCCAAGTCGCTGGAAATCACCGGCATCGTGCTCGACCATCCCTTCCGCTTTGCCAAGCAGGAAAAGGACGCCTTGGACCACGTCTTCGCCCCGGTACGCGCCGCGGTGAAGAAGTACGGCTGCCAGCGCGCGATCCTGGTCGGCCACAACGCGCATTTCGATCTGAATTTCCTCAACGCGGCAGTGGCGCGCGTGGGGCATAAACGCAATCCGTTTCATCCTTTCAGCGTGTTCGATACGGTGACGCTGGCCGGCGTGGCCTATGGCCAGACCGTGCTGGCGCGTGCCGCGCAGGCTGCGGGTCTGGACTGGAACTCGGCCGATGCACACAGCGCGGTCTACGACACCGAGCAGACCGCGCGGCTGTTCTGCACGATCGCCAATGCCTGGCCGGGGCCTGTTTAGGTCGGGATTCGGGATTCGGGATTGGCAGGAGCGCGCGGTTTTCGGGCTGCGCGATCGTTCCCGCTTGCGCTACGAACAGTTGCCGACATGCAACTCGCGTCGTCTTATGCAGGCATGCACTTGCCGTCGGATTGGAGGCATCGTTTCCTGCAAGGCTCAGGTCTTCCGCCCGCGACAGAGAAGCGCCGACGCAGCGCTTCACGAATCCCCAATCCCCAATCCCGGCCTCTAACCCACCCAGATCTGGTCGCGCCCCGCGCTCTTGGCCTGGTAAAGCGCCTGGTCGGCGCGTTGCATCAACGATGAGCCGGTGTCGTCATCGCGCAGTGCGGTCACCCCGGCACTGAAGGTCACTTGCAGCCCTTCCACGCCGCCCCAGTCGCTGCGCGCATGGAAGCGCGTGCGAATGCGTTCGCACAGCGCCTGTGCATCGTGCAATGCGGTGTCGGCCAGCAGCAGCGCAAACTCTTCGCCACCAAGACGGGCGGGCAGATCCGAGGCGCGTGCAGCGGCGGTGAGCAATGCGCCCACCTCGTGTAGCACCGCATCGCCACTGGCATGCGAATGCCGGTCGTTGATGCGCTTGAAATGATCGATATCCAGGATCGCCAGCACCAATGGGCGCCCGCTGCGCCGTGCGCGGCTGATGTCGCGCGCCAGTGCTTCGTCGAAGTGGCGACGGTTGGGCAGCCCGGTCAGTACATCCTCGTGCGCCTGGCGCTCGAACACGTCGGACTTGATGCGCAGGCGAGTCAGCAATTCGCTCTTTTCCTGATTGGCCTGCAGCAGACGCTGGGCCTGCATCTGCAAATCCTGGGTGCGCTTGCGCACCAGTTCGGCCAGGCGCGCGTTGTGGGTCTTGTAGCGATGCAACAGCACCCGGTACAGCAGGGTGAGCGCAAGAATCGCGCCCAGCGCCGCAGCAATGCGCACATCGCGGCGCTGCCACCACAGCGGCAGCACGTCGAAGGTCCAGCGCGCCTCCTGCGGGCTCCACGCGCCGCCCGGGTGACGTGCGGCCACACGCAAGGTGTAGTGGCCCGGCGGCAGGCCGATGAATTCCACGCTGCGCTGCCGGCCGCGCGCGATCCAGACATTGTCCAGGCCGTCCAGACGGGTGCGGTACTCGATGCGCTCGGACAGCAGAAAGCTCATGCCCACATACGAGACATTGAGCCGGTAGCCGCCAGGCAGTTGCGCCTGCTGGCGCCATGCCAGCGGGCGGCCATCCTGTTGCACGCTTTCGATCAACGCCGGCGGCGGGCGACGTTCGCGAAACCGCTGCAGGCGCGCGGGATCGACCGTGCTCACGCCACCAGCGGTGACCACCCAGACCGACCCGTCCGCACGTTCGATCATGCTGGGGCCGGAACTGCCGTTGGCCTGCGCATTGCCCATGCCATCGATCTCGCCATAACGCTCGATGGCGAGCGTGCCGTGCCCATCGGCAACCGCATTGAGCGCGGCAAACCCGGTCCGCAACATGCCACGGTTGCTGCTGATCCACGCGTTGCCGAAGCGGTCCTCGACGAGCTGGAACACCGTGTCCACCGGCATGCCCTGCTCCAGACCCACGCGTGCGAGGCTGCCGCCGCGTGCGCGGTACAGGCCGCGATCGGTGGAGATCCACACCGCATCGCCAATGGACTGAAAGCCGAACACGCTGCGCGCGCCGCCCAGGCGTTCCAGGTCCAGTTGCCGCAGCGTGCCGTCGCGCAACACTGCCGCGCCATCGACCGATCCGATCCACAGCGCGCCATCGATGCTGGCCAACGCGGTCACCACGCCGTCGGGTAGGCCCTGGACCGTCACCGGCACGCGCTTGCCCTCCACCAATCGCACGACGCCGCGTTGCGTCGCCAGCCACACCACATCCTGCGCATCGACCGCGATGGCCCGGATATGGCCGCTGGGAATGCCTTCGGCGTCGCCGTAATGTCGTAAGACACGACCATCGCGCAGCACGAAGACTCCGTCGGCGTAGGTCCCGACCCACAGGTCGCCATGCCGATCCAGCGCCAGGCTGAGCACCGACAGCCGCCGCCCCGACGGTGTGGCAACCGGCACCGGCACGACGCGGCCATCCGGCAGCATGCGATCCAGACCGGCGGTACTGGCGATCCACAGGCTGCCATCGCGGTCTTCCAGCACCGCGCGCGCATAGTCGCCGCTCAGCCCATCGCGCTGGCTGTAGCTGCTGAACAAGGTCTCGCGCAGCCGAAACAGGCCACCGTTGGCGCCCACCCAGATGCTGCCTTCGGCATCCTCGCGCAGGCTGACGATCCGCCCGGTGGGCAGGCTGCGACCTGCCGCCAGATGCTCCACGCCATGACTGCCGATCCGCAGCAGGCCCTGGTTTTCGCTGCCCAGCCAGAGGTCGCCATTGCGGTCCTGCAGCATCGCGGTGAAATGGCCCTGCCCCGGCAGCCGGTGCACCAGCACTGCCCGCTCGTCGTGCAGGCGGAACAGCTGCTCGCCGGCAACCACCCACACCGTGCCGTCCGGCGCGCGATAAGGCCACGCCAGGCCTGGCGGCAGACCGAAGGCGGCCGGCGCGCGGTGCATGCGTCCATCCGGCTCGCGATAGATCAAGCCATCCAGCGTGCCGATCAACAAGCGGCCCTGGCCGTCGAACAGCATGCGCGGAAAACTGCTCTGCAGCGGCACGCCGTCACGCGGCGGGAAATAGTCGAAGCGTCCATCCGGCCACAGACATCCCAGCCCGTGGCCTTCGAACAACAGCCACATGCGGCCATCCGAATCCATCGTCATCGCATGGATCAGCGCCTGCGGCCATTGGCCCGTGCGTTGCCATTGCCGCCATTGCCCGTCGGCACCGTGACGCACCAGATTGCCGCGCGCATCGCTGAGCCAGAGCGCGCCATCGCGGTCCACATACAGCGCACCGACCCCGTTATCGGGCAGCCCCGGGCGCGTGCTGCGATCGATCACGCTGAATTCCAGGCCGTTGTAGCGCACCAGGCCTTCCCAGGTGGCGAACCACAGGTAACCGTCGCGGGTCTGGGCAATGTCGCGCAGCGAGTTGTGCGGCAGGCCGTTGCGCGAACTCCAGCTGTCGATCGCGTAATCGCGCAGGGACGCCGTGCCGGCCGGCGCGGCGATCGCTGCGGCCGAAGACAATGCCAACAGCAGGCAGAGGCCGACACCAAGCCAGTGCCGCCACTGCCAATACCGTCGTGCCGACGCCAGGTCGGCGTCCCAGTTCTCGCCCATGCCGCGGGCGCCCACCCCAAGATTCATCAGACATGACATACCGTTAACTGACGATATGGTAGGCAAAAAGCGCCCGGCGCGTTGAGCGGGCACCGGCCTGGTGCCGAAACGCCTGCTATGACGGCGTTGTCGCGCCCCGGTGTCGCTGTGCCAGTAACGGAAACGCCGCAATCTGCGCAGATTGCAGCGTCGGTCCACGCAGCTACGCGACGGTGTCGGATGCCGCCGGCAGCGATTGCGGCAAAGGCCACAGGGTGCCGTTGGCTCCCCTTGCCGCTTGCCTTCAGGCGCCCAGCCGCTGGCGCACGGCCTCGAACAGGGTCACGCCAGTTGCCACCGACACGTTCAGGCTCTCGATATCGCCCGGCATCGGAATCTTGACCAGGCCATCGCAGTGCTCGCGGGTGAGACGGCGCAGGCCATCGGCCTCGCCACCGAGCACCAGCCCGACATTGCCGCGCAGGTCCACGCTGTACAACGAGGCATCGGCCTCCCCCGCCAATCCGTACAGCCACACGCCCTGCTTCTGCAGATCGCGCAGGCAGCGCGCCAGGTTGGTGACCGCCACCACCGGAATGCGGTCGGCGGCGCCGGCCGAGGTCTTGCGCACGGTGGCGTTCACCGTGGCCGACTTGTCCTTGGGGATGACCACCGCAGTGACACCGGCAGCCGCGGCGCTGCGCAGGCAGGCGCCCAGGTTATGCGGGTCCTGCACACCATCGAGCACCAGCACCAGCGCGCGCCCCTGCGCCGCTTCGACCAGCCCTTCCAGCTCGTTCTCGGCCCACAGGCGCGCGGCGGCGTAGCGTGCCGCCACCCCCTGGTGACGGACCTGCCCACCCACGCCGTCCAACGCCTGGGTATTGACCCGGCGCACGTCGATGCCCTTGCGGCGTGCCTGTTCTTCGATCTCGGTCAGGCGCGGGTTCTTGCTGCCGGCCTCGATCAAGACCTCGCGCACGTTGTCGGCGTCGTTCTCGACGGACGAGGCGACAGCGTTGACGCCGACGATCCACTGGTTCTGCTTGCTCATTGCGCGGGCATACGAAGAAATGTGGGGGAATGGTAGGGCCTGCGGCCTGCCACGTCACGGCCGGGCGTGGATCGCTTGCGCACGATGCCCAAACGCCGGGCGGCGATGCCGCTGATGCCTGTTGCAGTGGCGCGAGGCTGGCGACAACACGCGGAGGGGGGCTATGTCAGCCCCTGCACGTCTGCCGCAGCTCGAACCACGGTGATGGCCGTTGACTCTCGCGCTGCCGCAGCTGTTACTGGTGAGCCGCGCCCCTGGCCGGCAACGGAAGGCTCGACAACCGTTGCGCAGGGTTGGCTGCGGCACGCCAACACATCGGTGTTGGCTGCGGCACGCCAACACATCGGTGCTCCGCACGTCCTTGCAAGGTTTGCAGCTCGCGCAGCGCCAACGACTGGCAGCGAACTGCGCCACGTTGCCGGCAACGTGGATGGCACCTGGATGCAAGTTGACCTTGGGCCGTTACTTACACCGGCCACCGCTCGGTGTCGTGGTCCGGATGCTTCCGCGAGACCAGCGAAGCCTGGAATGCGTCTGCGGCGGCATCGTCTTCTGTGCGTCGTGTCGGCAACTGCGCCAACGCATCGACAAACGGCAGCTTGCGTTCCAGGCCGTATTGAATGTGCGGCGGCAACCGCTCCGGCGTGTCGAATGCGCCGGCGGCGATTGCCACGCCATCGGGCGCTTCATAGGTCAGCGGCGTGCCGCAATCGGCGCAGAAACCGCGCTGTACCACCGACGAGGAGGCGAAGCGCTTGGGCTCACCGCGGGTCCAGCGGAACGCGCTGCCGCGCACCGACACCAATGGCGCGTAATACGCCCCGAAGGCTTTCTGGCACATCCGGCAATGGCAGATCGACGCGTCGTCGAGCACGCCGCGCACGTGGAAACGCACGGCGCCGCATTGGCAACCACCGCTGTATTCGGAAGAGCTGTTCATCCTGCGCCCCGCTTGTCAGCTTGCAACGGATATCGCGACGACCCCAGCGCTCGCCGCGAGCCACCAGCCTGCACTACCGCGCCGGCACCTTGCGAGCGGCCCGTTCGACCGCCCGCAACGCCGACTTCAATTGGCCTTTTTCCTGCGCTTGGCCGGTTTCTCGCGTGGCGGCAGTGGCGCTTCGGGTGCTGCGCCATCCTCGGCCAGACGGAAGTCGATCTTGCGCTCTTCCATGCTGGCCTTGAGCACCAGCACGCGTACCGGATCGCCCAACCGAAATTCGCGGCCGCGGCGCTCGCCACTGAGCGTCTTGCGGATCGGGTCGAACTGGTAATAGTCCTGCGGCAACTGGGTGACGTGCACCAGGCCATTGACCTTTGACTGGGTCAATTCCACGAACAGACCAAAGCCTGTCACGCCACTGATGACGCCGTCGAACTGGCCACCGACGTGCTTTTCCATCCAGGCGGCGCGATAACGCTCATCCACTTCGCGCTCGGCTTCGTCGGCACGGCGTCCGCGCTCGGAACACTGCAGCGCCAACGCCGACATCTGCCGCGGGGTATAGATGAACTTGTCCGGGCTGGCCCCGGTCAAGGCATGCTTGATCGCGCGGTGCACCAGCAGATCGGGGTAACGGCGGATCGGCGACGTGAAGTGCGCGTACGCCTCCAACGCCAGACCGAAGTGACCGTTGTTCTCCGGCGAATACACCGCCAGGCTCTGGCTGCGCAGCAGCACCGACTCCAGCAACGCCGCGTCCGGGCGCGCGCGCACCTTCTTGAGCAGCTTGGTGTAGTCGCCGGGGCGCACCTTGCTCCACGCCGGCAGGCTGAGCTGGAACTCCTTGAGGAACTCCAGCAGGTCTTCAAACTTGCTCTCCGGCGGGCGCTCATGCACGCGGTACGGCGCGGGCACATGCATGCTCAGCAGATAGCGTGCCGCCTCGACGTTGGCGGCGATCATGCACTCTTCGATGAGCTTGTGCGCATCGTTGCGCACCAGCATGCCGGCCTGGGTCACCTCACCGGTGTTGTCGAGCACGAAGCGTACTTCGGAGGTTTCGAACTCGATCGCGCCGCGCTGCGTACGGGCCTTGGACAGCACGTGATACAGCTGATGCAGGCGCTGCACCTGCGGCAGCAGCGGGCCGATGAAGGCCTTGGTATCGGCGTCGTCTTCGCCGACCGCCTTCCAGACCTGGTTATAGGTCAGGCGTGCGTGCGAGTTCATCACCGCTTCGTAGAACCGCGAGCCGGTCACCTCGCCATCGCGCCCCACCTGCATGTCGCAGACGAAGCACATGCGGTCGACCTTGGGCATCAGCGAGCAAATGCCGTTGGACAATGTCTCCGGCAGCATCGGCACCACGAATCCCGGGAAGTACACCGAGGTGGCGCGTTTTTGCGCCTCGTCGTCCAGCGGCGTGCCAGGACGCACATAGTTGGACACGTCGGCGATCGCCACCACCAGGCGGAAGCCGTCGGCATTGGGTTCGCAATACACCGCGTCGTCGAAGTCCTTGGCATCCTCGCCATCGATGGTGACCAGCGGCATCTGCCGCAGATCCACCCGCCCGCCGATCATCTGCGGCTCGACCACCAACGGCACGGCGGCCGCTTCGTCCAGCACTTCCTGCGGAAATTCGTGCGGCAGCTCGTGGCCGTGGATGGCCATTTCCACCACCAGCGACGGGGTGAGCTTGTCGCCGAGCACCGCGATGATCTTGCCGATGGCCGGGCGGCGCGCGTCCGGCGGCGCGATCAGCTCGCACACCACCAACTGCCCTTCGCGCGCCTCGCCGATCCCATCCGGCGCAATCTGCACGTTGCGCTGGATGCGCTTGTCGTCCGGATCGACGTACGCCACGCCATGTTCGTAGAAAAACCGCCCGAGCATGCGCGACATGCCGCGCTCGAGCACGCGCGCAATGGCGCCTTCGCGACGGCCGCGGCGGTCGATGCCGGTGACGTTGGCCAACGCACGGTCGCCGTGCATGACCTTGCGCATCTCGAACGGCGGCAGGAACAGATCGTCACCGCCCTCGTCCGGCTTGAGGAAGCCGAAGCCTTCCGGATTGGCGATCACGACACCGGCAATCAGGCTGGTCTGCTGTACCGGCGCGTAGCCGCCACGGCGGTTCTGCACCAGCTGCGCTTCGCGCACCATTGCGGCCAGGCGCTTGCCCAGCGCATCGATGCGATCGCTCAGGTTGAGCTTGTCGGCGATCTCTTCAGCAGTCTGCGGGCCGTCGCAGGCATCGAGCAACTGCAGGATGGCCTCGCGGCTGGCAATGGGTTCGGCGTAGCGCAATGCCTCACGATCGGCATGCGGGTCCTTGAACCCGGCATTGCCGGCCTGGACTTCTTTCTGCTGGGCCGCCTCGTTCTGGAAACGTTCCGGCAGCGGCGCGGCAGGCCCGCTCTTGCGCGGGTGTGGTGCGCGGGGAGCCGCCGGCATGGGCAGCGCGTCCGATGGCTGTGAGGCTACGCCGGAGGCTTTATCGGCCGCGCGCTTGTTGGCGGCCTTGGTCGATGCACCGGCGGCGGCGCGAACCAGGAAGTCCGGCATCCAGCCTGGCAACTTCTGCTGCTCGGCGGTGCTGGACTCGGCTGCGCCGGTGGATTTGCGGCGACTCGGCCGATCGGAATCTGGAGTGTTTTTCTTTGTCATTGCCCTAATGGTACCCCCTGCGGTCCTGACGTGGGCGGCAAGGCCGGCCCGTCCAATGGCAATCGATGCAGGCAAGTTGTTGACAAGCCCGCCGGGAGTCTGCAAAATTCGCGGCTCACCTGCCCAGGTGGCGGAATTGGTAGACGCACTAGCTTCAGGTGCTAGCGGGGGCAACTTCGTGGAGGTTCGAGTCCTCTTCTGGGCACCAGTTTAAAAAGACCTCCGAGCGATCGGGGGTCTTCTGGTTTCTGGGCTACGGATAACGCTGGGCCCTGGTCGCTGCCGCGCCGCTCGCTGTTCTGCTGAGGCCCGGCACCGCGGTTGACCATGGTCATCGCAATCACCTCGCGCAGCGCAACCACTCAACCGTCACGTCACCGCGGGGCAATCGCTCACGCGTGGGCGGCGATACATTCGCTGCCGTCATCCGCGTCAACGCCGGCAGCGCCCGCAGCGCGCAAGCTGCCGGTCGTTCGATCACGGGACTGCTGTCACCCCCGCCGCGCGCAGTGCCTGTGCCCAGATCCGGTAGCCGGCCTCGCTGGGATGGGTGCCGTCGGGCATCAGGGCTTCGGGCAGGCTGCCGTCGGGCTGCAGCAGCTGTGGGCCGATATCGACCAGGCGCACCGCCGGGTCGCTGGCATACCGCGTGCGCAGCAAGCGGTTGGTTTCAGCAATCGGAGCACGCTGCGGATCGCCGGCAGAGCGGCCACGCGGCATGATGGCCATCAGGATAAGCTTGCTGTTGGGTAGACGACGGCGCACTTCGCTCACCACCGCTTCGACGCCCTGTGCTGCTTCGGCGGGCGTGCTGGCGCGCGATTGCGCGGTGCCGGTGAGGTTGTTGGTGCCGATATGCACAACCACCCAGCGCGGATCCAGGCCGTCGAGTTCGCCCTGGCGGATACGCCACAACACGTTCTGGGTGCGATCCCAGCCGAAGCCCAGGTTGAGCACCGGCCGCTTGCCATACAACCACTGCCACGACGCCGGCCCGCTGACGCGCGTGGCTTGCGGCGGGCCCGCCCAGAAGTGGGTGATCGAATCGCCGATCATCACCACCTCCGGCTTGAGCGTACGCGTGGCAGCCAGTGCGGCATGGTGGCGTGCGTACCAGTCGTAGGAGTCCTGTTCCAGCCAATCGACCGGCAGCAGCGAGGTCGCCACGTCGCGGCCGAGCTCGGCCACCGGCTTGACCGGCGCCTCCCCCAACAGCCGCGCCAGCGTGGGCTCGATCGCCTCGGCCAGCATGCGTTGGCCCTGGGTGTCCGGATGCAGGGCACCGGCGGCAGGATGGAAGCGCGTGTCGTAGAACAGCTCGGTGCGCAGCGTGCCGGCACGTTGAAACACCGCGCTCACATCCAGGTAGGTCACACGCGGGTTGTCGCCGTAACGCACTGCCAGACCCTGGTTGACCTGCGCGTCGCGACGCGATTTTTCCGCAGAAACCCCGCTGGGCAGCACACTCAACAACAGGATGTGGGTACGCGGCAGCTTTTGTTCGAGCGCGGCAACCACCGCATCGATGCCGAGCTGAGCCTGCTCCGCGCTCTGGCCGAGATGGCCGGTGTTGTTGGTGCCGACCAGCACCAGCGCGACCTTGGGCTGCAGCCCGTCGACTTCGCCATTGGCCAGCCGCCACAGGACGTTTTCGGTACCGTCACCGCTGAAGCCCAGATTGAGCGCGCCGCGGCTGCCGTAGAAGGTCTGCCAGGTCGGCTGGAAGTCTTCGTCCGGCGCCTTGGATTTTTCGTAGTTCTGGGTGATCGAGTCGCCGATCAGCAGCAGCTTGGTCTCCGGATGCTGCCTGACCTGCTCCAGCACCTGCGCATGCCGCTGCGCCCACCAGGGCTCCTGCAGGCGATCGGTGGGGACGATCGACGGCGGCGGCGTCTGCGCGCTCGCTGCGGGGCAGACCAGCAGCAGCCCCCAACACACCAGCCCGGGCGCGATGGCGGATAGCGAAAGGCGAGGAAACACAGCGTGCAAAGACCGGAACATGCGCGCACCAGAGGCTGGAGAAGCCACGATTGTGATCCGCGCGCGCCGCGCACCACAAGCGTGGACGCAGCCACCGCCATGTAAGGCTGCGAAGTGCTTGTGATGTGTCAGCGCCAGGCCACTGGCACGACACACCTCTGATCGCAGACCGCTCACGCTTGCGTAGGAGCGCGCTTGCGCGCGATGCGGCGTTATCGATAACGCTTCATCGCGCGCAAGCGCGCTCCTACCTGGCAGTGGGAAGCAATCGCCTAAATCAAGTACTGGATCGAACGTTGCATACCTCGGGCCAATGGAATCGGCAACCGGCGGCGTGCTGCCGGAACAGGCCGCTCAGCGCAGGCCGGTTTCGCTGCGTGCAATCACCAGACGCTGGATCTCCGAGGTGCCTTCGTAGATTTCGGTGATCTTGGCGTCGCGGAAGTAGCGCTCCAGCGGCATTTCCTTGGAATACCCCATGCCGCCATGAATCTGCACGGCCTGGTGAGTGATCCACATCGCTGCCTCGGAGGCGGTGAGCTTGGCGACCGCCGCTTCGGTGCCGAATGACTTGCCCTGCCCCTTGAGCCAGGCCGCGCGCAGCGTCAGCAACAAGGCTGCATCCAGCTTGCACTTCATGTCGGCAATCTTGGCCTGGGTCATCTGGAAAGTGCCGATCGCCGCGCCGAAGGCCTTGCGCTCCTTCGCATACACCAGCGTGGCTTCATAGGCGGCGCGCGCAATGCCCACGGCCTGCGACGCGATCCCGATACGCCCGGCATCGAGCACGCTCATCGCGGTCTTGAAGCCCGCTCCCTCCTGGCCCAGCACCTCGTCAGGCTGCGCGACGTAGTCGGCGAACTCGATCTCGCAGGTGGCCGAGGCGCGAATGCCGAGCTTGGGCTCGGTCTTGCCGCGGTGGAAGCCGGCACGCTCGGTATCGACCATGAACGCGGTGATGCCGCGCGAGCCCTTGTCCGGTTCGGTCACCGCGAACAGCACGATGTACCTGGCCACCGGGCCGGAGGTGATCCAGCTCTTCTTGCCATTGATGACGAAGCGGCCATCGGCCTGCCTGACCGCGCGGCAACGCATCGCCGAGGCATCCGAACCAGACTGCGGCTCGGTCAGCGCGAAGGCACCGATGTGCGTGCCTTCGGCAATCGCGCGCACGTACAGCTGCTTCTGCGCCTCGGTGCCGTTCTTCAGGATGCCGGTGCAGAACAGCGAATTGTTGACCGACATGATGGTGGAGTGCGCACCGTCGGCGGCGGCAATTTCGATCATCGCCAGTGCGTAGCTGATCGGGTCCATGCCGGCGCCGCCGTACTCGGCCGGTACCTCGATGCCCATCAGGCCGTTCTCACCCAGCAGCTGGATGTTTTCCAGCGGGAATTCGCCGCTGCGGTCGAACTGCTCGGCGCTGGGGGCGATCTTTTCCTGGGCGATCCGGCGGGCCACATCCTGGATCATCAGTTGTTCTTCGGTAAAGCTGAAATCCACGTTCGACCCCTCCCGGGTATTGGCTGAGCGGCCATTGTAGCCACAACCATTCGCATGCGTATGTAGTTGACCCCACACCCCGCCCCGCCGAAAATATCTCCATATCGCGATATAGAGATATTCATGGATCTGGAAGACTGGTCGGCCCGCCTGAAAGTATTCGCCGACGCTACCCGAGTCCGCCTGCTGGCCTTGCTGGAACAGGAAGAACTCACCGTGGCCGAGCTGTCGGCCATCACCCGACTGGCCCAGCCGCGCGTGTCCACCCACCTTGCCAAGCTCAAGGAAGCCGGGCTGGTGCGCGACCGCCGCGCCGGTGTGTCGGCGTACTACCGCTTCGACGAAGTGTCGCTGGACCCGGCGCAACGGGCGCTGTGGCTGGCGCTGAGCACCGGCAGCGACGATCCGCTGCTGCGCCAAGACGCCGAGCGCGTGGCGGCGGTGCTGGCCAACCGCGCCGCCGACCAGAACTGGGCCGATTCGGTCGCCGGTGACATGGAGCGCCACTACTCGCCCGGCCGCACCTGGGAGGCACTGGCGCGCACCGCCCTGCCCCTGCTGGAAACCGGCGACGTGCTGGACATCGCCTCCGGCGACGGCGTACTGGCCGAACTGGTGGCCCCGCACGCCACCCGCTACATCTGCATCGACACCAGCGCCCGCGTGGTCGCCGCTGCCAGCGAACGCTTGCGCAAGCTGCGCAACGTGGAAGTGCGCGAGGGCGACATGCATGCGCTGCCGTTCCCCGATGCCAGCTTCGACTTGGTGGTGCTGATGCATGCGCTCACCTACGCCGCAAAGCCTGCGCAGGCGGTGGCCGAATCGGCGCGCGTGCTGCGCCCCGGCGGCCGCCTGCTGCTGTGCAGCCTGGCCAAACACGAACATCGCGCCGCGGTACATGCCTACGGCCACGTCAATCTCGGTTTTGCCGCCAAGGAACTGCGCAGGTTCGTCGAGAAGGCGGATCTGGAGGTCTCCAGCCTGGAGACGGTGACGCGCGAAAAACGTCCGCCGCATTTCGAGGTGATCTCGTTGATTGCGGTGAAGCCGGGAATCGGGAATCGGGAATCGGGATTGGTGGAAAACAAAGACACTGCGGCGAGGAGAGCCGGACCATGACGCACGCGCGCATCCCCACTTCCGAATCCCCAATCCCGTTTACTTTGCCGTGGCTGCACCCCGAGCGCGCTGCCTCGCTCACGGACGCATTGCGCGCGCGCATCCTCATCATCGACGGCGCGATGGGCACCATGATCCAGCGCCACGACCTGGAGGAACCGGATTACCGCGGCACGCGTTTTGCCGACGGCTACGACAGCGCGCACGTGCATGGCCCAGGATGCGATCACGCGCACGCGCCGGAAGGGCATGACCTGAAAGGCAACAATGATCTCCTGCTGCTGACGCGCCCGGAGATCATTGCCGGCATTCACCGCGCCTATCTGGACGCCGGCGCCGACCTGCTGGAAACCAACACCTTCAACGCCACCTCGGTGAGCCAGGCCGACTATCACCTGGAACATCTGGTATACGAATTGAACAAGGCCGGCGCGCAGGTGGCGCGCGCATGCTGCGATGCCGTCGAGGCGCTGACACCGCACAAACCGCGCTTTGTCATCGGCGTGCTCGGCCCCACCAGCCGCACCGCGTCGATCAGCCCGGACGTCAACGACCCCGGCTATCGCAATACCAGCTTCGATGCGCTGCGGCAGACCTACCGCGAGGCAATCGAAGGCCTGATCGACGGCGGCGCCGACACGCTGATGGTGGAAACCATCTTCGACACGCTCAATGCCAAGTCCGCGCTGTACGCGATCGAGGAAGTCTTCGAGGCACGCGGCGGGCGCTTGCCCGTGATGATCTCCGGCACCATCACCGACGCCTCCGGCCGCACCTTGTCCGGCCAGACGGCCGAGGCGTTCTATGCGTCGGTTGCGCATGGCCGGCCGCTGTCGGTGGGACTGAACTGCGCGCTCGGCGCAAAGGACCTGCGCCCGCATGTGGAGACGCTGGCGCGGATTGCCGATGCCTATGTCAGCGCGCATCCCAACGCCGGCCTGCCGAATGCGTTCGGCGAGTACGACGAAACGCCGGAAGAGATGGCGCACACCTTGCGCGAATTCGCGCAGGCCGGCCTGCTCAACCTGGTTGGCGGCTGCTGCGGCACCTCGCCCGATCACATCCGCGCCATCGCCGAAGCGGTGGCCGATCTGCCACCGCGGCAATTGCCTGGCACGCAGGAGCTGGCAGCGTGATGCGGCAGGCGTGCCCTCATCCGCCCTTCGGGCACCTTCTCCCGCAGGCGGGAGAAGGACACAGCATGGCGTGGCTTGGCACAACGACACTCCATGCGCCGCGCCCGACCCTTCTCCCGCTGGCGGAAGAAAGACACAGCATGGCGGGGCCTGCCACAACGACACTCCACGCGCCGCGCCTTGCCCTTCTCCCGCCTGCGGGAGAAGGTGGCGCGCAGCGCCGGATGAGGGCCGCATTCCATCGCGTTCCCTCATCTGGTCATAAACACCAACACACCCAGACTGATCGCGGCGCCAACCTCCAGCAGGGCCTTGCATGAGCACTCCCCGCTACACCCGCCTGTCCGGCCTGGAACCGCTGGTCATCACCCCTGACCTGCTGTTTATCAACGTCGGCGAGCGCACCAACGTCACCGGCAGCGCCCAGTTCCGCAAGCTGATCAAGGAAGAGCGCTACGAAGAAGCGGTGGAAGTGGCGCGCCAGCAGGTGGCCAATGGTGCGCAGATCCTCGACGTCAACATGGACGAGGGCCTGATCGATTCCGAGAAGGCGATGACCCGCTTTCTCAATCTGATCATGTCCGAACCGGATATCGCGCGCATCCCGGTGATGGTCGATTCGTCCAAGTGGACGGTAATCGAAGCGGGCCTGAAATGCCTGCAAGGCAAGAGCGTGGTCAATTCGATCTCGCTCAAGGAAGGCGAAGCGGTCTTCATCGAGCAGGCACGCAAGGTGTTGCGCTATGGCGCCGCCGCGGTGGTGATGGCCTTCGATGAGGTGGGCCAGGCGGACACCTGCGCACGCAAGGTGGAAATCTGCACGCGTGCCTACAAGGTGCTGACCGAGCAGGTCGGCTTCCCGCCGGAAGACATCATCTTCGACCCGAACATCTTTGCCGTCGCCACCGGCATCGAAGAACACGACAACTACGCAGTGGACTTCATCGAAGCCACCCGTGAAATCAAGCGCACGTTGCCGCACTGCCATATCTCCGGCGGCGTGTCGAATGTGTCGTTCTCGTTCCGCGGCAACGAAAGCGTGCGCCAGGCCATCCACTCGGTGTTCCTGTTCCATGCGATCAAGGCCGGCATGGACATGGGCATCGTCAATGCCGGCGGCATGCCGATCTACGACGACCTGGACCCTGAGCTACGCGAGCGCGTGGAGGATGTGATCCTCAACCGGCGCAAGGACGGCACCGAGCGCCTGCTGGAGATCGCCGAGCGTTACAAGGGCACCAAGGGTGCGGCGAAAGCCGAAGACCTGGCCTGGCGCGACAAGCCGGTACGCGCGCGCCTGGCGCATGCATTGGTGCACGGCATCGATGCGTACGTGGACACCGATACCGAAGAAGCGCGTCAGCAGTCCGCCCGCCCGCTGGATGTGATCGAAGGCCCGCTGATGGACGGCATGAACGTGGTCGGCGACCTGTTTGGCGCCGGCAAGATGTTCCTGCCGCAGGTGGTCAAGTCCGCACGCGTAATGAAGAAGGCCGTGGCGTATCTGTTGCCCTACATCGAAGCGGAAAAATTGCGCACCGGCGATGTCGGCAGGTCCAATGGCAAGATCATCATGGCCACCGTCAAGGGTGACGTGCACGACATCGGCAAGAACATCGTCGGCGTGGTGTTGGCCTGCAACAACTTCGATGTGGTGGACCTGGGCGTGATGGTGTCGGCGCAGGTGATCCTGGACCGTGCACGCGCAGAAAATGCCGACCTGATCGGTCTGTCGGGCTTGATCACGCCGTCGCTGGAAGAGATGTCGCATGTGGCGCGCGAGATGCAGCGCCAGGGGTTCGAGATCCCGCTCTTGATCGGCGGTGCCACCACCTCGCGCGCGCATACCGCGCTGAAGATCGACCCGCACTACACCGCGCCCACCGTGTGGGTCAAAGATGCCTCGCGTGCGGTCGGCGTTGCGCAATCGCTGATCTCGCGCGACCTGCGTCAGGCGTTCGTGGCCGCCAATGACGCCGACTACGCCGAGATCCGTGCCCGCCATCGCAACCGTGGCGATGCCAAGCGACTGGTGTCGCTGGAAAAGGCACGTGCGCAACGCTTCGATGGCGGATGGGACAGCTACGTGCCGCCCGCGCCACGCCAGCCGGGCCTGCACGTTTTCGACGACTACCCGCTGCAGGAGTTGGTCGAGCTGATCGACTGGACCCCGTTCTTCCAGGCCTGGGAGCTGGCCGGCAAGTTCCCGGCCATCCTCAGCGACGAGATCGTCGGCACCCAGGCCAGCGAGCTGTATCGCGACGCACGCCGCATGCTCAAGCAGATCGTCGACGAGAAGTGGCTGACGGCGAAGGCCGTGTTTGGGCTATGGCCGGCCAATAGCGTGGGCGATGACGTCGTCGTCCTGACCGAAGCGGCGGAATCGGGAATCGGGAGTCGGGAATCGCAAAGCGATGCTCCCGCGCTCGACCATTCCCGATTCTCCATTCCCCATTCCCTGCATTTCTTGCGCCAGCAAGTCGACAAACCCATCGACCGCCCGGATTTCTGCCTGGCCGATTTCATCGCGCCCAAGGACAGCGGTGTGCAGGACTGGATCGGTGCCTTCGCGGTCACCGCGGGCATCGGCATCGACCCGCATGTGGCCCGCTTTGAAGCCGCCCACGACGACTACAATGCGATCCTGCTCAAGGCGCTGGCCGATCGCCTGGCCGAAGCACTGGCGGAGCGCTTGCATCAGCGCGTGCGCACCGAGTTCTGGGGCTATGCGGACGACGAGAGCCTGGACAACGACGCCTTGATCGCCGAACGCTATCACGGCATTCGCCCTGCCCCCGGTTACCCGGCTTGCCCGGAACACAGCGAAAAACGCACGCTGTTCGACCTGCTCGATGCAGAGCAAAACACCACGATGACGCTGACCGAGAGCTTCGCGATGCTGCCTACCGCCGCGGTGTCCGGCTATTACTTCAGCCATCCCAAGAGCCAGTATTTCGTGGTCGGGCGCCTGGGCAAGGAACAGGTTGCCGACTACGCCAAGCGCAAGGGGATCACGCTGGCCTTGGCCGAACGCTGGCTGGCATCGAACCTGGATTACGACCCGGAGTAAGGGCCGCCGCAAACACCGTAGGAGCGCACCCGGGCGCGACAGGGCGTTACCAGTAAAGCCCTGTCGCGCCCGGGTGCGCTCCTACGTGGGGCCGCCGACCTTCGACAGCGGCGCTTTGATCACATCAACATCAGGCAGCCGGGCGCAACACGTTCAGAACCTCGTAGCATGCGCCCATGGTGTGGTAATCGGTCTTGCCGGCCGGGCTCTTCTCGTCGCTGTACTTGCGGTTGTCCGCGTCCAGGATGCGATACCACGCGCCGTAGCGGTGATCGATCATGTGCTTCCAGGCGTAGTCCCACAGCTTGTCGTACCACTGCCAGTAGCGATCCTCGCCACTGCGCTGGGCCAGTAATGCGGCAGCAGCGAGCGATTCGGCCTGCACCCAGAAGTACTTGTCGTCATCGCAGACCTGCCCGTCCGGTGCGAAGCCGTAATACAGCCCGCCGCGTTGGGCATCCCAGGAGCGTTCCACCGCCACATCGAACAGGTGTTGCGCGGTCGGCAACAACCAGTCGGCCGGCGCGTAGCGGTCCAGCAGCATCAGCAGCTTGGCCCATTCGGTCTGATGGCCTGGCTGGAAGCCCCAGGGGCGGAACAGGTGCTTGGGGTCATCGCGGTTGTAATCCCAATCGATGTTCCACTGCGGGTCGTAGTGCTCCCACACCAGGCCATCGGCCTTGGCGGCCTGACGGCGCGTCATGTTGTCGGCCAACTGCAGCGCACGGTCGAGATAACGTTGCTCGCCACTGGCCTCATACGCGGCGATCATCGCCTCGCACATATGCATGTTGGCGTTCTGGCCGCGATACGTGGTGAAATTGAAGTGGGCGTCGGCTTCATCGCGGTACAAGCCAAATTCCGGCTCCCAGAAATACTTCTCCAGCAGCTGCCAGGTTTCGTCCATCCACGTGCGGGCTTCGGCGATGCCGGCCTTCAGCCCGCACGAATACGCCAGCAGCACGAATGCAACGCCGTAGCAGTGGTTCATGTCGTCTTCCACCACGCCATCGCGCAAGGTCCAGGCATAGCCGCCGGTCGCCGCATTGCGATGCACGTTGCGCAGGTAATCCAGGCCGTGGCGCACCGCCTCCAGGTACTCGGCGTTGCCGAACTCGCGGTAGGCCATCGCGTAGTTGAAGACGAAGCGCGTGCTACTCACCAGATGCCGGTGCCCGGCGTCGTAGATAGAGCCGTCATCGCGGAAATACTGAAAGAAGCCACCGGCCGGGTCGATCGCGCGCGGGTGGTAGAACGCCATGGTGTCGGCGATGTGCTGGCGCAGGACATCGGCCGAGCGGAAATCGGGTGCGGGGGATGCGGGCAACGGGCTCATGCTTGTTCCTGGATCAGAGAATGGACGTCATCGATGCCGGGCATCGCAGCGAACGCGCCCTTGCGCGTGACCGCCAATGCGCCGACGGCGGCAGCGAACCGGATCACCTCGGTCATCGCCGAGGTATCGCCGCACAATTGCGCCAGCGTGGTGCCGCGCGCAGCCAGCTGGAACAGCAGCCCACCCACAAACGCATCGCCCGCAGCAGTGCTATCGCGCACCTGCACGGTGAACGCCGGCACCTGACCGGAATCGGTGCGGGTCTGCCAGTGCACCGGGCCGCCACCATCGGTGACCAGCAGCCAGGTCGCGTTGCCCTGCCACAGCTTCTGCGTCACCGCGCTGGCATCGCTGTCCAGCGTGCCGGCCAGATAGTCGAGCTCTTCGCGCGAGAGCTTGACCACATCGGCCAGGGCCAGCGCCTCCCACAGCACCGGCGCCGGGTTCACGTCCTGCGGCCACAGCATCGGGCGCAGGTTGAGATCGAGGCTGACGATGGCGCCATCGGCGCGCGCGCGGCGCATGCCGTCCAGCGTGCATTGCGCAATCTCCAGCTCGGTCATGCTGTTGGAGCACACATGCAGCACCGCCGCCTGCGCGAAGCCATCGGCAGCAAAATGTTCGGGACGGAACAGCAGATCCGCTGCAGGCGGCCGGTAGAAACTGAAACTGCGCTCGCCGGCTTCGTCCAACGCAACGAAGGCCAGCGCCGTCTTGGCCTGATCGGTGCGCACGATGCCGCCGGTGGCCACACCGGCCTGCTGCAGGCTCTGCAGCAGGAAGTCGCCGAACATGTCGCGCCCGAGCATGCCAATAAAATGGGACGCACCGCCGAGCTTGGCGACAGCGACAGCCACGTTGGCCGGCGCGCCGCCCGCATATTGCGCAAACGTGCGCGCGTCGTCGCTGCCAGCCTGTGGCAGGGCCAGCATGTCGATCAAGGCTTCGCCGAAGCAGATCACCTGGTTCTTGGCAGCGCTCATGCGTGCGCCTCCGCCAATGCGCCACGCAGACGCGAGCCCCAGATACCGTAGAACACGATGTACAGGTAGCACACCAGCGGCAGCACGAACGACTCATGCAGGCCGATCCGGTCTGCGAGCAGGCCCTGCAGATACGGCACGATCGCACCGCCGACAATGGCCATGATCAGCAGGCTGGAGGCGCGGCCGGTCAATGCGCCCAGGCGCTCGATGCCCAGGGTGAAGATGGTCGGGAACATGATCGAGTTGAACAGGCCGATCGCCACCAGTGCGTACACCGCCAGCATGCCGCCGCTGACCATGGTGGCGCCCAGCAGCAGTGCATTGATCGCCGCGAACGCCGACAACAGGACGCGGGGCGACAGTTTGGCCAGCAGTGCCGAGCCGATGAAACGGCCGATCATCGCCAGCGTCCAGTAGGCCGAGACGTACTTGGTCGCTTCGCGCTCGGTGAAACCGCCGATCTCCGGCAACGAGAAGTAATTGACCATCAGGCTGCCGATCGCCACTTCTGCGCCGACATAGAAAAAGATCGCCAGCACCCCGAAGCGCACATGCGGGTGACGCAAGGCATCGCGCAGGCTATGCGTGCTTTGGTCTTTCTGTGCGCCTGCATCGGTCAGTGCCGGCAGACGGAACAGAAACACGAAGATCGCCAGCAGGAACAGCACCACGCCCAGGCCGATATAGGGCCCTTGCACCGCCTGCGCTTCCTGCACGCGATAGGCCAGCTGCTCGGCCTGCGGCAGTGCCTTGAGCTGGTCGCCGCTCATCACCGTGTTGGACAGGATCAACCAGCCACCCAACAGCGGCGCGATCGCCGTCCCCAACGAGTTGAGCGCCTGCGCCAGGGTCAGACGGCTGGACGCGCTGCGCTCGGGCCCCAGCAATGCCACGTACGGATTGGCCGCCACCTGCAGGATGGTGATGCCGGTGGCCAGCACGAACAATGCGCCCAGAAATGCGCCATACACCCGCAATTCTGCCGCCGGCCAGAAGCCCAGCGCTCCAACTGCCGCCACCGCAAGTCCTGCCACGATGCCCTGCTTGTAGCCCAACCGGTTCACCAGCCAACCGGCCGGCAGCGACATCAGGAAATACGCACCGAAGAAGGTGAACTGCACCAGCATCGCCTGGGCGAAGTTGAGCTCGAACACCGCTTTGAGGTGCGGGATCAGGATGTCGTTGAGGCAGGTGAGAAAGCCCCACATGAAGAAGATCGTGGTGACCACCGACAACGCGACGCCGTTGTTGACGGGCGCCTTGTTGCCGCTTGGCACAGTGGATTGCGTGGAAAGGGAAACCATAGGAGTTGCCTGGTCAGCGGCCTGAGGCCTTGGTGGGGGAACGGTTGGGGGAATGGCTTGCGCGTTGCGGCGCAGGCGCTGCGGTCGGCGCGCATGCACTGCTTGCACGGATCTTCAAGGCGACGGCGGCGGTGAGCCGTTGCGCCGCCAGTTCAGGGCTGCCGATACGCTGCAGCACCAGTTGCGCGGCCTGCCGGCCACGCGCGCGCGGATCGGCGGCCAGCGTGGTCAGGGCCGGGGTGAACAACGCGGCTTCGGCGATATCGTCGAAGCCGGTCACCGCAAAATCGCGGCCGGGCACACTGCCCTGCATCGCCAGCGCGGCCATCAGGCCCAGCGCCACGCTGTCGTTGTAGCAGACCGCCGCACTCACGCGCTGGCCCGCACCGCCCAACATGCGTGCGCCACACAGCGCGGCATCCTGGCGATTGGGTGCCGACTCGACGTACTGCACGGCCAGCCCCGCATCCGTCATTGCACGCGTGTAGCCGGCACGGCGCTGGCGGCACGAACTGGATTCGGCATGGCCACCGAAGAACACGATGTGCCGGTGACCTTGCGCGATGAGGTGCGTGCAGGCCAGAAACGCACCCTGCTCGTTGTCGAGCGCCAGCAGATCCCAACCGGCACCCTCCACTTCGCGGTTGAACAGCACGACGTTGCGCTGGCGGCCGAGCACCTGGGTCAGGGCCTGCGCCTGACTGCCTTCGGCCGGCGACAGGATGATTCCGGCCGGCGTGTGCTCCATCAACGAGGTCAGCACCGCCTGCTGGCGCTGCGTCGATTCACCGGTGCTGCCCAGCAGCGTCACATAGCCGGCGGCGCCCAGCGCTTCATCGACGCCTGCGGCGAACTCGGCAAAAAATGGATTGGACAGGTCGTTGATGACCAACGCGATGCTGGACGAGGTGCGCCGGCGCAGATTGGCGGCGGCGCGGTTGTACACATAGTTCTGTCGATCCAGCTCGGCCTCGACACGTGCCCGCGTGCTTGCATGCACCAAGGGGCTGCCACGCAGTACCAGCGAGACGGTGGCACGCGACACACCGATGGCGACCGCGATATCGCGCAATGTCACTGCGCCACGGCGCAGACGGCGCGCGTCGCCGTCCTCTTCCATTGCGGATGTCGGCGTGGCACGCGTCAAGTTGCAGACCTGGCGTTGAGAGAAATGCGCATGCCCGTGGCGTTCATTGGATCGATCCAATTAGGCCTTTTCCTTGTTCCCAATGCATGCGGCAGTGCAACAAATCAGGCGGATAGTCCGCTCAGTGCGTGCCGACTGGTCGGTTAGGGCGATCAAGCAGCGCACGGCTCCTTGCCGCAAGATCGGCTGACGCCAACGTGACGCCATCTTCGCCCTGCACCCACCCGGCATCTAAAACTTTTTGCCCGTGACCGCCATCGCCAGCTCGAGAATGCAGCCCCGCATCGCGATGCCGCCACGACCGTCCGGGCCGCCACTGGCAGCCACGCAGCACGCGGCTAGCGTCGTCCGGGCAGCACGACGCAGACGCCTGGCTCACCGACAGTCGTTACTGAAACGCGATCGACAAGCCAATTCCGCCCTGCCAGTCGGGGCTCTCCGAGGTCAGCCCGCGCAGCACCGAGACATCCAGCTGCATCGCGTGCGCCAGTTGCCAGGCGCCGCCCGCACCCGCCACGCGCGAATGCTCGCTGCCGGTATCGAACCCGGCTTCGACGTAGCTGCTGAAATGCTCGCCGGAAAAAAACGTGTAATTGGGTGCAAAGGTCCAGGTGTGGCCCTCGTCGTCGCGCGCGTAGTTGACGTACAGCGCAAATGCACGCTGCTGCGCGAGGTCCCAGGAGGCGGTGACGCCGAGTTCGCGGGCATAGCCGTCGCTGAAGGCCGGGCTGCCCGTCGGGACGCTGTAGGTGCCCAGCGCCGCCCAGTGAAAACTGTCGGAGCGCGATGGCAGGGCCACCTTCAAGCCAATATGACTGTCGCCGCCGCCGCGCACGCGTTGGCCGCCCCCGTGCTGCCAGTTGTAACTGTCGCTGCCCATTTGCAGCTCCACCTGTTGCGACAGGCCCAGACGCAGCACGGTGTCGGCGGTGTACAGCGTGGTCCGCTGGCCATCGGTGCGATCGGTGCTCGCATCCGGCAAACCCTGCTCCCAGGCGAATGCGCCGGGCTGCAACACCTCGGCGGCAAACGGAATGCCTGGCCGGTCGAACGCCGGTGGATCCTCCGCCTGCGCCGCTGCCGGCCGGCTGCTCAGGCACAACACCAGCAGCGCCCCGGCCAGCAGCAGAGGTCGCCCTGCGCGCAGCTGCAACCGCTCGCTCACGAAGGAAGACGCCGGCACCGACGGTGCATCGGCACGCAATTGCGCGGGAACAGAAAACACGGACATGGGTGGCACCATCGGCAGGAAGTGAGCGACAACGCAGCAAATCGTCGGGATGGCTGCGTCGACCAGCAACGGCGCGCATGGTGCCGCGCCGGCCGTGACCGGTTTGTATACCGCGCCGCTCTCGCCAGCGGCGCAGCCAGCGTTGTACGCGTGGCAGGCCGTGGCGCGGCAAAACAGCACGCTGCGGCGACAGCTACAACAGGCGCACTAGCCGACACGCGCCGACGTCAACGAGCAACTGCTCCGGCACTGACGATCGCCAGGCCGGCAGGCAGGCCCGATCCGGTGGGTCAGCATCCCGCCGCCCTGCCCAGTCGCAACCATTGGCAAGCTCGCCCGCCAACAAAAAGGGCACCCTCAGGTGCCCTTTCAAGACAGCCACGTGATGCCGCCTTACCAGACCAGATCGTCAGGCACCTGGTACTTGGGATCGGCATAGGGATCCTCGCCCGCAGGTGCGTTCGGGTCCACCTTCAGGGCGACCGATGGCGCGAACACCGCCTCGGCTTCGGCCAGCACTTCGGCCGTCACCAGCAGATAGCGCCCGTTGAGCTGCAGCACGCCGAGCTCGCCGGCGTTGAGTGCCTTGAGCTGGTCGGCGGTGACATAGATACGCTTGATCTTGCCGCCGTACGGAAAATGCCGGGCAATGTCGGCATCGGCGTGATTCAGTCCCTTGTCCTTGAGCAGTTCTTCCAGCTTGGCCTTGGCTTCGCGGCGCAGGCGTGCTTCTTCCTGCTTGATACGCTCGGCTTCGATGCGTTCATCCTTCTCGCGCTGCGCCCGGATCGCATAGGCCTTGGCCAGATCGATGTCTTCGCGCGTGCGCGGCGGCCTGGGACCGCGCCGGCCTGCGTCGGCCTGCGGCGGACGTGGCAACCCCGCCGGCCGGCCGTCGTTACGACGATCGGGCCTGGCCCCGTGCTTGCGTTCGCCACTGCCATCGGTGGCCGAGGCGGCAGACGACCGCTGAGGCCCCCTGCCCTGGCCATCCGGCCGGTGGCCGCCGGGTGCGGGCTTGCCGCCCTTGCCGTGCGGACGCGCGGCAGGCCGCGCGTCGGGTTTGCGTTCTGGCTTGGGCGCGGACTTGAAGCCCAGGCCAAGCAGCTGGTCACGTAGGGTATCGCTCATGGCGGCGGCAATCTGCAATTAATAGTGCGGAGGCGGCGGTTCATCCGCCGCATCGGCAAACAACGTGGAGCGCACCTTGCCCAGATCCTCGAGCAGGTGGCGGATCAGTTCGGCATTGCGGGCACCAGTCAAACGGGCATCCGCAAGCGCTTCACTCAGTTCGTTGAGCGCCTGCTCCTGAAAGGAGAGGCGCGTTTCCAGTTCCACCAATCGCGCTTCCAGGTCCTGGTCGCGCGGCGAGAGTTGCTCATGCATGTAACGAACGGCCTCGTCCGATAGCGTAGTAAGCCAGACCAGCGGCTTCGATCTCTTGCCGGTCATACAGGTTGCGGCCGTCGAACACGACCTTGTCCTTCACTGCCTGCCTGATCTTGCCAAAATCCGGGCTGCGGAGCTGCTTCCATCCGGTGGCCAGAACCAATGCGTGGGCGCCTTCCGGTGCCGCGAACGCTTCGTCGCAGAAGGTCAGGTCATCGCGCCCGCCGAAGATGCGCCTGGTTTCACGAGTGGCCTCCGGGTCGGAGGCTCGCACGCTGGCACCAGGTTCCCACGGCTGCGCCATCAGGCAACGGCTAGACGCAGCACGCACGTCGTCGGTGCTGGACCAACGTCGCCGGCACCAGAGATCGCAACGCGCATGGGTACGGAAGTTCTGCGACAGATCAGGGAAGGATGCCCATCAGTTCGACATCGAACGTCAAGGTTGCGTCCGGTCCGATCGGCCCACCCTGCGTGCCGTTCGGGCCATAGGCCAGGTTGGATGGAATCCAAAACCGATACTTCGAACCGACCGGCATCAACGCGACGCCCTCGGTCCAGCCGGGAATGACCTGATCCAGGCCGAACTCGGCCGGCTGGCCGCGCTGGTAGGAACTATCGAACACCTGGCCATCGAGCAGCTTGCCTTCGTAATTGACGCGCACCTTGTTGGTCCGCATCGGACGCTCGCCGCTGCCCTGGCGCAGCACCATGTACTGCAGGCCGGATGCGGTGGTGATCACGCCCTTCTCGGTCTTGTTCTTGGCAAGGAAGGCATTGCCTTCTTCGCGATTCTTGGCACCGGCAGCGCCCTGCTTGGCCGAGGCGAAGGCCTGCATGGTGGCGGCCGCTTCCTGCTGGGTCAGGCGCGTGGTGCCCTTGGCGAACACGGTACGCACCGCTTCCATCAGGATCGACAGATCGATCTCGTCCTTGATGCCGGCCAGCGACGGACCAACTGCACGGTCGCCGAGCATCAGGCCGACGTTTTCCTTGGACGGGGCAGCCGGCGCGGAACCCGGCGCCATGCCCGGCACCTGCTGGCCGTTACGGGCCGCCAGCGCGGTGCGCAGGGCGGTATCGGTGGCCTGGGTCTGCTCGTCGGACAACAGCGGCTTGCCACCCTTGAATGCATTTTCGATGGCGCGTTGCATGGCGCTCAGATCGATGTCCTGGGCGATCGGCTCGAACGAGCGGGCCACATCCATACCGATGGCGTAGCTGACGTTGTCGCGCGTGCTTTTCTCAGACGATGCATTCAAAACTGGCTTCTCCTTGGTGGCCGCCGCGGCCGGTTGCTGCGACATCGCCGGCACCGAAGCCGCCATTGCCACCATCAGTAGCGACGCCGCCGCGCCGCGCTTTCCCATCTTCATTCGATGCACTTCCCGAAAGTGAAAAGACACGCCGCCGACGGCGCTGAACACGCATTGTCGCATGCGCACGCGGCGTTGCGAGAGCCGTGCTCAGCGCGAGGGCGCATTGAGCTCGCGTTCGATCGCCGACACAACGCGCGGATCGTCCGGTTTGATCTTGCTGGGGAACTGCGCCACCACGCGCCCATCGCGACCAATCAGATACTTGTGGAAGTTCCACCCCGGCGCCACGCCCGTCGCCTGGGTCAGCCGCTGGTACAACGGCGTGGCCTCCTTGCCAAGCACATGCACCTTCTCGAACATCGGGAACTTGACGCCATAGGTCAGCGTGCAGAATTCCTGGATCTGTTTCTCGGATCCGGGCTCCTGCCCCTGAAAATCGTTCGACGGAAAGCCCAACACCGCAAACCCACGGCTGGCGTAGCGCTTGTTGAGCGCTTCCAGGCCTTCGTACTGCGGGGTGTAGCCGCACTTGCTGGCGGTATTGACCACCATCACCACCTTGCCACCGTAACTGCGGTTCAGGTTGATTGGCGCCTTTCCGGCGAGCGGGCGGTAGTCCAGATCCAGCAGCGCAGCGCCGGCGGCCAGCGCCGAGCCCGCGAAAAATCCAGCAAATACAACCACTAACAGACGTTTCAGCAACATGGGCAAAGCCTCGGCGAGGGATCGGCATCCCGAATTTGGCGGGGTGCCATCAGTTGGGTGTGACAGACAGTTGACTGCCTGCGTGTCGGTGTTATAGTTGAATACAACACCAGTCATCCAACGCAGGGGGAAAGCATGAACAGCACACGTGTCACGCGACCAGTTCCGCTGTTGCTGTTCGGCAGCACCCTGTTTGCCATTGGTTGGCTGGGAGCCGCTTCCAGTCAGGTGACGGAGTCCGGCGCCGATTATGGCGTGTCGGAAGCGGTTACGGAAAATGCGACAACTCCCCCCGAAGCGCGCGCCCGGCCTGGCCGGCATCCGCGCGCCTCGCTGTCGATGCCCTATTTCTCCTTCGCGCAGGTTCTGCGCCCACGGAGCTGATCATGAACGACATCCAATGGAGCGACGGCGCTCCCATCTACCGCCAACTCAAGGAACGGGTCATTGCCATGATGCTCGATGGAATCCTCAAGCCGGGCGATGCCCTGCCCTCGGTGCGCCAGGTGGCGGCGGACTATCAATTGAATCCGATCACCGTCTCGCGCGCCTATCAGGAACTGGCCGACGAGAACCTGGTGGAAAAACGCCGCGGCCTGGGCATGTTCATGACCCCGGAAGCCGCACAGAAGCTGCGCGGCAGCGAACGCGAGCGTTTCTTGAATGAAGAATGGCCGGCGGTGCTGGAACGCATCCAGCGCCTGGGCCTGTCCATCGACGATCTGTTGCCACAGGGGAAAACACCATGACCGCCGTCTCCACCGACCATGTCGTCGACGCCCGCGGCCTGCGCAAGGCCTACAAACACCGCCTGGCGCTGGACAACACCAGCTTCACCATCGCCGCCGGCCGCATCGTCGGCCTGATCGGCCCCAACGGCGCCGGCAAGACCACCGCACTGAAGGCGGTACTGGGCCTGACCGACTTCGACGGCGAGCTGCGCGTGCTGGGCTTGGACCCGCGCACCCAGCGCAACGCGCTAATGAACGAGGTCTGCTTCATCGCCGACGTGGCGGTGCTGCCGCGCTGGCTGCGGGTTGGTGAGGCGATCGATTTCGTCGCCGGCGTGCATCCGCGCTTCGATCGCGCAAAGTGCGAGCGCTTCCTGGCCAACACCCAGCTCAACCGCAAGTCGCGGGTGCGCGAATTGTCCAAGGGCATGATCGTGCAGTTGCATCTGGCGCTGGTGATGGCCATCGACGCGCGCATCCTGGTGCTGGACGAACCCACCCTTGGGCTGGACATCCTCTACCGCAAGCAGTTCTACCAGCGCCTGCTGGAGGATTACTTCGACGAGCAGAAGACCATCATCGTCACCACGCACCAGGTCGAGGAGATCGAACACATCCTCACCGATGTGATGTTCATCCGCGACGGCCGCATCGTGCTGACTGCCGACATGGAGGACGTGGCGCAGCGCTACACCGAAGTGCTGGTCGGTGCCGAGCACCTCGACGCCGCGCGAACACTGACGCCGATCGACGAACGCGCCCTGCCCTTCGGCAAGACGGTGATGTTGTTCGACGGCGTGCCCAAAGCGCAGCTCGCCGGCTTTGGAGAAACCCGCAATCCCGGCCTGGCCGACCTGTTTGTTGCCGTCATGAAGGGGACCTACGCATGAATGCCATGACCAACCACGCATCGCCTGCCCGCACCTTCGGCTGGCTGCTCAAACGCGAATACTGGGAACACCGTGGCGGCTTCGTGTGGGCGCAGGTGATCACCGGCGGCATTGCGGTGTTCTTCGCGCTGCTGGGCGCGGTGATCGGTGCGATCACGGCGCGCCGCAACATGGTTGGCGACAGCGTCAACCTGGACGACATGGCCGAGTACACCCGCACCCTGGGCCAGGTGGGCGACGGCCTGCTGCTGGGCGGGATCGGCATCGCCTCGGTGGTACTGGCCTTCGTGGTGTTCTTCTATGCGCTAGGCAGCCTGTACGACGACCGCCGCGACCGCAGCGTGCTGTTCTGGAAATCGCTGCCGGTCTCCGACGTGCAGACCGTGCTGTCCAAGGCCGCCTGGGCGCTGTTGCTGGCGCCGCTGATCGCCATTGCGATCGGTCTGGTGGTGGGGCTGGCGCTGTGGCTGATCGCCATCGGCGGCGCGTTGATCGCCGGTGCGCCCAGCCCCTGGGCCATGGCCACGCACTCGCATCCGTTCGCGCTACTGTGGTTGCTGCTCAAGACCGTGCCGATGAGCCTGCTGTGGTCGTTGCCCACCATCGGCTGGCTGATGTTCTGCTCCGCCTGGGCCCAGAGCAAGCCGTTCCTGTGGGCGGTGCTGTTCCCGCTGCTGGCCTGCGTGATGCTGAGCATCCTTGCGGCGATGCCTGGCGTGTCGCTGCCGATCGGCTGGATCTGGTACATCGTCGGCTACCGCGGCCTGCTCAGCGTGCTGCCGGGCACCTGGTCGCCGCGTGCGGTCAGCGGCAACCTGGACAGCAGCGCCATGCAGAACCCCAGCGACCTGGTGCAGTGGGCCCTGCAGCACACCGACAGCGCACGCGTCTACGGCAATGCCGACATCTGGATCGGCGCCGCCATCGGTGTCGCCTTGATCGTCGCCTCCATCTACCTGCGCCGCCGGCGCTCCGAAGCCTGAAGGACATTCCATGCGCCTGCCCCTGACCCTGGCCCTTCTGTTCGCATTGCCCGGCGCCGCGGCTGCCGAAGAGCAATGCAAGTACTCCGAGCCGCGCAGCCTGGAGCTGCAACTGGCGGGAGTGAAGTCGGTGTTGTTCGAAGTCGCCTCCAACGACCTGCGTGTGGACGCCGCGCCCGGTACAGGCGGACGCCTGCAAGGCCGCGCCTGTGCGGCCAAGGCCGAACTGCTCAAGCACCTGACCGTGACCCAGAAGCGGGTCGGCGACAAGCTGGTGGTGACCCTGGCCGAAGACCGCCTGATCCGCATGTCCATCGGCGAAAACTATTCGTATCTGGACCTGCGCGGCAGCGTGCCGAACACCCTGCTGGTGCAGTTCGATGTGGGTTCCGGTGATGCCGAGATCACCGGTGCCGCATCCGTCAGCGCCGATGTCGGTTCGGGCGATATGACCGTCCGCCGCAGCAAGGGACGTGTCACCGCCAAGGTGGGCTCCGGCGACATCGAGCTGGAGGATATCGGTGCGCTGCGTGTGCTGGCGGTGGGCTCGGGCGATCTGAAGGCAAAGCAGATCCATGGCGCAACCGACGTCGGTACGGTCGGCTCTGGCGAGGTCAAACTGCGCGACGTGGCAGGCAACGTCACCGTCGGCACCGTGGGGTCGGGCGAGATGGAGATCGAGGACGTGCAGGGAAGCGTTCGGGTCGAGGCGATCAGCTCCGGCTCGATCCATGTGCGCAAGGTCAGTGGCGATGTCGGCCTCGTGCGCAAGGGCAGCGGCGACATCAGCGCCAGCGACGTGGGCGGCGCCACGCGCGTGCCGGCGGACAAGTAACTCTTCATTTGGGGGATAGCTTATGAAACTGCTTATTTCTGCGGTAATGGCCAGCGTGTTGCTGGTGGGCTGCGGCAAGTCCGAGCCGAAGGTGGTGGTGTCGGGCGAGAACGACAGCGGCGGCGTGACCTTCAACGGCAAGAGCGTGACGCTCAAGCGCAGCGGCTTGCCCGCGGCGACCATCAGTGCCGACGGTGCGCTCAGCATCGACGGTAAACCGGTGAACTTGAACGACATGCAGCATCAGGCGATGCGCAATTACTACGCGCAGATCCAGGGCGTTGCGGCCAAGGGCATCGATATCGGTACGCAGGGCGCGGCATTCGGCGCGCATGCCGCCGGCGAAGCGCTCAAAGGCGTGCTGAGCGGCAACACGGACCAGATCGGCGACAAGATCGAAGCCGAAGCGGAGACCTTCAAACAGAAGACCATGCTGATCTGCGATCAGCTGGACAAGTTACGCGGCGCGCAGGATGCCGCAACCCGTGCCGTGCCCGAATTTGGACCCTATGCCAATCTCACCCAGAAGGATGTTGCCGACTGCCGCGATTGAGGGCGGCGAGCGGAGTGAGGCAGCGGCTCGGCTCCGCGGCGGTCGCCGTCGTGCTTGCGACCACTGCATCGGACTGGTCGGACATCGCCGCAGCCACTGGCCGGCACTCTGCGCACGGGTGAACATGCAATGCGTCAGCGGCGCACGATGATCGTGTTGCAACCGCTGGTTGGCGCACCCCTGCGATGGTTTGTCAGCTCTGCCGACCACACGCGCCGGCACCCGCAGACCGCGGCGGGATTACACTAGTGCGCTCCCCTCCGGCCCACCGATCCCATGAACAAGTTCGTGATGCTCTGCATGGCGCTGTTGCTGTGCACACTCGCCGCCTGCGGCGATCAGTCGTCCCGGCGTGCCGAACGTGGCAAGCCGCGCGTCGCCATCACCACGCAGTCGGTGATGATCCGTCGCCCGCCTGCCGCCAACGCGGAGATCACCCCGGACGGCACCCTCAAGATCGACGATATCGCGCTACCGCAGAAGGAGCCGACCCGCGCCAAGCTGCAACTGCTGTTCGGGCACCTGCAGGTGCTGCGCCAGCAGGCGGTCAACGACGCCGGCCCGGATCCGGAATACAAGTCGATCAAGCTGACCGCCACACCCGAGATCCAGACGCTCAGCAGCCAATTGCTGGATGAGATTCCGTCGCTGCAGCCGTATCGCGAAAGCTTTGGCAACATCCAGGCCGAGCGGCACTGAGTCGCCGGCCAAGTCCGCGCAAATCAGTAGATTGGCGCGAGACCGTGTAGGAGCCCACTGGTGCGCGATGGGGCCTTATCGGGAAGGCTTCATCGCGCCCAGGCGCGCTCCTACATCCGCACGCGCGTTCAGTGGTCAGCCACCGCCACCACTGCTGCCGGCCTGGATGCCACCACGCGTCAGCGCGGCCGGATCCAGCAAACGGCGCAGATCCGCTTCGCCGAGCCCGCTGTCTTCCAGCGCCACGTCCAGCACCGGGCGCTGTTCCTTGTAGGCACGTTTGGCGATCGCGGCGGCCTTCTCGTAGCCGATGATCGGGTTGAGCGCGGTCACCAGGATCGGATTGCGGTCCAGGGCCTCGCGCACGCGCTCCTGGCGCACCTTCAATCCGGCGATGGCGTTATCGGCCAGCAGCCGCGACACATTGCCCAGTAGCGTGATCGAATCCAGCAGGTTGTAGGCGATCAGCGGCAGGGTCACGTTCAACTGGAAATTGCCGGTCTGCCCGGCCACGGTGATCGCGGTGTGGTGGCCGATGACCTGCGCGCATGCCATGACCGTGGCCTCGGGAATCACCGGATTGACCTTGCCGGGCATGATCGAGCTGCCAGGCTGCAACGCCGGCAGTTCGATCTCGCCCAGGCCCGCCAACGGGCCGGCATTCATCCAGCGCAGGTCGTTGGCGATCTTGATGAGTGCAACGGCCAGTGCATTGAGCTGGCCCGACAACTCCACCGCATCGTCCTGCGCAGCCAGGCCTTCGAACTTGTTCTGCGCACTTTCAAACTTGGCCCCGCTCAGGCTGGACAAGGCCTTGGCCACCTTGGCGCCGAAACGCGGATCGGCATTGATGCCGGTGCCGATCGCGGTGCCGCCCAGCGGCAGCCTCCGCAACCGCTTGAGCGCATCGTCAATGCGCTCCTGCGCCGAACTCAGCTGCGCCGACCAGGCACCGAATTCCTGCCCGAACGTCAGCGGCATCGCATCCATCAAGTGCGTGCGCCCGGTCTTGACGATCTTGTCCAGCGACTTGGCGCGCTTGTCGATGGTCTTGCGCAGGTGCTTGAGTGCCGGCTGCAGATGGTCCTGCACCGCAAGCAACGCAGAGACGCGGATGGCAGTGGGGATCACATCGTTGGAACTCTGGCCAAGATTGACGTGGTCGTTGGGATGCACCGCATCCTTGCCGGCGCGCGTGGCCAACGTGGCGATCACCTCGTTGGCATTCATGTTGGACGAGGTACCCGAGCCGGTCTGGTACACATCGATCGGAAACTGCGCATCGTGCGTGCCATCGGCCACCTGCAATGCCGCATCCTGCACGGTCTTGCCGATCGACTTCGGCAACAGCCCCAGGTCGGCATTGACGCCTGCGGCAGCGGCCTTGATCAGCCCCAGCGCGCGAATGAAACCGCGCGGCATCGGCTGGCCGGACACCGGGAAATTCTGTACTGCACGCTGGGTCTGCGCGCCCCACAACGCATCGGCGGGCACCTGCAATTGCCCCATGCTGTCGTGTTCGGTCCTGAAACGTTCGCTCATCTGCACTCTCCGCACGTAGTGGTGGTGGTGACGCAATGGCTGGCAGCGGGCGCACCCACGCTGGCGAGGCCCACTACGATACCCGCTGGCGACGTTGCGACGATGTCATCGCAACACGTGCACTAGACTGAGCATCGATCCATACGAGATACCACGCTGCCATGGGCGACGACCCTGACTGTAGACACGCAGGCCCTGCGTTCTTTTTTGCGACCTCGCCCACCACGGTGCACGCCCATCGGTTGACGCCGGCACGCAGCGGCGCCGCAGCATGCGGAGGCGAACATGCTCGCTAATGTGCTGCTGCTGTGCGTCGCGCTGTTGCTGGTGCTGTTGAACGGGTTTTTCGTTGCTGCCGAATTTGCGCTGGTCAAGCTGCGTCACACCCAGGCCGTTGGCCTGGCGCAGACCAACGGGTGGCGCGGCCGCCTGCTGCTGGGCGTGCATGCGCATCTGGATGCGTACCTGTCGGCCTGCCAGCTCGGCATCACCCTGGCCTCGCTCGGGCTGGGCTGGGTCGGCGAGCCGGCCTTTGCGCACCTGCTGGCGCCGGTGTTCGATATGTTGGGCATGTCGCCCGAGGCGGCGCAGTTCACCGCCCTGGCCATCGCCTTCAGCCTGATTTCCTTCCTGCACATCGTGCTGGGCGAGCTCGCCCCCAAGACCATGGCGATCCGGCGCCCGGAGCGCATGTCGCTGTGGACCGCAGCGCCACTGTACGTCTTCTACTGGATCATGTTTCCGGCGATCTGGCTGCTCAATACCAGCGCCAACCGATTACTGCGACTGCTGGGCTGGGGCGATGTGGAGCATCAGTCGCACCGCTATTCGCGCGAAGAATTGAAGCTGATTGTGGGACGCCAGGACCCCAACGCGCCCACGCCGGACCATGGGTTGGCCCTGATGAGCCATGCGCTGGACCTGCCGGATCTGGTGGCCGGCGACCTGATGCGCCCGCGCGAGCACCTGCGCAGCCTGCGCGACGGCATGACGCTGGAGGCGGTACTCGCCGAATTCAGCGAATCGCGCTACAGCCGCTACCCCTGGTTCGACGCCGATGGCGAGCAGGTGCTGGGCATCCTGCACACCAAGGATCTGTTGGTGGCGATGGCGCGCGGCCAGGACCTGGACGATCTGCGCCCGCTGCTGCGCCCCCCGACGCTGCTGCCCCTGGAAACCCCGATCCCCAGCGCGCTGGAGCAGTTCCGCACCGGCACCACCCATCTGGCGCTGTGCGTGGAAGACGAAGGCCGCATCCTGGGCTTCTTCACCCTGGAAGACCTGCTGGAAGTGGTGGTCGGCGAGATCGAGGACGAGCACCGCCATGTGGTGCGCGACGCGCCGGTGCGCAGCCAGGACGGCTCGCTGCTGGTGGCCGGCAGCACCTCGATCTTCCGCCTGGAACGCCTGCTCGGCCAGGACCTGAGCGCTCCGGACCATGTCAATTCGGTCGGCGGGCTGATCGTGCATCAGCTGCAGCGGCTGCCCGAAGAAGGCGAAACCCTGGAGCTGGACGGCCACGCGCTGACCGTGCGGCGCATGGCCGGCCACCGCATCCAGGCAGTGACGGTGCGGCCGGTAGGCGAAGCCGGCGCCGGGGCGGCGTAGAATACCGGCCCCGCCAGCTTCCCAGTGCCCTTCCCATGTCGGATTCCGCCCTGCTCGCCCTGTCCCCGCTCGACGGCCGCTATGCCTCCAAAGTGGACGCGCTGCGCCCGATCTTTTCCGAATACGGCCTGATCAGGGCGCGGGTGAAGGTTGAGATCGAGTGGCTGCTGGCCCTGGCCGCCGAGCCGGGCATTGCCGAGCTGGCGCCGTTTTCTACCGCCGCCAGCCAGCGCCTGCGTGCGCTGGCCGACGATTTCAGCGTGACGCATGCCGCGCGGGTCAAGGAGATCGAGCGCACCACCAACCACGACGTCAAGGCGGTGGAGTACTTCATCAAGGAACAGCTCGCCGGCGACGCCGAGCTGGGCCCGGCGCTGGAATTCGTGCACTTTGCCTGCACCAGCGAGGACATCAACAACCTCAGCTACGGCCTGATGCTGGAGCAGGCGCGCCGCGAGGTCCTGCTGCCCGCGCTCGACGGCATCACCGCCTCGCTGCGCACGCTGGCGCATGCCCAGGCTGCCCAGCCGATGCTCTCGCGCACGCACGGCCAGACCGCTTCGCCGACCACGCTTGGCAAGGAAATCGCCAATGTGGTCGCGCGCCTGGAGCGCCAGCGCAAGCAGATCGCCGCCGTGGAACTGACCGGCAAGATCAACGGCGCGGTCGGCAACTACAACGCGCACCTGGTGTCGTATCCGCAGCTGGATTGGGCCGAGTTCGCACAGCGCTTCGTCGAGAGCCTGGGCCTGGTGTTCAACCCGTACACCACCCAGATCGAGCCGCACGACAACGTGGCCGAAATCGGCGACGCCAGCCGCCGCGCCAACACCATCCTGATCGACCTGTCGCGCGACATCTGGGGCTACATCTCGCTGGGCTATTTCAAGCAGAAACTCAAGGAAGGCGAAGTCGGCTCGTCCACGATGCCGCACAAGGTCAACCCGATCGACTTCGAAAATGCCGAAGGCAATTTCGGCATCGCCAACGCACTGTTCGAGCACTTCTCGGCCAAGTTGCCGATCAGCCGCTGGCAGCGCGACCTCACCGACTCCACTGTCTTGCGTGCGCTGGGCACCGCGTTCGGCCACACCCAGGTGGCGCTGGATTCGCTGGCCAAGGGCCTGGGCAAGCTGACCGTCAATCCCGAGCGCCTGGATGCCGACCTCGATGCGGCCTGGGAAGTGCTGGCCGAAGCCGTGCAGACGGTGATGCGCCGCCACGGCCTGCCCAATCCGTACGAGCAATTGAAGGCACTGACGCGTGGCCAGGGCATCACCGCCGCCTCGATGCAGGCCTTCGTGGAAAGCCTGCAGCTGCCGGAAGACGACAAACAGCGCCTGCGTGCACTCACCCCGGGCGGCTACATCGGCCTGGCCGAGCAGCTGGCACGCGCGGTCTGATCGCCTTCGGGACCGGCGTCATGGCAACAACCGGACGCGGCTGCAGTCCGGCGCCGGCCGCGGTCGCCAGCCGCGCAACCGGCGCGCGCCTTGCCGCCGGACGCACGAGCGGCGTCGACGGCCTGCCGCATCGCGGCTGGTATGGTGCCGGCCTCATCCAAGCAAAGGATTTCCCATGCGCGCAGTCCGGATTAGACCTGTGCTGTTTGCATTGACCGGCATGGCCGCCTTGAGTGGCTGCAGCGCCGAGGGCCCCGCCGGCCAGGCCATGTCGTCCACGCTGACCGACCCGGCCAGCGGCGCCGATTGCGGCGGCAAGGACGTGCGGCTGACCCGTGACGACAGCGAGTGGATCCTGCACGGCGACTGCGGCACGGTTACCATCACCGCCTCGCGCGGCGCAATGAATCTGGACAAGGCCCGCGCCATTCGCGTGGAAGGCAGCAACTTCACCGTGCTCAACGCGCAGCTGGGCGAGCTCAGCGTGATCGGCCACGACAACACGCTCAATCTGACCAATGTCGACAGCGTCGACATCCAGGGCAACAAGAACCTGGTGCTGGCGCACGACGTGAAGCAGGTGCGGTTTTCCGGCAACGACAACACCGTCAATCCGTCCAGCAGGCCCAGCCTGGATGACCGGGGCAGTGGCAACAAAGTGATGTAAGCCGCGCTGCGCGTGGTTGCCGGTGCAGCACGCGCAGCCGCTTGGGGCACACTGCCGACCAGTGGCGATGTCATGCAGGTGCCCTTGCTGCCAGAGCATCAAGCCGATCGGCGAGACACGCAGGCGCTGCATTCCAGCGCGACCTGCGTCAGCACGTCGATCGGCGCCGGCCGTTCAGGGCCGCCGTGCCGCCACTAGCCTTTGTCGAAAACAGCACGTACCCCGCTGCGGTGACCCTGTATCGGTTTCCTGATGCGGCGCACTCATGTGACATCGGACACCCGCCCTTGCGTCACAGCGGCAGGCGCCCGACCACCGTGCGGGCTGCATGGCGCCGCAGCGTTGTACAGCCAACCACCGTCATCCGCACCGCACAGGCCGAATCACCACCTCCCTGAAGCCTTGCCTGTTGCCGCCCTCGCGCGCAGGTGCAGATCCGGCGCAAGCATCGGACAATAGCGGCATTCGCGCCGGCCCTGCCCGCGCCCCAGTCTTCCGTCGATACCCTGCAAGGACCCCCCATGGCTGCACGTAAGGCAACCCCTCCCGTCATCGAAGTCCAGGCCCGCCCGGGTCAGCCGTTGGGCATGCCGGTGGAGCGCTTTCTGCGCAACTACTGGCACAAGCACCCGCTGCTGATCCGCAATGCCTTCGCGGACTTCGCCTCGCCGCTGCAGCCGGAAGATCTGGCCGGACTGGCCTGCGAAGACGGCGTGCTGGCACGCCTGATCAGCCACGACCGCGCCACCGACAGCTGGGACGTGCGCACCGGCCCATTCCAGGAAACCGACTTCCCCGGCCTGCCCGACCATGACTGGACCCTGCTGGTGCAGGACGTGGACAAGTGGGACGCCGACGTGCGCGCACTGCTGGAGCACTTCCGCTTCCTGCCGCGCTGGCGCATCGACGACATCATGATCAGCTTCGCCGCCACCGGTGGCTCGGTCGGCGCGCATGTCGACCATTACGACGTGTTCCTGCTGCAGGGCCAGGGCCAGCGCCGCTGGCAGATCGACGCACGCACCTCGCAGGGCCGCAAGCCCACGCCGCAGGCATTCCGCGACGATGTCGACCTCAAGCTGCTGCGCGACTTCAAGCCCACCCACGACTGGGTGCTGGGCCCGGGCGACATGCTGTACCTGCCGCCACTGGTGCCGCATCACGGCGTGGCCGAAGATCCTTGCCTGACCTTCTCCATCGGCACCCGCGCCCCGTCCTCGGCCGAGCTGATCGGCGATTACCTGGACACCTTGATCGCCGATGCCGACGAAGCGGTGCGCTACCACGATGAAGACCTCAAGGTGCCGGCCGACCCGTACGAGATCGACGTCACCGCGATGAACCGCGTGGTCGCCGCGCTCAATGCGCTGCGCATGAACGACCCGGACCGCCTGGGCGACTGGTTTGGCCGGTTCATGACCACCTACCGTGCCTCCGGCGACGTGGTGCCCGCACCCGAACCGATCCCGCGCGAAGCGGTGGAACAAGCCCTGGACGAAGGCGTGGTGCTGTACCGCCACCCGTGGTCGCGGCTGGCCTGGCGGCGCGCCAAGCGCGGCGCCACGCTGTTCTGCAGCGGCCTGGAATTTGCGCTCTCCGCCAAGGACGCCGCACGCCTGGCGGCCGCCGAGGAAGTCGATGGCGCGCTGTACGGGCAGCTGACGGCACGCGGCCGCGAGGTAGTGCTGGAGCTGCTCGCCCAGGGCCATTACCAGCGCGCCCATGACGACACCCACGAGGACATCGAGCACATCGACGACGCACAGGCAGCTGCGCTGAGCGTGTCGGCCGACCACGACGCCGCAGATGACGATGCCGATAGCGTGGAAGCCGACGACGCCATCGACCACGACGCGGATGTGGAGGAGGTCGCCGACGACGCGGACACCCCGGAGGAGCGCGTCGATGCCGTCGAAGTGGACCTCGGCGAAGACGAGGACGAGGACGAGAACGGCGAAGAAGATGCCTCGGACAGCGACGAAGACGAAGGCAACTCTCCGCGCACATGAGCCCGCACGGCAGGCCACGGATCGTTTCGCTGGACCCGGCTAAAGACGCCGCTGCCTTGCGTGCGCTGCGCCTGGCCTGGGGCAGCGCGGCCCCGGGCGGTCCGGCCGAGACCGAGTGGGACGCGCTGGATCCGCTCAGCCTGCACCTGGCCGCGCGGACCGAGGAGGGCCAACTGGTCGCCTCGGTCCGGCTGACCCCGGACCGGCGCATCGACCGGCTCGGCCTGCTGCCGGACTGGCGCCGCCGCGGTCTGTCCGACCAGCTGCTCGCCGCCGCCGTGGCCAGTGCCGCCCAGCGTGGCTGGCCACGCCTGCAGGCCCGCGTCACCGCAGGCGCCGAGGCGGTCTTCGCACGCCAGGGCTTTCTTCCCGACGGCCCGGCCAACCTGTCACCCGACTGCAGCGCCGATGCCGTCGATCCACCCGGCACGCCGGTCCATCGCCGGCTCGACGGCCCCATGGCGGTGGATACCCTCGGTGCGGCCCTGGCCGCCACCACCGGCCTGCTGTGCAGCGCGCGGCGGCAATTGCTGATCTACACCCGCGCCCTGGACCCGCCCCTGTTCGACAATCCCGGGGTACTGGATGCACTGCGACGCTTCGCCACTGCACGCCACGACAAGCGCGTGCAGGTGCTGGTGCAGGACACCGCCAGCGCCACGGCCAGCAGCAGCGCGATGTTGCGTCTGGCCCAGCGCCTGCCCAGCGTGTTCCGGTTCCGCGCCGTCAGCGATCCTGTCGATACCAGTTATGCATCTGCATATGTGGTCGGCGATGACGCCTACTACTTTCGTCCAACAGGCCATCGTTTCGACGACGGCGAAACCTGGCTGTCCGGCGCGGCCCGCAGTCGCCAGCTGGAGCGCGAATTCGCGCAGATATGGGAGCGCAGCGCGCTCTGGAACGAGCCGCGCGCGCTCGGCATCTGACGCCGCAACGCCCTTGCCACGTAGGCACGATGCCGATTGGTCTACCCCGCCGGTCAGCTCGCAGACGCCCCCTCACCAGCGCAAGGGGGTATAATTTTTCGAGATTCGATACCGACCGATAGGGCATCTCGCCCTGCCGCTTCCGAACAGTCATCCCCACAGCAGACCCGACTTACCATCGTGGATAATCTCCTAAAGCAGTTCGCGCAGTCATCGCAGCTCGCCGGCGGCAACGCCGCCTATATCGAGGATCTGTACGAGCAGTACCTCGTCGCCCCGGACAGTGTCGATCCGAAGTGGAAGAGTTATTTCGACGGCTTCAATGGTCGCGATGCCGGTGATGTGCCGCACTCGGCGGCCATTGCCCACATCCTCAGCGCCTCCAAGCAGGCCGCCAATGCCGGGACCGGCGCGGGCGCCAGCGACGAGCGCGAGCGCAATGTCGGCCGCTTGATCACTGCCTACCGTGCGCGCGGTCACCTGGGCGCGCAGCTCGATCCGCTCGGGCTCACCCCGCCGGTCAACCCGCCCGATCTGGACCTGCCGTTCCACAGCCTCTCGCAGGCGGACATGGACAGCGAGTTCAGCACCGGTGGCGTCGGCGGCCAGCCGCGGATGAAGCTGAAGGATCTGCTGGCCCGCCTGAAGGCGACCTATGCCAGCACCATCGGCGCAGAGTTCATGCACATTCAGGAGTTCGACCAGCGCCAGTGGATCTACCGGCGCCTGGAAGATGCGGGCGGCCGGATTGCCGGCGATGCGACCAGCCGCAAGCGCACCCTGGAGCGGCTCACCGCCGCCGAAGGCCTGGAGCGCTACCTGCACACCAAGTACGTCGGTCAGAAGCGTTTTTCGCTGGAAGGCGGCGACTCGCTGATTCCGATGATGGACGAGATCATTCGCCAGTCCGGCAACGATCAGGTCAAGGACATCGTGATCGGCATGGCCCACCGCGGCCGTCTCAACGTGCTGGTCAATACGCTGGGCAAGAATCCGCGCAAGCTGTTCGACGAATTCGAAGGCAAGTTCGAGCATGCCCATGACGACCGCGCGCACACCGGCGACGTCAAGTACCACATGGGCTTCTCGGCCGACATCGCCGTCGGCACCGACAAGCAGGTGCATCTGGCACTGGCGTTCAATCCCTCGCACCTGGAAATCGTCGACCCGGTCGTGGTGGGCAGTGTGCGTTCGCGCCAGGAGCGTTTCGGCGATGCCGAGCGCAAGAGCGTGCTGCCGATCCTGATCCACGGCGATGCCGCGTTTGCCGGCCAGGGCGTGGTGATGGAGCTGTTCCAGATGTCGCAGGCACGCGGTTTCGCGGTCGGCGGCACGGTGCACATCGTGGTCAACAACCAGATCGGCTTCACCACCAGCACCCGCGACGACGCCCGCTCCACGTTGTACTGCACGGACGTGGCCAAGATGATCGGCGCGCCGGTCTTCCACGTGAACGGCGACGACCCGGACGCGGTGATGTTCGTGTCCAAGCTGGCCTACGAATTCCGCCAGCAGTTCAAGAAGGACGTGGTCATCGACCTGGTCTGCTACCGCCGTTGGGGCCATAACGAGGCCGATGAACCGGCAGCGACCCAGCCGGTGATGTACCAGACCATCCGCAAGCACAAGACCACCCGCGAGCTCTACGCCGCCAAGCTGGAAAGCGAGGGCGTGCTGAGTGCCGACGAGGCCAAGGCGCTGGTGGACGGCTACCGCAACAAGCTGGATTCGGGCGAGTACACCACCGAACTGGCCAAGCGCAAGCCTGACGAATTCGCCATCGATTGGTCCAAGTATCTGGTCGGCACCGCCGCCGATCCAGTGGACACGCGCGTCAAGCGCGATCAGCTGGACCGTCTGGCCAAGCTGATCACCACGATTCCGGAAGGCGTCGAGCTGCACGCCCGCGTTGCCAAGATCTACGACGACCGCGTCAAGATGGCCGCCGGCGATCAGCTCGGCGACTGGGGCTTTGCCGAAAACCTGGCCTATGCCACCTTGCTGGCCGAAGGCCACAAGCTGCGCCTGGTGGGCCAGGATGCCGGTCGTGGCACGTTCTTCCACCGCCATGCGATCCTGCATGACCAGAAGAACGACAACTACTATCTGCCGCTGCGCCAGCTGGTCGAGAACCCGGAAGACGCCACCATCATCGATTCGCTGCTCAGCGAAGAAGCGGTGATGGGGTTTGAGTACGGCTATTCCACCACCGACCCGAATGCGCTGTGCATCTGGGAAGCGCAGTTCGGCGACTTCGCCAACGGCGCGCAGGTGGTGATCGACCAGTTCATCGCCGCCGGCGAAGCCAAATGGGGCCGTATCGCGGGCCTGTCGCTGTTCCTGCCGCACGGCTACGAAGGCCAGGGCCCGGAGCACAGCTCCGCACGCCTGGAGCGCTTCCTGCAGCTGTGCGCGCTGGAGAACATGCTGGTTTGCGTGCCAACCACCCCGGCGCAGTGCTTCCACATGATCCGGCGCCAGATGCGCATGACCACCCGCAAGCCGCTGGTGGTGATGACGCCCAAGTCGCTGCTGCGCCACAAGCTGGCGGTGTCCAGCCTGGAAGAACTGGCCGATGGGCAGTTCCAGCATCTGATCCCGGATGCCAAGGCCGACCCGGCCAAGGTCAAGCGCGTGGTGTTGTGCTCGGGCAAGGTCTATTACGACCTGCTCGAAGACCAGACCAAGCGTGGCCAGGACGATGTCGCCATCGTGCGTATCGAGCAGCTGTACCCGTTCCCGCGGGCGCAGCTGGCAGCCGAGCTCACGGGCTATGCCAATGCCACCGACGTGGTGTGGTGCCAGGAAGAACCGCAGAACCAGGGTGCGTGGTACCAGATCCGCCATCACCTCAACTTCTGTCTGGCCGGTGGCCAGAGCCTGCATTACGCCGGCCGCGCCCGTTCGCCCTCGCCTGCCGCCGGCCACATGGCCGACCACATCGCCGAACAGCAGAAGCTGGTCGCCGATGCGTTGCTCAATCCGTTCAACGACCAAGTCGCTGAATAACTCCTTCCCCAAAGAACGAAAACCCTAGGACGCTCCCCGAATGGCCACCGAAGTCAAAGTTCCGGTACTGCCCGAATCCGTTTCCGACGCCACCATCGCCAGCTGGCACAAGAAGGCCGGTGAAGCGGTCAAGCGCGACGAGAATCTGGTCGACCTGGAAACCGACAAGGTCGTGTTGGAAGTTCCTTCGCCGGTCGACGGCGTGTTGAAGGAAATCAAGTTCGAAACCGGCAGTACGGTCACCAGCAACCAGATTCTGGCGATCATCGAAGAAGGCGCCGTGGCCGCGGCTGCACCGGCTGAAGAGAAGAAGGCCGATGCACCGGCCGCTGCGGCAGCGCCTGCTGCCGCGCGGGCACCGGCTGCTGCCGCGGCACCTGCACCTGCATCCAAGTCCGCTGCAGATTCGCTGCCGCCGGGTGCGCGCTTTGCCGCGATCACCCAGGGCGTGGATCCGTCGCAGGTCGAGGGCACCGGCCGTCGCGGCGCGGTGACCAAGGAGGACATCGTCAACTTCGCCAAGGCCGGCGGCGTGGGCAAGGCCTCCGGCGCCCGCCCGGAAGAGCGCGTGGCAATGACCCGCGTGCGCAAGACCATCGCCAAGCGTCTGATGGAGTCCAAGAACTCCACCGCGATGCTGACCACCTTCAACGAGGTCAACCTGGCCAAGGTGTCGGCCGCACGCAAGGAGCTGCAGGACGAGTTCCAGAAGGCGCACGGCATCAAGCTCGGCTTCATGAGCTTCTTCGTCAAGGCCGCCGCCAACGCGCTGCAGCGCTTCCCGCTGGTCAACGCCTCGATCGACGGCGACGACATCATCTATCACGGCTACAGCGACATCTCGATTGCCGTTTCCACCGACAAGGGCCTGGTCACGCCGGTGCTGCGTAACGTCGAGCGCCAGTCGTTTGCAGAGGTCGAACAGGGCATCGCCGATTACGCCGCCAAGGCGCGCGCCGGCAAGCTGGGCCTGGACGACCTGCAGGGCGGCACCTTCACCATCACCAATGGCGGCACCTTCGGCTCGCTGCTGTCCACTCCGATCATCAACCCGCCGCAGAGCGCCATCCTGGGCATGCACGCGATCAAGGAACGTCCGATCGCCGAGAACGGCCAGGTCGTGATCGCGCCGATGATGTATCTGGCACTGTCCTACGATCACCGCATCATCGACGGCAAGGACTCGGTGCAGTTCCTGGTCGACATCAAGAACCAGCTGGAAAACCCGGGCCGCATGCTGTTCGGCCTGTAAGAGCCGGGAATCGGGAATGGAGAGTCGGGAATGGGACAAGCGCCCACCGCCCGCTCCATTCCCGCCTGGACCTGGATGGCACGCGACAGGCGCATGCGCTGTTGCGATTCCCCATTCCCTATTCCCCATTCCCGTGAGCAAATGAAATGAGCGAACAATTCGACGTCGTCGTCATCGGTGCCGGTCCGGCCGGTTATCACGCCGCCATCCGCGCGGCCCAGCTGGGCATGAAGGTCGCCTGCATCGACGCCGCACTCGGCAAGGACGGCAAGCCCGCCCTGGGCGGTACCTGCCTGCGCGTGGGCTGCATCCCGTCCAAGGCGCTGCTGGATTCCTCGCGTCAGTTCTGGAACATGGGCCACCTGTTCGGCGACCACGGTATCAGCTTCAACGACGCCAAGATGGACGTGCCCACCATGATCGGCCGCAAGGACAAGATCGTGAAGCAGTTCACTGGCGGCATCGCGATGCTGTTCAAGGCCAACAAGATCACCCCGTACTACGGCTTCGGCCAGCTGCAACCGGGCAACATCGTCAAGGTGACCCAGCACGAAGGCGGCGAAATCGAGCTGAAGGGCACCAACGTGATCCTGGCGGCCGGTTCGGAATCGATCGAACTGCCGTTCGCCAAGTTCGACGGCGACACCATCGTCGACAACGTCGGCGGCCTGGATTTCACCGCCGTTCCCAAGCGCCTGGCGGTGATCGGCGCTGGCGTCATTGGCCTGGAGTTGGGCAGCGTGTGGAAGCGCCTGGGCGCCGAGGTCACCATCCTCGAAGCGCTGCCGGACTTCCTGTCGCTGGCCGATGCCGAAGTGGCCAAGACCGCGTTGAAGGAATTCAAGAAGCAGGGCCTGGACATCAAGCTCGGCGCCAAGGTCAGCAAGACCGAGATCACCGGCAGCGGCGATGCCAAGCAGGTGGTGCTCAGCTACACCGACGCCGCGGGCGAGCAGACCCTGACCGTGGACAAGCTGCTGGTGGCCGTGGGCCGCAAGGCCGCGACCAAGAACCTGCTGGCCGACGGCACCGGGGTCAAGGTCACCGACCGTGGCCAGATCGAGGTCGACGGGCATTGCCACACCGGCGTGGACGGCGTGTGGGCGATCGGCGACTGCGTGCGCGGCCCGATGCTGGCGCACAAGGGGTTCGAAGAAGGCATTGCGGTGGCCGAACTGATCGCCGGCCTGCCGGGCCACGTCAACTTCGACACCATTCCGTGGGTCATCTACACCGAGCCGGAGATTGCCTGGGTCGGCAAGACCGAGCAGCAGCTCAAGGCCGAAGGCGTCGCCTACAAGGCTGGCAGCTTCCCGTTCGCGGCAATCGGGCGTGCGGTCGCCATGGGCGAGCCGGCCGGCTTCGTCAAGGTGATCGCCGATGCCGAGACCGACCGCGTGCTGGGCATGCACCTGGTGGGCGTGGGCGTGTCCGAGCTGGTGCACGAAGGCGTGCTGACGATGGAGTTCAACGGCTCGGCGGATGATCTGGCGCGCATCTGCCACGCGCATCCGACCCTGTCCGAGGCGATCCACGATGCCGCGATGGCCGTGAGCAAGCGCGCGATCCATAAGGCGAACTGAGTGGGGCCGGGATTTGGGATTCGGGAGTGGGGATTCGTAAACGGCTCCCTCTCCTGACCCTCTCCCGGCAATGACATGGCGCCGGGTGAAAACCCGGCGTCGTGTTTTTCAGGCACGCTCAAAACAATCCTGCAAAGTTCATTTCGGCGGGCCTCTAGATGGCATCGACGTAGCGCGCCCGTTTTTACGAATCCCCAATCCCGAATTCCGAATCCCATGAAAAGCATCTGCGTCTACTGCGGTTCCAACGCCGGTAACAAACCGGCCTATGCCGAACGCGCCACCGCCCTGGGCACGCGCATCGCCGAGCAAGGCCTGCGGTTGGTTTACGGCGGTGGCAACGTCGGCCTGATGGGCACGGTGGCCAACGCGGTACTCGCCGCCGGCGGTCAGGTCACCGGCGTGATCCCCAAGCAGCTGGCGGACTGGGAAGTGGCGCACCGCGGACTGACCGAGCTTGAGATCGTCGGCTCCATGCATGAGCGCAAGATGCGCATGTTCGAGCTGTCCGATGCCTTCGTCGCCCTGCCCGGCGGTTTCGGCACCATGGAAGAGATTTTCGAAATGCTGACCTGGCGCCAGCTCGGCATCGGCAACAAGCCCTGCGCGTTCCTGGATATCGAAAATTTCTATGCGCCGCTGATCGGCATGATCGATCGCATGGTGGAAGAACGGTTCCTGCACCCGGATCAGCGCACCGACCTGTGGTACGGCGCCGATATCGAGCAGATGCTGGAGTGGATGCAGCACTACACGCCGGCGCAGGCGTCCAAGTGGATCGACGAGAAGCGTCGCGCGACGCTGGTGTAGTCGACGACACTTCAAGCTCACCTGGTTTCATCGCGCGCCGTCCCCGCGACGATGTGCAGCAAAACTGGCCGGCACCCGCGTCAACTCGCCGATCCACCGAGGGTGAAGTCGCTCGCCACTATCCAATCCGCAATGACTGCGCCCCGCGGCCGCAGTGCCAACCGACAGCCAGGGTCTGCCAGTCGGCCACCACGACTGCGGCAACCGGCATCGCTGCCTCGCTTAGAATGGCAGCGATGCTCGATACCCTCGCCGCTGACGCGCACCACAGCCTGGACATCAAGCACAGCCGTTTTCTGGCCCATGCTTGTGCGCTCGACACTGCGGCCCAGGCGCTGGAGATCATGCAGCGCGTCTCCACGCCCGATGCCACGCACAACTGCTGGGCCTATCGCTTTGGGCAGGATTACCGCTCCAGCGACGATGGCGAGCCCAGCGGCACTGCCGGCCGGCCGATCCTGGCGGCCATCGACGGCCAGGGATTCGATCGGGTGGTGGTGGTCGTCACGCGCTGGTATGGCGGCATCAAGCTTGGTGCCGGAGGACTGGTCCGCGCCTACGGTGGCACCGCCGCCGAATGCCTGCGCCTGGCAACGCGGCGGCCGTTGATCGCAGTCACGCTGCTCGACCTGCACTGCCAGTTCGACGATCTGGGCCTGGTGCACGCCGCGCTTGCCGCCTTCCACGCCGACAAACTGGACGAGCAGTTCGACGCGACAGGCGCAGCGCTACGCGTGCAACTGCCTGCAGATCAGCTTGCCGGCTTGAAAACGCGACTGTGCGACGCCACTCGCAATCGTGTCCACCTCTCACTTCCGGAAACCGCATGAATCAGCCAGCCGCCAGGCCCAGTCCGTTGCGGAAGCTTGGCAGCCTGCGCACCTTGTGGCCGTTCGTGCAACGCCAGCGCGGCCTGTTTGCGGCATGGCTGATTGCGCTGGCGGTGTCGTCGGCGGCCACGCTGAGCCTGCCGGCCGCGGTCAAGCGCATGATCGACCACGGCTTCTCCGGTGGCGCACAGATCAACCAGGCATTCGCGCTGCTGTTTGCGGTGGCGGTGGTGCTGGCGTTGGCCACGGCGGCGCGCTTCTACTTCGTTTCGCTGCTGGGCGAGAAGGTCGTCGCCGACCTGCGGGGGCGGCTGTACGCGCACCTGATCGGACTGGATGCCAGGTTTCACGACCGCAGCCGCAGCGGCGAGCTGGTGTCGCGGCTGTCGGCAGACAGCGAGCTGCTGCGCGGGCTGATCGGCACCACCATGTCGGTGGCGCTGCGCAGCTCGGTGACGGTGATCGGCAGCATGGTGATGTTGTTCGTCACCAGCCCGCGCCTGGCCGGCTTCACCCTGATCGGCATTCCGCTGGCGGTGCTGCCGATCGTGCTGGGCGCACGCCGGCTGCAGAAGATCTCCCGTGCCAGCCAGGACCGCGTGGCCGATGCCAATACCCTGGCGGCCGAAACGCTGGGCGCAGTGCGCACCGTGCAGGCGCATGCGCGCGAGCGCTACGAAAGCCAGCGCTTCAGCCAGGCGCTGTTTGCCGCCATCGACACCGCGCGGCTGCGGATCCGCACCCAGGCCGGGGTCACTGCGGTGGCGATCGTGTTGATCTTTGGCGCCATCGTCGCGGTGCTGTGGCTGGGCGCGCACGACGTGGTGGCCGGGCGCATGACGCCGGGCACGCTGGGGCAGTTCGTGCTGTATGCCTTGATTGGCGGCGGCTCGGTCGGCGCGCTGGCCGAGGTCTGGAACGAGTTGCAACGTGCTGCCGGCGGCATGGACCGGGTCGGCGAACTACTCGAAGAGCAGCCGGCGATCGTGGCGCCGCCCGTGCCCACGCCGCTGCCGCACCCACTGCGTGGCGCGATCCATTTCGACCAGGTGGTGTTCCACTACCCGCAGCGTCCCGACGCGCCGGCGCTGGATGGCTTCGACCTGCAGGTCAGCCCCGGCGAAACCGTGGCCTTGGTCGGTCCCTCGGGAGCCGGCAAGAGCACGGTGCTGTCGATGCTGCTGCGCTTCCATGACCCGGCCAGCGGCAGCGTGCGCATCGACGGGGTGGACCTGCGCCAGACCGACCCGGTGCGGCTGCGCGAACACATCGCCCTGGTCCCGCAGCAACCCACCCTGTTTGCTGCCAGTGCAGCCGACAACATCCGCTACGGGCGGCTGGAGGCCAGCGCGGCCGACGTGGAAGCCGCGGCCACCGCCGCGGAGGCCGATGGCTTCCTGCAGGCACTGCCGCAGGGCTACGCCAGCGAACTCGGCGAGCGCGGCACGCGCCTGTCCGGTGGCCAGCAGCAACGCGTGGCGATCGCGCGTGCGCTGCTCAAGGATGCGCCGATCCTGTTGCTGGACGAGGCCACCAGCGCACTGGACGCGCAGAGCGAGCGCGCCGTGCAACAGGCACTGGACCGGCTGATGCAGGGCCGCACCACCCTGGTCATCGCGCACCGCCTGGCCACCGTACTCAAGGCCGACCGTATCGTGGTCATGGATGCCGGCCGCATCGTGGCGCAAGGCACGCATGCGCAGCTGATCGCCGAAGGTGGCCTGTATGCCGAGCTGGCGCGCTTGCAGTTCATCGATCAATGACCCCGGCTTGATCCCGACCCGTGGGGCGATGCGCGTCGGACGAGCTGGCGCAGCGCCCCCGGCAAACTGCCCCGACCGACGTGCCCATGCCCCGCCCCAAGACCACCCTCCGCCAGCTCAGCTATTTCGTCGCGCTGGCCGATACCGGCAGCTTCACCCGTGCCGCCGACCAAATGGGCGTCTCGCAGCCGTCGCTGTCGCAACAGATCCGTGCGCTGGAAACCATCATCGGTGCGCCACTGTTCGAGCGCGGCGTGCCGGCCATCCTGACCCCGCTGGGCCGCGACCTGCTCGACCGCGCGCGCAGCATCCTGCTCGACGTCGCCGATCTGGAGGAAGTGCGCGCCACCTCGGCCGACCCGTTGATCGGCACCATCCGCCTCGGTGTCTCGCCGACCCTGGGCGCCTATCTGATGCCCAGCCTGGTCGCGCGCCTGCACCGCGAGCACCCGGCGCTGCGCGTGCATGTGCGCGAGGGTTTGCCGACCGTGCTGGCCAGCGACCTGGCCAATGGCGTGCACGACCTGATCCTGGCGCAATTGCCGGTGGCCGGACGCAGCCTGCACAGCGAGCGGCTGTTCCGCGAACCGCTGCACGTCACCATGGCCGCCGATCACCCGCTGCGCAGCAAGCGCTGGATCACCCCGGCCGACCTGTGCGGCGCCAACCTGCTCACCCTGATGCCGGAGTACCGCCTGGCCGAACAGGTGGCCACCATTGCGATGGAAGTCGGTGCCCATGTCCTGCGCGATTACGAAGGCACCAGTCTGGATGCGATCCGCCAGATGGCCGGTATGGGCATGGGCCTTGCATTGCTCCCGGACCTGTACGTACGCCAGGAAATCCGCGAAGGCGACGACGTAGTGGTTCGGCCGGTCAAAGGCGGGCGCTACTATAGGGAGATCGGTTTGCTCTGGCGGCAGGGTGCCGGTCGCGCGCCGGCCTTCGGTTTGATCGCCGATCTGCTGCGTGCGGTAGCCGCATAGGAAAATCCTATGCGCTGAATAAGCGCCGCAGCCTTGTTCCAGGGCCGGCAACTCGTCAATGTTTTACTGAACTCATCAACGGATAGCGAATGGCGGCCAAGCGGATCGGATGGCGGGAAGCGGTGGGCTGGCTGGCGGAAATCGTCGGGCCGGACATGCCGTATGTGCGTCTTGCCATGGTGTACGGCGTTGCGATCAGCTTGCTGTCGCTGGCCACGCCCATCTCGGTGCAGTTGCTGATCAACAGCGTTGCCAACACCGCGCTGCCCACCCCGCTGTGGACGCTGTCGGGCCTGTTGCTGGGGTTGCTGCTGCTGGTGACCTGCCTGAGCGCCATGCGGGTGTGGATGATGGCGTTGTTCGAGCGTCGCCTGTTCGCGCGGGTGGTGGCCGAGATCACCGTGCGTGCGGTGCACGCGCAGAACCCGTTCTTCGCCGACCAGAACCGTGGCGACGTGTTCAACCGCTACTTCGATCTGGTGGTGGTGCAGAAAGCCGTGCCCAGCCTGGCGGTCGGCGCTTTCACCATCGTGCTGCAATCGGCGGTGGGCCTGATCGTCACCAGCTTCTACCACCCGTTTTTCCTGGGTTTCAACGCGTTGCTGCTGCTCACCATCTTCTCGATCTGGATGATCTGGTCGCGCGGCTCGATCCGCACCGCGGTTGAGCTGAGCCACGCCAAGCACAATGCCGCGCACTGGCTGGAAAGCGTCGGCGGCTCCAACGGCTTCTATAAATCCAGCCGCCATCTCAATTTCGCGATGGACCGCTCCGAGGCGGTGACCGCTGCCTACGTCGCGCAGCATCGGCGTCATTTCCGCTACACCTTCACCCAGACCGTGGCGTTCCTGCTGACCTATGCGGTGGCCAGCGCGGCGCTGCTGGCGCTGGGCGGCAGCCTGATCCTGCGTGGCGAATTGTCGATCGGCCAGCTGGTGGCGGCCGAGCTGATCCTCAGCGCGGTGTTCTACGGCATTGCGCAGCTGGGCTCGTACCTGGACGTGTTTTACGACCTGGTGGCCAGCGCAGAGGAACTGTCGTTGCTTTACGCCATCCCCCAGGAACGCGCGGTGGCCGCGGCCGGCAAGACGCCCGGCAACAGCGCGGTGCGGCTGGATGGCGTGGTGATCGAAGGGGCGCGGTTCGATTTCGCGCTGGACGCCGGCGAGCAGCTGGTGACGCTGGCCGATGGCGGTGCCGAGCGCTTGCTGGCGATGGTGCTCAAGCGGCACGTGGTACCCGATCGCGGCCTGGTGATGGTGGGCGGCGCCGACATGGCCACCTTCGACATGTACCTGCTGCGTTCGGAAGTGACCGTGCTCGATCGCCCGACCATCGTGGAGGTCACCATCCGCGAATACCTGGCGATGGCCTCGGCCGATGTGACGTCCGAAGCGATGCTCGAAGCCATCGACACGGTGGGGCTGCGCGCGCGCATTGCCGCGCTGCCGCAGGGACTGGACACCCGGCTTGCCGCTTCCGGCTTCCCGCTGTGGATCGGCGAGGTGATGGCGTTGAAGCTGGCCAATGCGCTGCTGGTGCGCCCGCGCGTGCTGATGTTATCGCAGCTGTACGACCTGTTGCCCGCCGAGCGCCTGACCCAGGTGCTGCGCCGCTTGAAGGAGGCCGGGACCACGGTCCTGTTGTGCACCGGCCGGCCGGAGGACATCACCCTGGATGGCTGGTTCCGCCTGGAGCCCGAGCGCCAGCAACGTTACGCCACCCGCGCCGAACTGATCGCATCCACCCAGGAGGCAGACAATGCAGCACGCCCCTGACCGGATCGCGCACTTCCCTACCCTGGCGTCCATGCAGCCGCCCAGCATCGCCAAGGTGCTGGCGTGGATGCTGCTGATCGGCGTTGCCATCGCTGCGTCCATCCTGGCGTTCGCCCCCTGGGTGCAGACTGCCAGCGGCAAGGGCCAGGTGGTCTCGCTCGATCCCGGCGATCGCCAGCAACAGGTCACCGCCTTCGTGCCCGGCCGGGTCGAGCGCTGGTACGTGCACGATGGCCAGCATGTGTCCAAGGGGGACCCGATCGCCCGCGTCGGCGACCTGGACCCGGATCTGCTCGCCCGCCTGGCCAGCGAGCGCGCGCAGGTGGCGGCGGAAATCACCGCCATCCAGCAGTCACGCGCAGTTGCCAGCATTGATGTCGCGCGCAGCAAGCAGTTGCTGGACGAAGGGCTGGCCGGCCGTCGCGACTACGAGCTGACCCAGATCAAGGTGGCCGAGGCCGACGCCAAACTGGCCGAGTCGCGCGCCAAGCTGACCCGCATCGACATCCAGTTGAATCGCCAGTCCGCGCAGCTGGTGCGCGCGCCGCGCGATGGCCGCGTGCAGCAACTCAACGCCGCCAGCGGCAGCGCCATGGTCTCGCCCGGCACGGTGCTGGCGGTGATTGCGCCGGAGCGCGTGGAGCGCGCGGTCGAGCTGTACATCGACGGCCGCGACGTGCCGCTGATTCGTCCTGGCCGCCCGGTGCGGCTGGAGTTCGAAGGCTGGCCGGCGATCCAGTTCAGCGGCTGGCCGTCGGTGGCGCACGGCATGTTCGACGGCCGTGTGCGCGCCATCGACCCCAACGCCGCGCCCGACGGCCTGTTCCGCATCCTGGTCGAACCGCAGCCTGGCAAACCGGCATGGCCGGCGCAGGAATTCGCCCGCCAGGGCGGCAAGGTGCGCGGCTGGGTGCAGGGCGAAACGGTGCGGGTGGGCTACGAACTGTGGCGCCAGCTCAACAACTTCCCGCTGGAATTTGGCCGCCGCCCCGCCGCGACCACGCAGGAGGATGGCAAGGCCAAGCCTGCCGCCTCCAAGTCCGAAGACGAGGAGACGGGCAAGAAATGAGGCACCGTCTGCTTGTCCTGCTGATCGCACTGTGCCCCGGTGCGGCATTCGCCCAGACCGCGCCGCTGAGCCTGGATGAGGTGCTGCAATCGTCCGCCCGTTCCGCACCGCAGATCGTCGAGGCGCTGGCGAAGGTGCGCCAGGCCGAAGGCAAGGGCATCTCCGCCGACGGTGCGTTCGACACCGTGTTCGATATCGAGGGCCGCTCGCGCGAGGCCGGCTATTACGACGGCAGCACCATCGAAACCGGCGTCAAGCGGCCGTTCGAGAACAACGGCGGCTATTACTACGGTGGCTACCGCTCGTCGCGTGGGTCGTTTCCGGTCTACGAAGACAAGTCCTATACCGACCGCGGCGGCGAAGTGAAGGTCGGGGCGCTGTATGCCTTGCTGCGCGACCGCGTGGTCGACGAACGCCGCACCCGTCGCAGCGTCGCCAGCGCCGACATCAATGTGGCCCAGTACGAAGCGGAAATGGTGGCGATCGGCGTGCAGCGCCGCGCCGTGGATGCCTACCAGAGCTGGGTGGCAGCCGGGTTGAAGTTGCGCGCCTACAAGGACCTGCTGGAGTTGGCCGAGCGGCGACGCAACGCGATTTCGCGGCAGGTCACGCTGGGTGCGCGCCCAACCATCCTGCTGACCGAGAACGACCAGAACCTGGTTCGCCGTCGCGCCCTGGTGGTGCGCTCGGAGCAGGACTTTGCCAACGCCGCCAACGCGTTGTCGCTGTACCTGCGCGACGAGGCCGGCATGCCGTTGATCGTCTCCACCGAGCGTCTGCCGGCCGACACTTCCGCGCTGGAAGGGCTGGCCGGTGCCAGCAAGATCACCGCGCCGGTGGAACGCCCGGATTACCGCGCCGTGCTGACCCGCATCGATCAGGCCACCGCACGACTGATGCTGGCGCAGAACGATCTGAAGCCACGGCTGGATGTCAGTTTCGAGGTCAGCAAGGATCTGGGCGACCCGGGCGTGGGTGGCCCCAACCGCTCGCAGACCGATGCGATCATCGGTTTTCGTTTCAGCGTGCCATTGGAAAATCGCTCCGCCAAGGGCCGCGTGGCCGAAGCGCGCGCGGAGATCGAGGCGCTGGACCAACGCAGCCGTTTCCTGCGCGACCAGATTTCGGTGGAGGTGGAATCCATCGTCATCTCGCTCAATGCCGCCGAGCGCCTGGCCAAGATCGCCGACGAAGAACGCGGCCTGGCCGACCGCCTGGCTGCCGCCGAGCGACGCCGCTTCGAGCTGGGCTCGGGCGATTTCTTCCTGGTCAATCAGCGCGAGGAAACCGCCAACGACGCCCGCGTGCGCCTGATCGATGCGCAGGCGCGCATCGCGTCGGCACGCGCCGAACTGGCCGCGGCAACGGCCGACCGGGACGCGCTGCAACTGAGCCGTTGACGCGTGGCGCTTTGACCCGGGCGCACCGCCCTGCCTGGCGCCCCTGCCCACCCAGGTTTTGAGGTTTTTCGCGCAAGCGCTTGTGGGCCGCGGCCTTGGCAAGCACCCGCGTCAGCCGCGTGCTGCATATGCCCAGTCTCCGCGCCATCGCTCTTGGCGGTCCCTTGCCATCGCCGCGACCGGGCGTGGCATGAACGTGCACATCTTCCGCTGCAACGTTACCCGGTGCTCATGACATCGCGGTGCGCCCAGCGGGCTCGACCTTCCCGCTGTCACCGGATTGCGCAATGACGCCTGGGTAACACGTGGCTATGCATGCTCGGCGTGCCAGCACACGCTGGTGGTGCGGGCCGATGATCCGCACTGCGACCCTGGACTCTTTCGGAGGTGCCTATGTCTTTCCGGCAATTTCCCGCGATTGGTACAGATGGCGAGCCGTACGTCATCATCGAATTCCGCGACGAGCACGCATCCGCATCCGCATCCGAGACGCACGCCGCGCCACGTTATGAGCTACCCGATGGCCGCCATCTGCAGCGGCAGGGCCAGCGCTTCGTGACCGAAGGCGGCGAGCTGCAGCTTTCTATGCCTTGAGACGGCGTTGATCATTTTTTGATCAGCCCACCAGCAGCCCTTGCCGCGCAAGGGCTGCGCCCGTTTATCCACAATGCTTGTGCAGCATTCATCCACACCCTGTGTGGATGGAACCGTTGGCGGCCTCCTGTACTTCGCGCAGCCACTGTCTTAACGCACGCAACAACTGCGCGGCCCATGTGTACGCTCGAGTGCGCTACGGTGAACGCGCGAGCATCGGACAATGAACCGACAGTGCGTCAACCGCCGGCGCGATCCGACCGTTCCAGGACGCGCCCGATGCCACTGCGGTCGATCTCGCTCGCGGCTTGGGTCAGCCCCACCCGGTCGCTGTCGGGCTCGAAGCCGATCCGGAAGTGCAACTCGCCCACCGGCGTACGCGAGGAGTGGATCGACGACAGATTCACCCCATGCTGCTCAAACACATGCAACAGCGCGCGCAGCGAGCCAGGCTGGTCTTCCGGCAGGTATACGCTCAGGGTCAATGGCTCGGTGAGATCTGCCAGCAGATAGCCCACCCGTTCGTAGGTGTAGTTGCCCGCGGCCAACGCGTCGTGTTGCAGGGCCTGCGCGTTGTCGTGCAGGAACCGGGCCCGAAACTGCGCGCGTGCAGCATCGTCGCCCTGCGCGACGAGTGCACGCAGCTGTTGCAGCTGCCGGACCAAGCGGTCGAGCATTTCGCCCACGTACGGGTTGCCGAACTGGATGTCTTCGTAGATCGCGGGGTTGAGCGAGAGAATGCGCGCGATCACCGCCGTGTCCAGCTCGAACGATGCCGAGCGATACGGCATCAAGGCCTGCAACTGGCCCAGCAGCGGCGCGTAGTCGCGCAAGGTGCCGGCCTGCGCCAGATGGGTGGCATGCACCATCGCCTGCACCAGCGCCATCACCCGATCATGGTGCTCGGGCGTGGCGTAGACGCATTCGGCCTGCAGGGCCGTGCACAAGGCCTGTACCCACGTGGTCCAGCGCTGCAGGCGCGCTTCGCACACCACCATCACCCGCCCCTTCAGCGTGGGCGACTTGGGTGGCGCAGTCATCGGATGCAGGCCGACCACCTCGGCCGGCGATGCCAGCATCGCCGCTACCGGCGCCTGCTTGATCGAGGTGACATCCATCCACAGCTGCGATGCCGCGCGCGCGCCGGCAAGCGCGACATAGCGCTCGATCAAGGCGGCGGTGTGGCGAATGGGCGCGGAAAAAATCAGCACGTCCGCTCGCTGCGCCAGGGCGGCTTCGTCGATGCCGCCACTGTCGGCAGGATCGAAGCCGATCACTTCCAGCTGCATGCGGGTGCGCAGGAACTGCGCCAGCCAGCGTCCGTACGCGCCGGCAATGCCGACAATGCCGACGACCGGCTGGGGAATCATGCCAGGCGCTCGACGGCAAAACGCGGCGATGCCGCGAGCGCAGTCGGCGCGGCGGCCAACACGTCGAACTCTTCGTACCCCGCCGCCAAGGTCGCCTCCAGTGCGCTGTGCACGCCACTGAGCGCGTGGCCCACCGCCTGCTCGAACGGTACATCGCGCAGCAACAAGCCGATCAGCAAGGCCATCAGCACATCGCCAGTGCCGGCCACGTCCACTGGCAGATGCGGGCTGGCCCAGCGATAGACCGCCTCCGTGCTGACCGCCAGGGTGACCAGCTCGCCTGCTGCACCGGCCACACTGTGGGCGAGCACCCACTGCGGCCCGCGTGCCAGCAAGGCACGTGCGGCGGCGATGGCATCGTCTTGCTGCAGGCTGGGCAGGCCGGTCAAACGCCCCAGTTCGAAGGCATTGGGCGTCACCAGCCAGGCGTGCGGCAGCAAACGCTCGGCGAACACGCGCTCCAGCCCGGGTTCCACATAAGGGCCGGTGTGCGTGTCGCCAATCACCGGATCCAGGCAATAACGCAGCTGCGGCGCCTGCGGCAGGGTGTGCTCCAGCCAGTCGGCGAAGGCCTGGCCATTGGCCAGGCTGCCGAAATAGCCGGACACCAACATGCGTGCACGCTGCGGCAGGCCGCGTTCGGTGGCGCCCAGCAACAAATCCGCCAGCCAGTTGGCTGGCAAGATGCGCCCGCGCAGGGTCGCATAGAACGGCGCGTTGCTCAGCAGCGTGGTGGGCACTTCGGCCACACGCAGCCCCAGCGCGCGCAACGGCGGCACCGCAGCGCTGTTGCCGGCGTGCCCGTAGACTAGTTGCGACTGCACCGAGATCACATCGATCGGCGAAGGACCGTCGGGGCGCTGGCGGCGACCGTGGACGAGGTGGCTGTCGGTGGCATCGCTCATGGGGTGGCCGTCTTCGAAGAGATGACGCCATTATCCTCCGCAATGCGTGAGCGGATACGCGGGGAGTGTATCAATGTGATCCGGCGTGTACGGATGGCACGAGATGGCAGCGGTGCTTGATGCATTGCCGTACCGAGCGCGATCGATCATTACCAAGACCGCGCCGGGTGTGTCCATGGTAATGCGAGGGCAGTGGCTGCCACGTTCGGCCATCAACTAAGGGACGCCAGCCGCTGATGCACCTGCAGGCTCGCCCTCATCCGCCCTTCGGGCACCTTCTCCCGATGGGAGAAG